>DATMAC010000132.1:0-18891 GCA_035573655.1 Thermoflexus sp.
CTTTGGGCCGTGGGGAGGGGGGAGAAAAATGTGTTTGGGGCCGAGCCGCGCGCCTTCGGCGCGCGGCTCGGCCCCAAAAGCCCCCAGAAGGAAACCCCGGATATCCATATCGGCGTGGCGTGAGAGGGGCGGAATCGTGACAGGGCTTCCTGCACATTTCTTTCTCAGAAGATACGCCCTAAGGCTTTACCGCTCCGCCCACGGCCTTCGCTTTGGAGCGAGCGCTTTGCGGCCCCATATGCCCCCCCAGAGCGATTGGGGGATGGGAATCGGCTGCTTTGCTGCCCGTTTCCATGCTTCTTTCTCGCTACGCCGTTCCGAAGACAAGGGCGGACGGTGATTCCCGAAGGCATAAGCGAAGGGGAGTGACCGGATGGGCCGTCCGGCCCACACATGGGCCTCCGCCCACAGGTATTTTAACAACAGCGGGAAGACGCCTTCCTCTTCCACCCGTCGGGTGGAGACCGGGATGCGAACGGTGGTGAGCACCCCGAACCGGCCGTGATGGGACGCCCGTCGCACGTAATCGTGGTCTTCCGCCAGCAGGAGTGTCTCATCGAACCCACCAATGGCCTCGTGGAGCTCCCGGCGGATCAGGATGCAGAAACCCGGGGCACGGGGGGAGACCCATTGCAACGCCAGAAGATACCCATTGGCCACCTCGTGGAACACCCGGTCCGCCGGCCGAGGGCTCAAGGGCTCCATCAGGCAGGTGGCGACATCCAAACGTCGGGCTTCCATCTCGCCCAGCGCCTTTTCCAGGAAATCCGGCCGGGGGACGACATCCGCGTCCAGGAACACCAACCATGTCCCCCGAGCGACCCGGGCCCCAGCGTTCCGGCCGACCGCCGGCCGCCCTCCGGGCACCACCAGGGCGCCCCAAGCGCGAGCGATCTCCGGCGTTCCGTCCGTTGAGCCGGCATCCGCGACGATCACTTCATCCGGCCGCCGGGTCTGACCTGCCAGCGCCTCCAGCAAGCGCGGGAGATAGTCCGCCTCGTTTAACGTGGGGATGACCACGCTGATCATCACCGCCCACCTCCCCTGGACTCCCGAAAAAGGTTCGCAATGCTAAACGGCGATCTCCCGCAAAACCTGATGGGCGAACTGGGACAACCGGCGTCGATCCGTGGGATCCAGACGGTCCCATTGTTCTTGGAACCATCGGATCCGCGCCATCAGCACTTGGATTTGATGGGGCTCCGGACGGCTCATGGCGAGCAGGGCGGCGCTGAGCCCGACCATGGCGCCCAGATCCAACCTCCGCCCCGGCAGCCTCAACAACGATTCCCCTCCCCCTCGCTCCAGCATCCGGAGCACCAGCATCACCCCAGCAGCCATCCGAGCCATTCCCTCCGACACCGATTCCTCTATCGGAGCGGCGATCAGCCATTGGAGAAGGAGGGAAGGATCCAATCGCGCAGACCATTCCCGGAGCTCTCGAAGCAATCGGGTTCGGGTATTTCGCCAGACCTCGGCATCCCATACCCCGCGAAGGACCCATCGAGCCTGCCGGGTTGGGCGGAAGACCACACGGGGCCGGCCCGGGCCGGATGGGCCCTCATAGCGCCGCTCGACCAGGCCGACCCGCTCGAGAAGGGCCAGCATTTCATACGCCGTCGCCCGCCCGATGCGCAGGGCACGGGCTACCACCCCGTAGTGAAGCGGCTTGCGCCATCGCCGATACAAGCGCACGAACGCCGTTAAGAACTCCCGCTGACGACGGGTCAGCGCGCCCATCCCGAACGCCTCCCAAGGGATCCACATATTTTCCGAAAATTCCGGAAAAATTTTACCCAACAACTCGCAGGTGTGCCAACCATGTCCTTGGCCGGTGAGCGTTCAAGTGAGAGGCTTACAAGAGGAGCTGCCTGCTCAACCCCGCGCCTGGAGAGAAAAACCAAGCAACCTTCCTAAGAGGTGCGAATGATCCGATGGCCTGGCACGTGGGCAGGCCTGAGGCCCACCTATAGGGCACCCACAAGGGGTGCCCCTACAAAACGGCGTGAAGACCAATTGTAGGGGCAGGCCTTGTGCCTGCCCCAGGCGTTAGGCCTGCCCATAGGGCACCCACAAGGGGTGCCCCTACAAAACGACGTGAAGACCAATTGTAGGGGCAGGCCTTGTGTCCGCCATCGGGGGCCCTTTCCCTTACGCCTCCAAAGCGATCGGAAGCGTGAACACAAACGCCGCGCCGCCTCCCGGGCGATCCTCCAACCAAATCCGGCCTCCATGGGCCTCCACCGCCAGCTTGCAGAACGCCAAGCCCAGGCCGACGCCTCGTCCCTTCACCATCCCGGTCACAAATGGCTGGAAAATCCGCTCCCGCAGATCCGGCGGCACCCCCGGCCCGGAATCGGCGATCATCACCTTCACCCACGGCATCGTGTCTTCCCGCTCCAGAGTCGCCCGGATCCAGATCTCGCCGCCCGAGGGCGTGAACTTGATGGCGTTGTCCAGCAGGTTCTGAAAGATCCGGACGAGCAGGAGCTCATCGCCCCAAACCGGCGGCAATCCCTCAGGGATGTCCACCAACACCTCGAGGGCTTTCTCGCGAATCAATATGGAAAGTTCTCGCAGGATGCCAGCCACCAGCTGGGAGAGGGCGATCGCCTTCGGTTGGAGGATCGCCTCCCCGGATTGCAAGCGACGCAGCTCCAGGATCGTATTCACCATCCGCAGCATGCGCCCGATGTTATCCCGGGCGATGGTCAGCACCTCCCGCTGCTCCGGCAGCAATGAGCCCAGCCCTTCGCTGAGCAGAAACTCCAGCGCCGTATGAACTGAGACCGCGGGGTTCCGTAGGTCATGGACCACCATATGGAACAGCTCTTCCCGCAGCCGTTCCAGGTTGCGAGCTGGCGTCTGATCATAGATCATAGCCAGCCAGCCTGCCACGGAGCCATCGCCCCAAATGGGCAGCACCTGAATTCGCAGGCTGCGGGTCTCGGTCTCCAGCTCCACCGTTCGGGGCGTTGAAGGATCTCGACGGAGCTCCCGGAGGTGACGAACCAGGGTACGGGTCAGGGAAGGCCGATGCCTTCGCAACCGACACACGACCTCGAGAATCGATCGACCCACCCATGCCTCAGATCCCGCCGCCAAATCGAGGAGCTGGACCGCGGCCCGGTTGAGCTCCATCACCCGTCCACTGGTCTCGATAAGCAGGATCCCATCCACGGCGGCGTCGATCAGTGTCCGCAGCCGGCTCCGCTCCGCTGTCAGGATCTCCAGCAGCCGGGCGTTCTCCAGCGCCACAGCCGCGTGGTTGGCAATGGTCTGGCTCAAAGCGATCTGATCTAACGAGAACCCAGAATCCCCTCGTAGATCCCAGACCTCCGCCAACCCCAGCACCTGGGTTCCGATGGCCATCGGCAGGATCATGAGGCGTCGCACCCCGAGCTGTTTCAGCACGGCCTCATCCTCCGAAGCGAGGGGCAACGATGGGGACGATCGCCCCGATTGCTCCGACTCGGGGATCCATATGGTATACGGCCTGCGTTCCAGAAGGGCAGCTTTCTCAACGGATAGCGAAATCCCGTGAACCCGATCGATCCATGCTCGGGATTCCTGAGAATCAAGAGTCGTGAACTCGGAGAGGAGCTCCAACGACCCGAGCTCGGGATGGTATTGGTAGAAGCGCGCATATACGCTGCCGGTGATCTCGCAGAGAAATCGACCGAGCAGCTTCATGACTGTCCCCACGTCGTGGGCGGCTAGCAGATTGGCGCTCGCCTCATAAAGAAGCGAGACCTCGCGGACCTGTTCGGCCATGCGTTCGATCAAAGCCGCCCGCTCCACGGCAAGCGCGAGGTGATCCGCCAGCGCCTGAAGCAGAGAAAGCTCCTCCTCCGCAAACAGGCGGGGCTCTGGATCGTGGAGGCAGATGAGGCCTAGAGGACGAGAAGCCACTCGAAGAGGAACACCTACCCAGGCACGGGTTCCTTCGAGCAGGGGGAGAATACCAGGAGCCTGCCGAGGGAGATCGTTGTAGACGGTAATCCGATCCGCAAGGAAGGCGGATCCCACAATGCCCTCTCCAGAGCGGCATTCCGCCAGCCCCTGCAGGCGATCCTCCGGGATCCCAACCGCCCCCCGAAGGCGCAGGCAATTTCGCCCCTCATCCCACAGGTAGATCTCCCCCATTCGCATTCCCATCACCCGCAGCGCCTGGCTCAGACCGATGCGCAGGATCCCATCCAAATCATCCACTTGAAGGATCGCTGTCATCACCTGATTCAGGGCCGCCTCGTGACGGGCGCGGCGTTGGGTGGCTTCGAACAGATAAGCGTTCGCCAGGGCCTGCGCCGCCGCGTTCGCGAACGCTTGCCCGATCAGTAATTCCTCCGGCCTCAACACCCGCTTCGTATCCCAGTAAACCGTCAGCACGCCCTGGAAGGGGAACGGATCGGGGGTCATCGATGGGGCCCACATCGGAAACACGGCATAAGCGCGGAACCCTTCCTGAAGGACGCGATCCCGGATCCCCTCGGTTCGAGGATCCGTCTGGACATCGGATATGTGGATCACATTAGGGATCTCCAGCGCCCGAGCGCCAGGGACGCGGCGATAGCTCTCCAGGAGCCATTGGACGTAATCCGCAGACAACCCTTCCACCCCTGCGCATGCGACCTGCTCCCGCACAGGTTCATAAAACCACAAACCAGCCCGATCCGCCCCCAGGAGACGTCGCGCCGCCCGCAGGATGGTTCGAACGCGGGTTTGGAACTCCGGAGGGGTGCCCAGAATCTCCTGCAGTGCTCCCGCAATCGCCTCCCACAGCCAGGTCTCCCAGCGCCGACGCAGAGCGGTCGCAACCGCATCCGCGAGGGTTTGTGCCAAACGCAGGGTTTCTTCATCGGGCGCCCGGGGCCGATCGTAGTAGAGCATCAATTTGCCCATCGCCTGGCCTGCGCTTTTGATCGGTACGAAGGCCATGGCGCGGATCCCCTCCCCGAGCGCCACCATTTGAACTTCGCTCAGCTCTGGGGCCCGTGTAACGTCCGAAACCCACAGGATCTGGGGATCCGGATCTGAGGGGTCCCATGGCCAGTGCCCCTCCACCGCCCGCCGATATTCTTCGGAGAGATTCCTCCATGCCTTAAAACGGACTACACCGTCAGGATCCCGCAGCAGGATGGCCGCCCGATCCGCCCCCAAGACCTCCAGAACGCCCTCGAGGGCCAGCGCATATAATCGAGGCAAATCGGCTGCTTGAAAGATCTCCTGGGAGATCTGCTGAAGTAGTTGCAACTGCTGGGCGTAGCGCTGAGCCCGCGCCTCAGCTATCCGACGCTCCGCTCCGGACCACACCAGAGCGATCAGATCCGCCACTTCCGCCGCAAAGGCGATCTCATCCGGGGTCCAGAAGCGAACCGCCCCCGTCTGCTCGTGACAGATGACTCCGACTACCTGCCCACCCTGACGGATCGGTGCGTCCAGCAGAGAGAAGATCCCCTGGGGTTCCAGATAACTCTCCCGGAGTTCCCGAGTTCGGGGATCGTGGCGGGCATCCGCCGCATCCACGGCACGGCCCTCTCGCAGCGCCTCGAAATAAGCCGGATAATCGGCAGCCCGCAGGACTGCCCCTTTTTGGAACACGCCCGCCGGCCACTCGACATGGACCAGACATTCCAGCCGATTGGTCCGCTCATCCAGACGCCAGATGTTCACCCGGCTGACCTGCAGGGTTTCCGCCGCCGTCCACGCGATGCGGGCCATCGCGGTCTCCAGATCTCCGCTTTGAACCTGAGGATCCGTCGCCAGACGGAGCAGGGCTTCCTGCTGCCGGACGCGCCGCATGGATTGTCGCTTGTAGTCCGTGATCTCATTGGCCCGCACTAGCCACCCGACAGGCTTCCCATTCCGTTGGATAGTCTGGGCGGAGACCAGAAACCAACGCTCTTGGTGGGGATGGCGGAACTCCCCTGTTCCTCCCCGGCCTTCACGTATCCACGAGCACAATGCATGCTGGAGCTCGGGCCACGGGGCCAATATCTCTTCCGCAGGCGCCCCGATCACGGAGGGCATAGAACGGTCCAGCCAGCAGGCCATCTGGGGGTTCACGTCGACGATCCGCCCCCCAAGATCGAGGACCAGTATCCCTTCAGGGATCCCCCGGAGAATCAGGTCACTGGTGATAGGGATAGGATAACGAGGGAAGATCTGGAACATCAGGCCCAGCAGCGTGGTCGCCACCCCGAGCATGGCAGCGGTCGATGTCTGCCACCCGGCTGGTAGGTGCGTATAGGAAGGATCATAGAGTCGAAGGAAAAGGCTGGCAGAGATCAGAACTGTGTCCAAGGAAAGCCCAACGATGACCGGAAGTAAAATGCGATACGCACGGATAAAGATCGGCACCATCAACACCAGGGCGACCAGGAAAGCCATAATGGCGAACAATGTATGGATCCAGAACCACGGACCATAGGTGAGGGCCAGCGTTCCATCAGGCCGGACCTCGAACATGGACCAGACCAGATGGTGGAAGTCGTTGGTCAACGCAAGGAGAACTGTGAGGACCGGGAGCAGGAAGATGATGATCCAGTGCCGGAGGCGGAGGACAGGAACGGTACCGGAATATTGCAAAGCTCCCAGCAAGAGCCATGGGGCAACCCCTGCCACCCCCAGAACCTGAACCCGGAGCCACCAGATCCGCCAGGCCGGATCCCCCGAGGCGACCACCAAGCTTTCGCTCAGCGTCCACCAGGCCATGGCGATCAAGCCCAATGCCCAGCTCTGGGCTTCCGGCGTGCGAACCCGCCGCCAGCCGGTGTAGGCCAGAACCAAACCTACGAGCCCTAGGATCCCTCCCAGGATCGCCATCCCGCCGCCCTTTCACCTCATCCCAATCGCCCTTCCTTACTAATCGACGATTGTTAGAGTAAAGCAACCCTTAGATTCTGTCAAACATGGAAAAGGACGAGCCTCCGCCTATCGAATCGCGTGTGAAAGGCCCTCCTTAAGATGTTGGAGGAAATCGAGGATCTATGAGCTGTGCACGCAAAAATCAAACGGACGCTAAGCCCGTCCCACGCGTCAGACAAAGAACATGCTTTCATTTCCGAAACCTGTCCCAACCTCCAAACCCCTGAAGGACCACGCCAGCCCACCGCGCGCTTAAGATGAAGGAGGCGGGATCCGAACAGGGCGAACCGCCCCACGAAGCCCTTCCCGAAAGAACAGGGAGAGACCCAGGAGGGTGATGGGCAACCAGAGCACCAGATGAAGGACCAAGGTATATGCGATGGCCATGTTGGAGGGAATCCCAAATGCCTGAAGCACGGCCACGCCCGGGGCCTCGAAGACGCCCACATAGCCAGGGGCTGAAGGGAGAGCCGTGGCGAGGTTCACCGCAGCGGTCATCACCAGCAGGGAGAAAAACGAGGTCCGAAAGGGGAAGGCCATCAGGACCAGCCCATACGTCCCTGCCTCGGCCAGCCAGATCAAGGCCGTAAGCCCCCCTACCGCCAGCGCCGAGGCTGGACGCTGCAGGACGCTGAGTCCTTCTACGAACCGCAAGAGAAAGCCAACCAGCCGCTCTGTACCCGGAGTGGATCGATGATATCGGAGCCGCTCCAGCACAGCGCGGAGTTGTCCAACGCTCCGAGCCATCCCCAAGAGCATCAACAACGCCCCACCGAAAACCAGACCCCCCACGATCACAGCGGGCCGCAACAGGGAGGGCAAGGGGAAAACGAGCAAAGCCAGGAGGGCCAGGAACACGACCATCAGCCCATCCAGAACCCGTTCGACCACGATGGTCCCCAGGGTTGCGCTCAGGCTGAGCCCGCATCGGCGCTGGAGGACATAGGCGCGCAGCAACTCCCCGGCCCGAGCCGGATAGAGATTGTTCCCCATATAGCCGATCGCCAACGCCACAAAGCGCTCTCGAAAGCCAGTAGGCTGCAAGCCGTTCAGCAGGAGCCCCCATCGCCATGTGCGCAAGACCACCGCGACGAAATAAAACAGGGCTCCCGCCAGCATCCATGGAAGCTCCAGCCCTCGGAGGATATAGCCCCATTCCTCCGGATGCAGACCTCGCAGCGTCCAGGCCAGCAGGGCCCCGCTGAGCGCCACGCCGAGGAGCAGGAATCCTCGCCGCCTCATCCGCTCCCCTCCAGGCCATGCCATGGGAGAGAAGCCTGCAAGGGTCCCGAGGAGGGGGCGAAATCCTCAACGAAGAGCGTCAAGCGGGATTCCCCGTTCCATTGCTCCGCCCGCACCTCGAAGACGACGTCCAGCCGCATCCCCGGTTCCACCTCCGCCGCCCGCTCCCCCTGTCGGAAAGCGATGGCATCCCAGACGGGCCCGCCCTCCGGCACCGTGAGCACCATGCGGAGATGCCGTCCGTCATTACCGACGGCCCGGACGCTGCGGACCACCACGCCGCGGCTCAGGAAGCGGGGGGCCGGGTTGCCATAGCCGTAAGGTTCCAATCGAGCGATCCACTCGTGGAGGCGCCAGGTCACCTCCCGGATCGGCAACACGGCCTCCACCACGGTGGCTGGCTGGAGTTCTTGGGCCTGAAGCGCCTGGGCCGCCAGCTCCTGGAGGCGTTCGCGCAGCCGCTCGAGGTTCTCCCGCCGCACCACGAAACCGGCCGCCGCCGCGTGCCCGCCGTGGCGGACCAGCAAATCCGCACAGGCATCTAAGGCTTGGGTGATATGGAATTCCGGGATGCTGCGCGCGGAGCCCCTGCCTTCCTCTCCCATTAGGCTGATCACCACCGCCGGTCGATAGAACGCCTCCGCCAGCCGGCTGGCCGCCAGCCCCACCACACCGGGACGGAAATCTTCGGAGGCGGCGAAGATCAGCCAGGGGACCTGATCATCTGGAACGGCCATCCCCCGCGCTACCTCCTCGGTCTTCTGAGTGAGCGCCTGGCGCTCCCGGTTCTGCCGCTCCAGCTCCTCCGCCAACGCGGCCGCCACCGCCGGATCTTCGGTCGTCAGGAGGCGATACGCCGCCAGGGCGTGCTCCAGGCGCCCGGCCGCGTTCAGGCGTGGGGCGAGGATAAACGAGATCGCCCAGGGATCCACCCGCGCAGCCTCCAGGCTGGCGACCCGATAGAGCGCCTGTAAACCCGCGCGCGCCGGCCTCCGCAGCCGCTCCAGACCGCGGGCCACCAGCATCCGGTTCTCCCCCAACAGCGGCACCAAATCCGCCACAGTCCCCAAAGCCACCAGATCTAGGAATTCCTCGGGCTCAAAGGGGGCGTGCGGGTGGAGGGACTTCAGCGCCTGCACCAGCTTGTAGGCCACCCCAACTCCCGCCAGGTCCTTAAACGGATACGGGCAACCGGGTTGCCGGGGGTTGATCAAGATGGCCTCCGGGAGGATCTCGCCGGGCAGATGATGGTCGGTCACGATCAGATCGAGGCCCAGGGAACGGGCTAACGCCGCCTCCGCGACCGCCCGGGCGCCGCAGTCCACGGTAATCACCACCCGGATTCCAGCTTCAGCCAATCCTCTCAAGGCCTCGCCGTTCAGACCGTATCCTTCCGTCTCGCGATGGGGGATATACGGGCGGACCTGCGCGCCGAGGGTCTGGAGGACCTGGACGAGCATCGCGGTGGCCGTGACGCCGTCCACATCGTAATCCCCGTAGACCGCGATCGGCTCATCGGTTTTGATCGCACGATCCAGACGTTCCAAGGCTTCGGCCATGCCTTTCAGCAGGAAAGGATCCCCGGCGGACCAGGTGTGCGCCAGGAACTCCTCAGCCGCCTGCGGTGAGGTGATCCCCCGATGGTAGAGCAGATCCTGGAGCAAGGGAGGCCATCGCCCCAAGGCCGCTCGAACTTCCTCCGGGGCAGGCGGAGCCAGCCACCAGACCCGACGCCCTCGTCCTACCATGGAATGATCCGGATGCCGCATCCGCAGAGGCCCTGCGCGAGGTTTTGGTTCTCATTGTAAAGAGCCTGGAAGCTTGCGTCAACGGCATGTTATCTGAGGTTCGGACGCAAGTTGGGACAAGGGGTTTCTTTTCTTGCCCCTCCTCAGTGAAGAGGGGGGAGAAATTTTTTCTGGGGCTGGTTCTGGGGCTGGACCGGGGGCCTTCGGCTCCTGATCCAGCCCCAGAAACTCCCAAAGAGTTAGAACATTCCCTGCATTCCCCGACGCCAGCACTCGCCATACGATGGCGTAGTCCTAATGTATCTCTCGTGGTTGCCACCAATCCCACAGAACTCGCCAGTTTACATAGCCATATTCACCTGTCGGGTCGGGCTGAGGAGTAAGTTCGGATACCACCTGACGCAGATTGCTCCCATCGGACCTCATTAACCAAAGGCTGGCTCCCTCTTCGCCGATACGAGCAAACAGAATATAGTCTCCGTCAGAAGACCACAGTGGGCGTTCGTCTCGAAAACGATCATCATGGGTTAATCGACGCTTCTGCCCAGAAGGGACCTCGATCACCCAGATGCGTCGCTGGGCCATGGCAACATCTCGGCGGGCATAAGCTGCTTCAGCCGGGGTAGCAGGACCGGCGCTGTAAGCGATCCGCGTGCCGTCTGGAGAAAAGGCTGGTTGGATAGGAGCTTGGTCAGCAGGGGTTATCATCCAGTGGACAGCCAGCGAGGCCAAGTTGATCACGGCCAGCCCTTTATTGACCCAAGTCTCTCGCCCGGCGCCGGCAATGAACGCCAACTGGCCGCGGGGGGACCAGGAGAGCCAGTCGGAATAGAGGAGCATCTTCTGTTCTAAACAGCGAGGCGCCCCACCTACAGCAGACACCAAGCACAAAGGGAGACCATCGACTTCGGCCGAAGCCGAGGCCGGCCCGACCCATGTAAGTAGCCAAAGGCCGTCAGGGGTCCAGTCAGCCAGATGGGGTATGCGCGTTATATCTGTTGTTGTGTATAAGGTCAAGGAATTTCCATCCAGGGAGACTTTACGCAGGGCCCATTCCCTTCCGCTCACTTCATAGGCAATCCATTCGCCGGTGACATCCCAAGCGAAACGCATCAATGTATTGGCTGTTCCGCTTTCGACAAGGGTTTGACGGTTTTTCCAATTGGCGTCCCAGATCACCAGGCCCTCCGCCACCGATAAGTAAGCTAACCGATTCCCCACGGGTGACCAGGCAAACGCGCTAACCGGTGTTTCGCTGACCGAGAGCTCTTTCCCCGTGCTCACCTCAACGACCCACAGCTGGTCGCCTTTCCGATAAGCGATCCAACGTCCATCGGCCGACCAGCTTGGATGGCTGTTGCGGCCATCGCGGGTCAGGCGTGTTCGCTGGTCAGCATCCAGATCCACAACCCACACATCGCCCCCAGCGATGAAAGCCACCCTTCCTAAAAGCGGGGCCGAGGGGGATGGTTCCTGCTCAAATCGGACCTCCAGCATCCCTCGGCAACCGATTAACCCAATCAAGCCTACCAAAAGCAGCTGGTTTCCTCGTCTCATGGCTTGTGAAAACTGGACACCACTTGTTCCAGCAGGTGTAAGGTTTCGGCCTGCCCGCCAGGCCATGCCGTCCAGCGCAGAATCCACTCTTCATGAGGATACCAAAGCAGGATATAGACGTAAGGGCCGCCTATATTGGGGTCATTGTTTTCCAATCGCTGGCGCAGTACTGGTACACCGTTGATGTAGCCTTCCTCTTGATCGGTCACTGTGCCGAGCCATCCTATACCATGTTCGGCAATCCATATCTGCAGCGAAGCCCGATTGGGGTTTTGGAAAACGTGAAGAGCGATCCAGCGGGTGCTTTCCTGTAAGGAGGGAGTATCCATGACCCGCACGCCGTCGGCGGGGTCCGGCGTCACGGTCATGGTGTACCAGCCGCTTGGATAGAGAAAAGCAAAACGGCCAAGAGGATCAACGAACACCTGTCCCAGATCGCCCTGCGGTGTCGGAGCGCGACGTAGTCCGGCGCAATCAGGATGATTGGGGTCTGCCTGGCAAATATCAACGATGGCCGTCGTGCCGGGTGCAATGGCCGGGAGCGTCTCGGTGGGCATTGGTGTCGTTACAGATGCTCCACTGTCTGGCCCACAGCTGCTTAAGAACAGCCCCAGAAGGAAAGACAGAAAAACAACAATTACAGTTCTCGATATCATCGTTTCCCTCCAACATTCGACCATCGTAATCTGACATCTCCTCGGATCTCGCATGAGAAATATCCCTGATGAGCAAAATCATAAACCAGCCAAGCAGTGGCCGGGCGGGTATAGAATACCGCGGACAGTCCGGCCCTACACATCCAGCGCTGCCTCACACCCGCTCCCTTCCCCTAACAGGCTGTAGATCGATCCCCTATCGCAGCACGCAACAACATCTACCGAGTCATCTCCAGCGTTGCCAGGAAAATCATCTGCTGAGGCCTAGCCACCTGACAGTTTCTCCTGCAGAGCGCATTGGGAAGATGCAATCCCCTCACCCCCTTTATCCCCCTCTTCCCCACCGCTTCACGGTGGGGAAGAGGGAGAGGTGAGGCCTCTACCGCCGAAGGCGAGCGGGAGTGGGAAGGGAGAGGGACGCGAAGAAAATGTCTGGTGGCTAGTGCTGAGGCTAGAGTTTTCCTGCCCGCCCCGGATTCAAATACATCGTGTCCCCCAAATCGATCCAAAGCACCCGTTCTTCAAAGGCTGGGTTTACAGGCTATACTCGATTGCCCATTCATCCCCCTTTCATCTTTGCGACAAAGCAAGGCGATCTACGGAAATTCACCTCATGCCCGTCCTCTGTGGCGGAAATTTTCGACCGAAGCCCGGAACTGTAAGCACAGATGATTCATTGATCTTTCCGTAAGAAGCGGATCGCGTTCAGAAACGTTTCGAAGGACTTCGGATCTGCGTCGGTAGAGGAGATAAAGAGGGGGTGCGGGCCGTCCCCACAATCGGGGGCGATCACGAGGACAAGGAACTTGAATTCGGCCTCCGGTGTGAAAGTCACCCATAGGGCCGGTTGATGGTCTACCGTGAAGTCCCTCACTTCATAGATGGAGGCCCCCAAGGGCCCTCGTCGCAGGTCCGCCAAAGCCTGAGTGAGGGTGGCATCCGGAAGGTGGACGTTCGTAATGTTGAAGGAGCCTTGGCCGGTAGGTGGCGTAAAGAGGGCGAAGCCGCCGGGCACGCCATCGACCTTCCAACCCGCGGGAAGCTGAACGCTGAAGCAGAGCCAGCGGTCCTCGTAGGAGGTCCAATTTGTCGCTTCGAGTGTATAAGTCGGTGCCATAGTCACCGACGGTGAGGGCGGAGGCGTGAGCATCGACGTGGCGACCCTCTTAGGAGGGGAAGCGGGGTTGAATGCTGGAGGAGATCCACCGGAACAGGCCAACAGGAACCAAACGCTTCCGATGATAAGGCTAATTTTCGCCTTGGGCATGCTCGTTGCTCCCCGCTGTAGTCGCTGAGCCGTTTCAGGAATCGATAATCTGGCGGGCCAGGAGGGCCGCCTTCGACGACCTTCCTGGCCATGGCTTTTCAAAAGTTCTAAAGTAATCCGAACGCAACAACAGCCCTGCAAAAGCCGCAATTTTTGCTCATCTCCTCTGCTCTCCAACCGGTAGGGCAACTCCCCGAAGACACAGCTGGCCAGAATGCCTTTAAACACTCGCGTGCGCACTGTTCATCCTACTGCCCGCTGGCCCACTTCGCTCTCACCGGCAGACTCACATTCAATGACCAGGGCAAGATCACCATACCTATTGCAGGGGACATATCGGCACGTGCTTCAGCCGCCGCGAGCGAGCGCAGTGAGCGAAGCGGTCGGCTGAAGCACGGGTTAGGCGGGCTTAAGGTGTTGGTGGAGACCACTCCACCAGACCGTGCTGGGCCCTCGGTGGGAGTTCACGGGTTATCATAATCGTCCAATATTCGAAGAGAGATTGTGTGGGTTCTGCGAAGCATACGGTAACTCGATCGAGGGATGTAGAACTGATGGGCTTCTCACAATATCCCTTGGCTTCAAGAGTAATCCTCCGTAGTACAGAAGGTGTGGGAGGCCTAGGCCAAGCGGGTGTGAGGGTGAGGATATAGGGCGGTACAGGCGTGAAAGTAGGACCTGATGGCAAAGTAGGTTGGGGCGTAGCAGTCGGCAAGATGTTCTTAAGAACGCCATAGCCCCAAACCTGGAGCTCGGGCGCACCCCTATACCTGACCATCAGGACAAAGTAGTCAATTCCTCCACTGGCCTCAAAAAACCCTGGTTCTTCGAAACACAAGGCGACACCTGAAGGGGTGGTGAAATAGGTCCCATTCCCATCACGCCCGCAGCCGATCATAATCTCGATTGTGAATGCTTGAGCATACCCTGGGATCCATGTTGGCATAGGCCCAGGCGCGCTTATCGTTAGAGTCACCGATGGAGGCGGAGTCGCTTCACCGAGTTGGCTGGTTCGAGGGGTGCATGCGGAAATGACGGTGAAAATCCAGGCAAGGATCAGAAACCTACTGTGAGACATCTCTCTTCTCCTGATGTATTTTCGGGCCAATCCCGCGCATCCAAGCTAGAACGCATTCGCCAGGGTCTGAGCTGGTCCCAGGTTGCTGTTATTTAGAACCAGTTCGTATCTTGTATCTTGACCTGCTTGAGACCCTGCATCACTGTTGTAAGCTAAGTAGTAGAACACTGACCAGACATCCGGCCCAGGGGGTTGCCGCGTATCTATATAGTTCTTGAAGCTGAGAACCGCAGAACGGCAATCGTTCGCGCGCTGCTGGAATTTGGTGGGATCCGTGCAAGGCAGCGAGCAATACACATCCAGAGGAATGCTATATTCCGTCCAGCGATGAGGATACTGAGGAAGCTTGCTTACCAACGAATCATATTGTGCCTTCATACGATTATAGAGTCCCGAAGCGCTGAATTCGTAAGCATGTACGGCGAGCCAATTGTAAGCTGGTCCTTGTTCAGTGCCCATCGTGATGTAGGTCCTGTAGAACTCCCAATAGGCATGCCAAGCGGCCGTCGCTGGATTGGCAGCATCGCCGCCCGGCCCGGGAAAGCCCAGATAAACTGGGCCGCGGTTACGTGTGACCGCCAAGTGCTTAACATGCCATGCGATGTTGAATATATCCCCACCAAGCTGCTGGCGCGATTTGTATGGTTCGTATTCGATGTTCAACTCGTTAAGCACCTGAAAGTTGCGAATGCCGAATTGATCAATGGCTGGCTCCACGATCTGGTAATAAAACTGCTGACCCAATGTCGGCCCCGGATCACCTGCTATACAATTCCCCGCTGGCCAGTAAAGACGCAAAACAATCTCTGACCTTCGGCGCCCATTTTGGAGAATCCAAGCACATTGATCCTGCCAACGATTCCAAGCGGAACATTCAGCAGAATCGTGGTGCCTGGCAGCGGGACATCGGCCTCGGGCCATATCTTGAGCTCCTGGGGCTCCTCCAGCGGGATGGAAACACCTGGAGCCAGGGGTGCTACCCTACCCCCCGCTGTTCCCCAGACAGTGCCCTCCGGAGGGCCGTAAGAATCCGGCGGATAGAGGAAGTGCTCCGCCTCCACCTGTACGGTTGTACCTGGAGCTAGGGGCACTACTCGGCCATCGGCTATTCCCCATACCGTGCCTTCCGGGGCGCCAGGATGATCAGGAGGATACGAGAACGTCTTGAGGCCACTGGCCAGGACAGGGTAGAATTTGCTGCTCAATAGGCTCACAGCGACCAGGAGAGCCAAGCCTAAATAGAAGAGCAACCTGCGCATGGTGCACCTCCTTTCCTCTGGCTTGGTCATCCCGGCCACCATATATGCCGTTCACGTTTCAGACGTATATCGGCCGAGTAACGCGGTGTAACCGCCATGTAACGGGGTGCAACAAGAGGTTAGGAAGTGAGAGGCAGACTGATGGTGAAAACTGTCCCCTCGCCAGGACGGCTGCGTACCCTTACACTTCCCCCGTGGCGTCTTATGATCGTTTGCACCAGCGCCAGCCCCAGGCCGCTACCCTCACATCTCTGAGCATTCGCTCCCCGATAGAGCTCCTCGAAGATGTGGGGAAGATCTTCCTTAGCAATCCCAGGTCCGGTATCCGCCACCTCAATAACCACCGAGCGGCCATCTTCAAAAGCCCGCAATTCGATCAGATCCCCAGGCCGAGTAAACTTGAGCGCGTTATCCAGAACATTGAAAACAGCCAACCACAGCAGATCCGGGTCCCCCTTCACCGCAGGCAGCGGCCATGGGGCCTGGGGCAACAGCAGATGCACACGGCGCGTTTCATAATTGGGATGGACTCGACTTGCCTCTACCACTTCCTTCAGAAGCGCGGCCACATCCACCGGCAGGCGCTCAATATCTTGTTCCTCCAGCTCCGCCAGTTTACGCAGATCGGTCATAAGCCGAGCCATTCGCTCGACCTGAGCCTGTATATCATTCAAGACCTGCTTTAGAGATTCCCTCTCTGCCTCCCCCGACAAATATGTTAGTTGAGCACGGATAGCAGCCAGATGGTTCTTCAACTCGTGGTCTAGACGACGGATGAAACGAAGCTTGGTTAGAAGGAGTTCGCGCTGGGCGTTCGCAAAAGACCGCTGGAGGAGATAACGCACGCCATAATATCCAGCGACCACGAGGACCAAGCATGAGGCAAGAACCGTGCTGACGATCAGAATCCACGTCCCCAGATCGGCACGAACCTGCAGGCGAAACACCGGATTTGGCGCTACCCCTTGCTGGAGTCCTGCTGTCACCCCAAGAGCAGCGATGAGGGACATTCCAGCCAACGTAAGCCAAAAGAACCAGCGTCGTTCCATCATAGATCTTCCAGAGGTTCCACAGAGGCCAGAAAACGATAACCCACCCCAGTAATCGTTTCAATAAAAGAAGGATGTTCCGGATCATCCCCGATGGCCCGTCGTATCTCGGCGATCCGAACATCCACCGCCCGCGTGGCAACCGGGTGATCCCAGCCCCAAACTGCGTTCAGCAGCCGGTCTCGGGTTAGCACTTCATCCGGGTGAAGCATTAAATACTCCAGTACGGCCAAAGCCCTGGGAGTGAGCTCCAGGACCCGCCCACCCTTCTCCACTCGTCGGGCTTTACGATCTAGAATGAGATCCCCCGCACGCAATCGCGATGCCATACGGAGAGGCGCTCGCCTGGGCTGGTCTCCTCGGCGGCGAAGCACTGCCCGAATACGAGCGACTAATTCGTGAGGGTCAAAAGGTTTGCATAAATAGTCATCCGCTCCCTCTTCTAAACTCAGCACCTTATCTACCTGATTATTTACCTGAGTCAACATAATGATCGGTGTCCAGTTCCCAGCAGCCCGCAGTCGACGGCAGACCTCTCGGCCGTCCAAGTTCGGCATCAGCATGTCGAGGATAATTAGATCAGGGTGCCTTTCGAGGACATAACGCAGCGCGGCTTCGCCGTCGTGCGCAACGGTCACTGCAAACCCGGCGCGTTCTAGAATGGGGACAAGATAGCTGGTGAGTGCCTTTTCATCATCTGCCAATAGAATTTGATAAACTTTCACAGCTCATTACACCCTCTTGCTTTTAGAGAGGGTCTGAAAACTCGCTCTGGATAACGGCCTATCCTGTAAATGAGGAAGGACCCCACACTCTGGATCCCCTCTCCCCGCGGCCCTTTGGGCCGTAGGGAGAGGGGATCAAAGCATTTGGGAGCAGCGTGAGAAGGGCGGAACCGTGGCGGGGCTTCCTGTATATTTCTTTTTACTCCCTATAACCTCCCTTTCGGGAATTGTCAAGCTTTTGTTTTCTCTTGGACCTTGGACAAGCTCGTCCGCTCTGTTGTGAAGATCGAATTTCTATGCGGGATGGGTCGCGTCAAGCAGCCCACCCCGCATAGAAATCCCACGAATCGAAAGCTCATCCTACAAATTTGGGATAGCCTCCTCCGCTGTTTGCAACAGAGTAAACTCGTCCGTTTCCTCTCTGTGGGGAATTTTGAGGAGGATGAAGCCGCCGAAGGCGGCCACCACCTTCCCAATCATTCCCCATCCTCTCTCTGCAGCCCTTTGGGCCGCGGGAAGGGGTCCATCGTTTTTTAAGGGGTGAGAAACCCCTTGTCCCAACTCATGTCCGAACCCCACTTGATGTCCTATTGACCTTCGCGTTGCTAAAGGATCCGTTGATCGAATAGCGTGGGAGATCTAAGGATGGTACGGGCCAACGGCCCCACCCTCCTGGATCCCCCCTCCCCACCGCCCTTTGGGCGGTGGGGAGGGGGATCCAGGGGGCCAAAACCTCCAGAAGCTTTGGAAATGCGCCCTAATTGCTCCATTTAATTTACGAGGATCAATAACTCGTGTCCGAACCTCAATATTTTAGGGTCGAGCCGCGCGCCTTCGGCGCGCGGCTCGTCTCCCAAAGCTCTTAGAAGGAAACCTCGGCCGCCATGTTCCTGCTTGTCGATTCCTGCCCTCTATGAGAAGATAGAGCCAAGCTCAGCAGGTGTTCCTCATCCTGACCAACGGAGGCGAGGATGAACGAGCAGATCCCCCCGGCGATCCCTGAAGCCGGCCCCTCCGCGGAGGAACGGCAATGGGCGATGCTGGCCCACTTGAGCGTCTTGCTGAATCTGGTCACCGCCTTAGGCGGGCCTATCGCCGCGTTTTTGATTTATATGTTCTACCGAGACAGATCGCGTTACATCGCCTTTCACGCCCTCCAATCCCTCGTGTTCCAACTGATCGCGTGGGTTGGAGGTGGTCTGCTGGCTGCAGTCGCGTGGGTGATATCCGGTGTCCTCGCCGCTGTCATTGTGGGCATCTGTCTCATCCCCTTCGCGTGTCTGTTCTCCCTGATCCCGTTAGGCGCTATCGTATATGGGGTGATCGGTGGAATCGCCTGCAGTCGAGGGGAGGACTTCCGATACTGGCTGATCGGGGATTGGGTGGCAGCGGCCTTCAGGTAAGGCCGCCGAGGCGGGCGCAAATCCAGGGCTTTTCAAAGTT
>DATMAC010000133.1:0-15335 GCA_035573655.1 Thermoflexus sp.
ATCTCTCGCCAAGCCCCACCCCAGGATCCATTGCGCCACCCCGGCCCCCAAACCGATCCCCAGCCCGATTCCCGCACAAACCCAGGCCCAGATCTCCAGCCCGGCGGTCCCCCGAGGGATCAGCCGCTCGGGCCCTATTGCCCAGAATAATCCCCACAATCCCAACAGCCCGAAGGCACTGCCCAGGCCGCTGCCGAGCACCCAGCGCCCCAACCCCCATCCTCGACCCCTCAGCGCCCATCCCTGGCCCCCACCCAGGAGCACCCCTATCCACAACCCGCTTAGCCCCAGGAACAAGGTGATATCGGAGGGGCTTTGAAGGAAAACCCATCGCTTCAGCGCCGTCAGCGCCTGATCCAGCCCGACCATCCCGGCAAGCCCCAGGGCCCCGATGGCCCAATGCGCGCCGAACCAGCGTCCCCACCAGAGCCATCGCTTCATACAGCGCCCTCCCGAAGAACTGCTGATGGATGTCGCGGCCTCCAGCTTGTGCTTCCCATGATCTGAGCTGCCGGCAAGCAGTTCCTGGGTGATCCCCTCGACCGCCCCGGATTCCTCACGAGGATCCGTAAAGACCCCATCGACGCCGGCTCGGGCGTGTCCTGCAGCATCCGTCGTCCCGACCCCGCTTCACGGCTGCTTTCCCGTTGGACTTGGGAAGCGCGCGTACTCGATCCACGGAAACACCGGCATCACCCGGTCGGCGTAACCCAGGCGACCACCCCACATCCGGTAAACCCAGTGGGTGCGCACCCAGGCCTCCAGCTCAGCCCCGATGGCATCCACCAGCTCCACCTCCGGCCGGTGAAGCCAGAACCGTAGATCCTCCGGCTGGTGCAGCCATCCCGTCAAATGGGTAATGATAGGCGCCTCCTCCGGATCGCCTGACCATCCGGCATGCTCCAGCCAACGAGGATCGATATCCTCCCGACGCCAGGTGCGGGGATCCACCCAGCCGCCCCAAGCGAAGTCCGGCGCCAGCACCCCTGCCACACTTTCGAACTCCAGGTGATTGGAATCCAGCAGCTCCCGAACCGCCCGCAGGGAGAGGGGCGACCGGAAGGTGATTTGAACTGGCATCGGACCAGGCCACGGTGCTTCCAGCAGACGGCGCAGGCGGGCCGCGTTTGCGCTCCGATAGGCCTCCAAATGCTCAGGGGTGTTGGCAGGGAGCTCAGCACGGATCACCCAGAGGCCGCTCGGCTCTCGGAGGGCCGTCGCGCGCTCGGTTTCCGTGCGCCAGTCAAGGGGGATCGTCGCCGCTTGGGGAAAGGTAGCCCCGATGAACAGCGCGCCGAACAATAACCCGAGCACGATCCTTGCTTTCATTGTGATCTCCTGATCCATATCATCACGTGGTCATGCCCATGAACCCCAATTTGGGAGATGGGCCGCTGACGCGGCCCACCCCGTATAGCCATCCCACGAACCTTGAGATCGACGCCGCGAATTGAAGAACGATTTCTGTTCGCCACAGGACATCCTCGCTCGGGGTGCGTGGGGAGAGGTGGAAGGCCCCCCTTCCCACAGCCCAAAGGGCTGTGGGAAGGGGGATGAAAACATTTTTTGGGGCGGAGCCGAGCGCCTTCGGTGCCCGGCTCCGCCCCAAAAACTCCACGAGGAAATCCACTGCATAATTCCTAAATAGCTTGTTTTCATTGTAATTAGCGGGAAGCTCACTCCACAACGGTATTTGTCACAGGATGCCCCCTGTGGATTTCCACAGGCCTCCTTCAGGGTTGAGTTTCGGAGAGACGGACAGTATGGCCCCGTCCGGGCTCTCGGCCTATGCAGGATAAGCCCTTAGGTGGGCGAGGTGACCTTTTGGCGGCCCCCCTTGAAATCCCTGGATGGAAGATCGGCCGGGGCCTTCGCCCCGCCTGGCCCAGCCCTCGGAAACCACCAATCAAGAAGAGGCCTCTTCCCTGGAAGGCCCCTCAAGCCAGCCCCGCCGGATCGCCTCCCGAACGGCGGCCGCCCGGTTGTTGACCCCCAGCCGTTGGAAGATCTGGTTCAGATGATACCCCACCGTCCGCGGCGAGATCCCCAGACGGTGCGCGATGGCCCGATCGGTGAGCCCCTCCGCAACCAGCTTCAGGATCTCGCGCTCCCGCTCCGTCAGCCCCTTGAGAAAAGCCAACGCCTGGGCCTTGGCCCGGATCTGTGGGCTGAACGATGTTAAACCCCGCGCCACGCTCTGCACGGCTGCGGCGATGGCTTCCATCCCCTCCTGCTTAAGCAGATAACCCTCCACCCCAACCGCCATAGCCTCCTGGATCAAAGCTTCGTCCTCGTAAGCGCTCAGCAGGAGAATCCGAATGGGCCATCCCCGACGCCGGATCTCGCGGGCGAGGGCCAGCCCATCCCGACGGGGGAGTCGGATATCGAGGACCGCCACATCGGGCTGCAAACGCTCCAGCAGGATGAGGGCCGTTTCGCCATCTCCCACTTCGCCCACGACTTCGAAGTCGGGAAGCGTGTTCAAAAGGATCCGTAAACCCAGCCGCAACAATGGATGATCATCCGCCAGCAACACCCGAATGGGCATTTGCCCCACCTCCCAAGCTCTTCAAGAGGAAATCATGACTTGGGCTTAAATCTCCTGGGCTGCTCGGTTGCGAACCGGAGCTGTCCATGGGATTCCTACTTAGAGGGCAGGCCGCCTACAAGCTCGCCCTTCACAGAAATTCCACCGAATCGAACGCTCGCCACTATGAGCTGGGATGACCTCCGCGGTTGTTTGTAACAACGCATGTTCAATTCGGGCTGCAGGGAGAGGGGGAGAAAAAGCCTTTGGGAGCGAAGGGCCGCCGAAGGCAGTCCCTTGCACCTATCGAGAACTTGCTGGACAGCCCATCGATCATAAAAATCAAATCCGGATGAAGCAGTATATGCTATGATGGAAACATGCCCTCCATGGAGGTTGCAGCACGTTGAGCATCGAATTTCCGCACCCTTGCGAAGGGACATTGCCCATTTCGTTTCGAGGTGAAGCCGCCATGCGGAATTGGATCGGCATGTTGGGGACGGGTATTTTGCTGCTGTTCGGTGTGGGATGTGGGGTGGCGACTCCAGCATTCCCCAGGGAAACCCCCACCCACACCCCGAGCTGGACAGTGACCCCCGTATTGGAGAGAGAACCGACATCCACCGCTACACCCGTGGGGGGCCTGCCGGATCTCCGTTTGCGAAGCCCGGCCTTCGCGGAAGGCGAGATCATTCCCCGCGAATATACCTGTGATGGGGCTGATCGCTCGCCACCTCTGCGCTGGGATCCTCCTCCGCCGGGGACCCGGAGCCTTGTGTTGATTATGGATGATCCAGACGCTCCAGGTGGACGGTTCATTCACTGGGTGCTCTATGAGATCCCGCCCCAGCGCACAGAGCTACCGGAAGGGTTACCGGTGGAGCCCAACATTCCAGGCATTGGTCTGCAAGGATACAACGACTTTGGTCGAATTGGATACGGCGGACCATGCCCACCGGCCGGCCCAGCACATCGCTATCGCTTCACACTGTATGCCCTCCAAATCATTCTGGGCTTTCCCCCCGAGGCGCGGCCTTCTGAAGTGGAAGCGATGCTTCCTGGGCACATCCTCGCCATCGGACGTCTGACCGGGCGCTACGGGCGGTGAGGAAAGCCGGGGCTGGGGGCCATCCAGCCGCGTCTCGGTATGTTTGGTCGGCGCTTTTTGCCCCTCGGCCTCCCCGCTCGCCGCACTGTCCTCAATGGAATGAAGGGCCCCTCGGCCGAGGGAGGGCTTTATGCTTCCACGCGGGCGCGAGAAAAGGACCGCTCGAAGATTCCTCTTCCGCCGGTCAAGGGAGGGTTTCCAGAGCCCGTCGGATCTCTGCCGCGACCTCCGAGAGGGGACGTTCCCGGCGCACCACGGGCGGGCGAGCCAGCCGTAATCCATCTCCAACCCAGCGCGGGATTACATGAACGTGGAGGTGAAAGATCTCCTGGCCTGCGGCCCGCCCGTTGCTCTGCACCAAGTTCAGTCCCTCCGGGGCCAGGGCGGCGCGGATCGCCCGAGCCACCCGGACCGTGGTGCGCATGACCGCTGCGGCGTCCTCCTCATCAATCTCGAAGATGGTCGCCGCGTGGCGCTTGGGGATCACCAGGGTGTGGCCGGGGTTCGCCGGGTTGATGTCCATGAAGGCCATCGTCCGCTCGTCCTCATAGACGATCTCCGCAGGCTGCTGGCGTGCCACGATGGCGCAAAAGATGCACGAGCTCATCGGATCCCTCCCAACAGGGGTTTCAGAAGAGCCCCGCTCTGGAGCCGACCCTGTCCATAACAATACCACAACGAGCGGTGGATGGGAGCCTTGCGAATAAAAGAGATGGGGGCGGCACATCCATATATGCCACCCCCTATCTCGTGGGAGGATGAAGCGCATGAGGCTTGGCTAAAGCATTGCGCTTTAAAGCGTTTGGCGGCTTCCGTGTCTCCTACGTAAGATGCGCCCCTCCCGTGACGTCGAGGACCGCGCCGGTGATGAAATCCGCCTCAGGCAAACAGAGAAGAAGCACCGCATTGGCCACGTCCTGAGGCTCCTCGATGCGCCCCAGAGGCGTCTTGCTCACGTATTCCGCCCGCACGGCTTCCGGATCCATCCCCCGCAGCCGGCCCTCCCAGACGATCTCCCGCTCCTGCATCGACGTGCGCACGAAGCCGGGACAAATCAAATTGACTTTGATGTTATATTTGCCGACCTCGACGGCCAGGCTCAGGCCGAAGCCGATGACGGCCCACTTAGAGGCTGCGTAATGGGCCAGAAGAGGGACCGCCCGGTGGCCGGCCATGGAGGCGGTGATGATGATCCGGCCTCCGCCCTGGCGGATCATGTGAGGGATAGCGGCCTGGCATGTCAGGAACACACCCTTCGTGTTTACATTGAAGTTATAGTCCCACTCTTCCTCGGTGAGGTCCTTGGCCCAGTTCATGGTTGAGACGCCGGCGTTCGCACAAACGATGTCCAGGCGGCCCCATTTGGCGACCACGGCATCCATCACCGCAACGTTTTCCGCCTTCCGAGTGACATCCAACCGCCAAGCCTCCGCGATTCCACCGGATTGTCGGATCTCGTCAGCGACCTGACGGGCCCATTCTTCGTTGATATCGGTGACCGCCACCAACGCCCCCTCGCGGGCCAGGGTCCGGGCGATGGCCGCCCCGATCCCGGTTCCGCTCCCCGTTACAACAGCCACTTGGCCATCCAGCCGTCCCATGGCAATCCTCCTGAGCAAAGGTTGAAGGCGCTTTCAGCCCACGCCCCGGATCCAAGATCTCATTCGTCAGCCGTTCTTACGCAATGCCAATGCGGATATCGGCAGTTCCCTCCTGGGCGCTTTTTGGCTGAGCCGCGCGCCGCAGGTGCGCGGCTCAGCCAAAAAGATTTTTCATCCTCCCTCCTAACGGCCCTTTGGACCGTGGAGAGGGAAGATGGAAGAGAGCGGAGCCCTTCCGCCTCCTCGCAAGCGCTCCAACCGAATGGGGCCGGTCAGAATCGTTGCCTTATTCATGAGGGGAAAGCCGGGCAGCCCTTGGGAAGAGCGCTTTCAAGGCCTCGTAAAGATCTCGATACAGACGATAGGCTTCCTGATATCGTTCGTAGGCTTTCGGATCCGGTTCGTTCCAGAAAGCAGGCCCAGTAAAAGCCTCGATCTCGGCCCAATCGGAGAACAGCCCGATTCCCATCCCGGCCACGAAAGCCACTCCCAAGGCAGAACCCGGATGGGCGGGATGGGATTCCACAGGCATCCCCAAGACGTCGGCAGCGATCTGCCGCCACAGGCGGCTGCGAACCCCTCCATCCGTGGCCAGCACGCGGCGAATGGGGTATCCTTGCTCTTTCAGGATCTCCACGTGATGCTGGAAACCGTAGATCACGGCCTCTAAGATGGCCCGGAACATATGGCCTCGCCCATGGCTCAGGGTGAGCCCAAAGAAGATCCCCCGCGCTTGCGGATCGAAGAGGGGGGTCTTCTCGCCCAGGAAATAAGGGAGGACGATGAGCCCATCAGCCGCCGGGGGCGTTTGCGCTGCCTCCTCATCCAGACGCCGGTAGACTTCCGATCCGCCCGGCTCGCCCAACACCTGGGTGACGAACCATTTCACCAGGGAGCCGGAGGCTGCCATACATCCGTTCAAGAGATAACGCCCTGGGATGTCGTGGTAATCGATGTAAAGCTGAGGGTGGGGCTCCAAGCAATCCATGCAATAGAGGATGTCACCCGCCGCCCCGAACTTGATCAGCAGGTCGCCGTTCTCCCGCAACCCTGCGGCCAGGGCCGAGGCCACGTGGTCCGCGCTGCCGGCCACTACCGGCGTCCCTGGGGCCAACCCGGTCGCCTCAGCCGCCTCTTTGGTGATGACGCCGATGATGTCGGTGGGGGAGTGCACGGACGGGAACAGCTCCTCCCACAAACCGCTGGCGGCGAGGAGCGTCGCATCCCACGCCTGCTGGTGGATATCGAACAATCCGCTCTCCACCGCCCAGTTGATCTCCAGGGACCATGTCCCTGTCAAACGGTAAGCAATGTAGTCGTAGGAGCCCATGACCCGGCGGGTGCGGTGCCAGACCTCCGGCTCATGGCGCTGGATCCACATCAAACGGGGTCCCACATGCTGCTGGTTGGTGTAGCCGCCTGTTCGTGAGAAAAGGAGCTCCTGATCCAAGTTCTGCCGGAGCCATTCGATCTCCGCCACCGCCCGGGCGTCGTTTTGCAGGATCGCCGGGCGCAGGATCGCTCCGGTTTCGTCCAGCAACACCAAGGCGGGGACCATGCCGCTACAGCCCACGACGGCGATCTCCTTGGGATCCCGGCCGGCCAGGAGCTGCCGGCATACCGAGATCACCCCTTGCCACCAGTCCGCCGGGTCCTCCTCCGCCCACCCTGGATAAGGGGAGTGCAGATCATGCGGAGCCAGCGCCTCGGCCACCAGTTCTCCCCCGCTTCCGATCAAAACCCCTTTCACACCGGTTGTCCCCACATCGATTCCGAGGGCCATACGAGCCATGGTTTCCACCCTCCTCAGCCTTTCAGGGTTCCCCCTCCCAACCCACGAACCAGGTAACGCTGCACGAAGAGCGAGGCGATCAGGACAGGGATCACTGCCGAGGTGATGGCGACGGACATCTTCCCCATATCCACGCCCCGGAAGGTCCAGTAGCCGGCGATGGCCACCGGGAGCGTTTTGGCGTGGCCCCCCGCCAGGATGAGGGCGTAGAACGTCTCGTTCCAGGACATGATGAACGTGAACAGCCCAGCGGCTGCCAGCCCGGGCCGAGCAGCCGGCAGCACCACCCGGAGGAAGGCCTGCCACCGGGTGCAGCCGTCCACCATCGCCTGCTCCTCCAGATCCCGCGGCACATCCTCGAAGAACCCGATCAGGAACCAGGTGACCAAGGGGGCGATGAAGGTGAGGTGGGCGATGGCGACGGCCCAAATCGTATCCAGCAAGCCGGTGTAGTACGCCATCAGGAAAAAGGGGATGATGAACAGAGCAGGGGGCATCATCTGGGCAGCCAGGATGAGAAAGCGCAAGCCGGTGCCGCCGGTTCGAAAGCGCGAGAAGGCGTAGGCGGCCGGCGCGCCCACCGCCAGGGAGACCCCCACGGTGATCACTCCGACCGCCAGACTGTTTAGGAAGTAGCGGGCGAACGGCGAGCCCAGCCAGACCTCGGCCCAGTTGGTCGTCGTCGGCTCGAACCCCAGCAGAGCCGGGCTCATCAACTCCGCCGGCGGCTTGATGGAGGCGATGAAGATCCAAAAGAAAGGGAAAAGGGTGAAGACGGCCACGACGGAGAGGATGCCGAAGCGGATCGCAGCTGCCCCGTGCCGCCGCCAGCGCAGGGCCGCTTGGGCTGGGAAAGCCCTCCAGGTGATCGCCCGAGCCAGCCCGGTCATGCAAGGGCCTCCTGACGGCGCAGGGTTCGGAAGAGCAGAATCACCAGGAGGAAGATCACCGCACCCAAAGTGATCGCCATGGCAGCCGCCTCACCCAGACGGAAATACAGAAAGCCCACCCGATAGATATGGAACAGGATGGTCTCCGTGCGCTCGCCGGGACCACCCCGGGTGATGGCGTAGACATACTCGAAAACCCGGAAGGCATCCAGCATGCGGATCAGCACAGCAGCCAGGATGACTGGGCGGAGCAGCGGGATCACCAGATGCCACACGATTTGGCGCTCCGAAGCCCCATCCACCCGAGCGGCCTCCAGAGGGTCCGGAGGCATAGCCTCCAAACCGGCCAGCAGAAGGAGGATCATCAACGGGGTCCATTGCCAAACGTCGATGAGGATCAGAGAGAAGAGCGCCAGGTCCGGCCCGAACCAATCGATCTCAACCCCTAAGGCCCGCAAGGCGGCAGGGATGATCCCCAGCTGGTTGTTCAGCAGGAATCGAAACATCAACCCCACCGCGATCGGGGTCACAAACATGGGCGTCAGTAGAACCGCGCGGAAGATGTTCTGGAAGAGGATAGGCCGCCAGAGCAGATAGGCCAGCAGGAAGCCCAAAACCAGCTCCAGCCCTACCGCCCCGAACACGAAGACCAGGGTGTTACGCATGGCCGTCCAGAAAGAAGGGTTGTTGAATACCCCGATGTATTGATCTGGGCCGACCCAGCGGACCTCGTGCAGGGCGGTCAGGCGATAGTCGTGGAGCGAGATGAAGGCGGCGAAGGTCATCGGATACCCTTGCACCAGAAGCAGGATGCTCAGAAGGGGAAGCACCATCCAGCGGCCCAACCGGCGATCGCGACGACCCATCCGGTCCTCCTCCGCCGGGGTGGGCTTCGCTCAAGCCCACCCCGGCGCGGGATCCCAAAGGTTACTTGCCCAGGATGCGGCGCACCTGGGCGGCGGCGTCTTTCAACGCCTGCTCCGCCGTTTTCTCCCCCGCCACGGCGGCGTTCAGCTCGGTGCCCACCACCTGAATGATTTCCTCCGCCTTCGGTCCCCGGGCCAGAGGCTCAGCGTCTTCCAGGATGCGGAGCACAGTCTCATAATAGGACTGACCGAACCCCTTCTGCCAGACCTCCGGATCCTTCATGGCGCTGACCCGGACGGGAGCCCCGCCCAGGATCACCCGTTGCTTCTCGATCCGCTTGGAAGTGATCCACGCGATGAAACGCCATGAGGCGTCCTTGTTGGGCGCGTTGCGGGGGATCGCCCAGTGCCAGGCGCCCAGCACTGCCTTGCCGCCGGGCACTTCGTAGAGGGCGAACTTCCCGGCCAGAGCGCCGGCCGGCCCCTGGGGGTTGTTCAGGGTCGGCAGCATCCAGTTATAGCTGAGCATCGTGGCCGCCTCCCCTGCGGCCATGCTACGCAGCGCCTCATCGAAGCCCCAGTTCAAAGAGCCCGGCGGGGCGGCCGTCTTGTACATCTCGATGTAAAGCTCCAGCGCCCGGATGGCCTCGGGGCGGTCGATGATTACATTCCCCTGCTCATCCATCAGGTTCCCCCCGGCGGCGTAGAGCCAGTTCTTCCACTCCTCGAACACCTTATAACCGCGCTGAGGTTGCATCGCCGCGCCGTAGATCTTTCCCCCGCTCTGTTCCTTGAAGAACTTGGCCACTGCCACATAGTCCTCCAGCGTGGTAGGGGGAGCCAAGGGCTTGCCGAACTTCTTCTGATAGGCATCCCGATAAGCGGGGTCATCGAACAGATCCTGGCGGACGATCAAACCGAGGGCGTAGTTGTAGAAGGGGATGCCGTAGATCTTGCCGCCCACCACCCCGATGTCCCGGACCGGCTTCACGAAATCCTCGAAATCGTAATCGGGGATCGCCCGGATCCGGTCATCCAGCGGCTCCAGGAAATTCCCGGCCACGAACTCGTCCATCCAGGGGTTATCCACGATGATCACGTCGTAGGTTGCCCGGGGGGCCATGAAGGAGGCCAGGATCTTATCTCGCATGGCATCATAGGGCATAGCGTCGATCACTACCTTGATCCCCGGGTTCTCTTTCTCAAAATCCGAAAGCAGTTTACGGATGACGTCGGTGTCGGGCACCTGTTCCATGATAATGGTCAAGGTGACCGGGGATGGCACGCCCGGCCGGCATCCGCTGAACCCAAACCCCAGGATCCCCAGCGCAACGATCAACAGAAGGACTCGGCGGAACATTTTTCACCTCCTTGTAAACCTGAGGGAAAACTTGCTCTAGCACCTGAGGGCACGCTGCGAAAGATGTCTCATGCTGGATCCTGCCCATGAAACCAGGCATGAGGTCTTCATGCTGCCCGTAGATGGCACATGCGGGTTCCCAGATAGCTCATCAAGACGAACGAAAGGAAGGATACATAGATAACGTTTGCTCAGGTTTTCCACCTTCACCTGGGCCATCGTGTCCTATCCCTCCGCCCGAAGCCGACGCACGATCTCCATAAACGACCGCACCCGCTCGGGGTCGACCGGATTCCAGGTGATGCCGTCCACCTTCAGGCTGGAGCCAACGATCACCCCATCGGCAAAGGGCAGAAGATCGGCGATGTTGTCGTGGCGGGCCCCGGTGTTGATGAAGACCGGGATCGCCCCGGCGGCCTCTTTGACCGCCCGCAAGTCCTCAGCCCGGACGGGCGCGCTGGTCATGGGGCCGGAGACGCAGATCCCATCCGGAAGGCTGGAGAAAACCACGGAGCGGGTCACCTCCGCCAGCGGCCGGACGCCAACCGGGGCCGCAAATTCGGCGTTGATGTTAAACAACAACCGGATTCGGTCGGCACCGATGAACCGACGATACCGCAGGACCTCCCCGGCCGATGGGCTCCAGAGCCCCATGTCGCTGGCGTAAACCCCCGTGAACACCTCCCGGATGAACTGGGCCCCCGTGGCGTGGGCCACCGCTAAAGCGGCGATGGGATCCCAGAGAATATCGATCCCGAAGGGCACCCGGATCTCGTCCCGCAGCTGCCCAACTACCGCCGCCATCGCCGCCACCACCGAGGGCTCCGCCCGCAACATGTAGGGCCGGTCGTTCTCGTTGCAGAACATCACGCCGTCGATGCCGCCGTCCTGAAGGGCATGTAGATCCCGCCGAGCCCATTCCAGAACCCCCTCCATCCCTTTTTCCGCGTCATAAAGAGGGGAGCCCGGAAGGGCCGGAAGATGAATCATCCCGATCACGGGCTTGGAGACACCGAAAACCTCTTGCAGCCAAGACATCTGGATGGCTCCCACCAGGAAGTAATGAATGCGATCATCCAGGAAAACTTCCCAACGTCACATCTTGATTCGTCCCCTGCGTACTGAGGGGGCCTGACGCCTTTCCTCCCGATCCTCCGTCACCGGCACCACCTGCACCTCCACGCCCAACTCGCGCAGTCGGGCAACGATTTGGGGATCGGCGCCGGCGTCGGTGATAATCCGATGCACGCGCTGGACAGGGCAGATAGCTGTGAAGGAGACATGGCCCAGCTTGGTGTGGTCGGCGAGAACGATGATCTCCCGCGAGCGCTCCAGGAAGACCTTCTTCACCTCCACATCGTCCAGGCTGAAGTCCGTGCACCCCGCCTCTGGATCGAGACCGGCCACCCCCATGAAGAAGCGATCGTAGTAAAACTGGGCCGCCATCCGCAGGGCCAGAGGACCGACGATGGAAAACTCCTTTTTGCGCAGCTGACCACCCAGCAGGAAGACCGCAATCTCCGTATTGGCCAGCAGCTGGGCGATGGGAACGGATGCGGTGAACACTGTGAGGTTTCGACGCGGGCGGAGAAGGCGAGCCAGCTCAAAGGTGGTTGAGCCCACATCCAAGGCGACGACATCGCCCTCCCGAATGAAATCCAGAGCCGCCCGGGCGATCGCCCGCTTCTCCGGGAGATGCGACCGCGCCCGTGTGAGATAGGGAATCTCGTGGCCGATCCCCGGCGTGCCTAAGGACGCTCCACCCCAGGTGCGGACAATCAGTCCCTCCTCCGCCAACACCTGGAGATCCCGACGGATGGTCGGCAGCGAGGCCCCCGTCAACCGCGCCAGCTCCTCCGCTGTCGCGAAAGAGCGCTCGCTCAGGATCTGCAGGATCTGTTCCCGTCGCGCAGCCCGCATTTTCCCTCCTGATTACAGTTTAATCGACTTGGAGCGATTTGTCAAGATTCAGTTGTTTTCAATCTATAATCGATCAACTAGCGATCATCCTCGCTGCCAGCCTCGGGAGGGGCGAGATCCGTTATCCGCTAAGCAGTGCGATCATAGAGGAGAAGCGGACGATGCCCGCGATCGAAGCTTGAGGGATCACAGGAGGCATATGCTGGATCTTTCCCGCCAAGAGAGGTACCGCGCCTGGTATCAGAGGCGACGGCCCGGATGGCGGCCCGCCGGTGAGGTGTTCAACGCCCTGCTGGAGCCGCTGCTCGCGCCGGATGCCCGCGCGCTGGACGCCGGGTGCGGCCGGTTCGGGGCGCTGGGCCGCTTCCGGGAGCGGGTCGGGCTGGCCATCGGGGTGGACGCGGATTTCCCCTCCCTTCTGGAAAACCCGATCCTCCCCCTCCGCGCCCAGGCCCGGCTGGAGGCCCTGCCCTTCCCGGCCCACACCTTCGATCTGGTCCTGTGCACTTGGGTGATCGAGCACCTACCGGACCCTCTGACCGCCTTCCGAGAGATCGCCCGCGTCCTGAAGCCCGGGGGAGCGCTGCTCCTGATCACCCCCAACGCGCGCCATCCCCTCGTCGCCCTCAGCCGCTGGATCCCCTCCTGGCTGCGCCCCCGCCTCATCCATCGTCTCTACGGACGCGCGCCTTCCGACATCTTCCCGGTTTTCTACCGCGCCAACACGCCCCGGACGCTCCGCCGCCGGTTGCGCGAGGCCGGCCTCCGGGAGGCCGCCTGGTTCGAGATCGAAGACCCCACTTACTGGGCTTTCCACCCGCTGCCCTTCGCTTTGGCATCCCTCTACGAGCGGCTCACCGCATGGCCGCCGCTGCGCGGATGGCGGATCCACCTCGTGGGCATGTTCCAGAAGGCATAAGCTCCAAACGAACGGCGGCCAAGGGTCGTCGACCTTTCAACTTCCATCTGAGATCTCGCCTCAGGGGGCAGCTGAGCATCGCAGCGGCCCGCCCGCCGGGATTGTCGATTGAAGGCTGGATGATTAAAATTTCCAAGATTTTCCAACGGCTTCCAATGCGGCCTTCAGCCGCACCATTTTTAAGCCCATCCCACCTCAACACTGGAGGGCCTTCGATGTCGGAGCTCAAGTGGTGGCAGAAGGCAGTCTTCTACCAGATCTATCCCCGTAGCTTTGCAGACACGAACGGGGATGGCGTCGGAGATCTCGAGGGCATCCGACGCCATCTGGATTACCTTCAGGACCTGGGGGTCGAGGCGATCTGGCTCTGCCCTCATTACCCTTCCCCCCTTGTGGATTGGGGCTACGACGTGGCGAACTACACGGACGTCGCCCCCGAATACGGCACTCTGGAGGACTTCCGGCGCCTCCTCCAGGAGGCCCACCGGCGGAACATCCGGGTGATCGTGGACTTCGTCCTGAACCACACCTCCGACCAACATCCGTGGTTCCAGGAATCCCGCTCCAGCCGGGACAACCCGAAGCGGGACTGGTATATCTGGCGCGAGGGTCGGGACGGCGGGCCCCCGAACAACTGGTATTCCATCTTCGGAGGGCCCGCTTGGGAATACGATCCGCGGACCGGTCAGTACTATTACCATTTCTTCTTCAAGGAACAACCGGATCTGAACTGGCGCAACCCGGAGGTCAAGCGCGCCATGTTCGACGCGGCGCGCTTTTGGCTGGAGATGGGGGTGGATGGCTTCCGGCTGGACGCGATTGGGACCCTCTTCGAAGATCCCACCCTCCCGGATCAGACGGCACCGATGAGCTATGAGGAATGGCTGAAGCGGTGGAACGCCGCCGCAGATGAGGCGGAGCGGGAGCGCCTGCAGCGCGTTCGCCAGGAGATGTTCCGCCATCAGGAGGACCTACCGGAGGTCCACGACGTCATGCGGGAGCTCCGGGCGCTGGTGGATACTTATGGGGACATCGTGCTGGTTGGGGAGACGGAAGATTTGGCCTATTACGGGAACGGCAACGATGAGCTGCACCTCGTTTTCAACTTCCCCTTGATGAAGGCCCCTCGCCTCACCCCGGCCGTGGTGCGGGCGAACCAGCGGGAGCGGCTGGCCGGCATGCCCCCAGGCGCATGGCCCTGCAACACCATGGGCAACCATGATGTCTCCCGGGTCCTCAGCCGCTATGGGGACGGCCAGCACGATTTGGAGATCGCCCGCTTAGCTGCCGCCCTGATGCTCACCTTGCGGGGGACGCCCTTCCTCTACTACGGCGAGGAGATCGGCATGCGGGATCTGATCCTTACCGATCTCTCCCAGTTCCGGGATCCACTGGGACGCTGGTGGTATCAGGTGGAGCGGGAGCTGTTCGGGACCCCCCATGAGGAAGCGGTGATCCGTGGGGCCCAGTTCGGGCGGGACAAGTGCCGCACCCCTATGCAGTGGTCCCGCGGCCCCAACGCCGGTTTCTGCCCGGCTGCCGTCCAGCCCTGGCTTCCCGTCCACCCGAACCACGCCGAGGGGGTCAACGTGGCGGACCAACTGGAGGATCCCGACTCCCTCCTCTCGTTCTACCGACGCCTGATCCATCTGCGCCAGCGGACTCCCGCGCTGGTGGCCGGGGATTATCTCCCGCTGGCGGAGGACTCCAACGAAGCGCTGGTCTTCCTCCGCCGTCTCCCCGAGGACGGTCAGGCCTGCCTGGTGGCGATGAACATGACCGCGCGCCCGACCCAGGTCGATACCGGCCTTGACGGTTGGGGGCGCTGCTTGTTCTCCACCGATCGCGCTGAGCGAAGGGAAACGGCGCTGCGGGAGCTGCGCTTAGCGCCCTTCGAGATCACGATCATCGAGCTTTATCCCCAGGGGCAGGGCCATGGAGCGGCTGAGCATCCGTGAGGATCCGGAAGGTTGCACATTCAGCGTCCACGTCGCCCCGGGGAGCCGGGAGGACGCCATCGTCGGGCTTTACGGCGATGCATTGCGGGTTCGCCTGCGAGCCCCGGCGACCCAAGGGAAGGCCAATCAGGCCTTACGGACCTTCCTGGCCCAACAGCTGGACGTACCGGTGGAGGCGGTGGAGATCCTCGCGGGCCACAGCGCCCGGCATAAAGTGATCCGGGTGGTAGGGGTGTCCGCCGACTGGGTGCATATGCGGCTGAAGCTTGAACCGCGCGGGTGACCTCCTGGGCGATGGTGAACCGAGCCAGAAAAGCAACGGGTCCACGCCTGGGAGCAGTCACCCACCCGCTTGCTGTCTGGGGATTTGAGGGGCGAGCCGGGCGCCTTCGGC
>DATMAC010000134.1:0-19650 GCA_035573655.1 Thermoflexus sp.
GCCTTCGGCGCGCGGCTCCGCCCCGAAAGTCCCCATTCTCGATTGAAAAGCCCTGTTAGGCTCCCAAAGTGGGCCCTTTGGCACCTGGCCCGTTCCCAGAACGCTTTTGATCCCCTCTCCACGACCCTTCGGGTCGTTAGGCAGGGAGCTCCGGGAGGATGGGGTCACCGGTTCCACCCGGGCGATGCGGTGATTGAGAAGCCCTCCGGCTGCGCCTTCCGTTTTCAACGCATGTGGATCTGACGTAAAATACATCACCATCTCACATCTTGAGCGGAGGACCATCCCCTTGGGTGTCTTGCTGAGCTCTTTACGAGCAATGGGAAGGGCACCAGGAGAGATCCGCCTCGCATTGCCCAGTAAAGGGCGCCTGGAGGAACCGACCTTGGCCTTTCTGGCTGCGTGCGGCCTGGCGGTGGAGAAAGCCAATCCCCGGCAGTACGTCGCTCGGATCCCCGCGTTACCGGGGGTGACCGTGCTGTTCCAGCGAGCCGGCGACATCCCCCTGAGCGTCCGGGACGGCGGGGTGGATTTCGGTATCACGGGCTATGATGTGGTGATGGAACGCCTGGATCATGACCCCCGGGTCCTGGTCCTCCACGAGGCCTTGAATTACGGCCACTGCGACCTCGTCCTGGCGGTCCCGGAGGCATGGCCGGTGGAGACCGTCGCGGAGTTGGCCGCCCTGGCCCGATCCCGCGCCCAAGAAGGCCACCCCCTTCGGATCGCGACACGCTTTACGAACCTGGTGAGCCGCTTCCTCCAGGAACATGGGATCACCGAATTCCATCTGGTGGTCTCAGAGGGGACCTTGGAGGTGGCTCCCAGCATCGGCTACGCCGACCTGATCGCCGATCTCACCACCACCGGGACCACGCTGCACGATAACCGGCTCAAGCCGCTGCGCGATGGCGTGATCCTCCACGCCCAGGCCTGCCTGATCGCGAACCGCACCGCCTTGCAAACCCGCCCGGAGGTCCTGGCGGTGGCCCGGCAGCTGGTGGAGTTCTTCGAGGCCCATCTGCGAGCTGAAGGGCACTATATGCTCTTCGCCAACATGCGGGGGGAATCCGCCGAGGCCATCGCCCGCCGACTGTTCACGCAGACCGATTTGGGCGGCCTTCAGGGGCCGACGATCTCCCGCGTCTACGTCCGTCAGGAGGACCCGGGCTGGTTCGCTATCCACATCATCGTGCGCAAAGACCGGCTGAACGAGGCGATCCAGCAATTGCGGGCCATCGGGGGCAGCGGGGTGGTGGTGGCCCCGGTGACCTATATCTTCGAGGAAGAGCCGCCGCGTTGGCAACGGGTGCTGGAACAGCTCAACACGTCCTCTTAGAGAGTGTCTGAAAAATATGCACGTAACGATTCCGCCCTTCTCACGCCGTGCCAATACGGATATCCGTGGTTTCCTTCGGGGGGCTTTGGGGGCTGAGCCGCGCGCCTTCGGCGCGCGGCTCAGCCCCCAAACGATTTTTTCTCCCCCCTCCCCACGGCCCTTTGGGCCGTGGGGAGGGGGGAGAAGGGGAGTGGGACCCTTCCCCACTTACAGTCAGAGCAAATCTTCAGACACCCTCTTAGAGAGGCAGATCCAGCTCAGGAGGCCCTTCCGTGATCGAACGCTGGCTTCGACCTGATCTCCGGGATCTATTGACTTACAGCATGTCCATCTCACCGGAGGATCTGGCAACTGCATATGGCGTGCCTTTAGACCGGCTGATCCGGCTCCACGCCAATGAGAACGCTTACGGGCCGTCCCCACGGGCCTCCGCTGCCCTGGCCCAAGGGGCTTGGCATCAATATCCGGACCCCCAGGGGAAGGCCCTGCGCCAGGCCCTGGCGGAATACACCGGGCTGGGCCCGGAATGGATCGCCTTAGGCAACGGGGCGGACGATGTGATCGACCTCTTGGCTCGCCTTTTCGTGGGGCCCGGGCGGGCCGCGCTGATCGTCGAGCCGACGTTTGAAATGTATGCCCTTTCCGTGCGCTGGCACGGGGGCCAGGTCCATGTGGTCCACCGGGATGAGGCGTTCGAGATCCCTTCCGCCGCCCTCTTCGAGGCGGTCCGTTGCCACCGCCCGGCCGCCATCTTCCTGGCCTCCCCGAACAATCCGGACGGCCGCCTGCTCTCGGAGGACATCCTTCGAGGCCTCCTCGCGGAGGAGGTTGTGGTGATCGTGGACGAGGCCTACTTCGAGTTCTCCGGCCACACCTTCGCTGGCTGGCTCCCACAACATCCGAACTTGATCATCGTGCGGACCTTCAGCAAGTGGGCGGGGCTGGCCGCGCTGCGGCTGGGCTACGCGCTGATGCACCCGGATTTAGTCCGCGCCTACGATGAAGTGCGCCCGCCGTTTAATGTGAACCTGGCCGCCCAGCAGGCCGCCCTGGCCTCGCTGGAGGACCGGGACTATCTACTGGGGAACGTCGCCCGCCTGGTGGCCGAGCGGGAGCGGCTATACCGGGCCTTGCAAGAGTTCCCGTTCCTTCAGCCTTTCCCCAGCCACACGAATTTCATCCTGTGTCGGGTGCTCGGGTGGGACGCCCACCGCCTATGGGAGGAGCTCCTGCGGCGTGGGATCCTGACCCGCCGCTACACCACACCGGCTTTGCGGAACTACCTTCGGATCTCCGTCGGACGCCCGGAGCACACCGAAGCGCTGCTCCGTGCCCTGGCGGAGATCTCCGAGGAGGCTTCGTATGGGCGCGCGTGAGGCCCGCCGTCATCGGCGCACCGCGGAAACCGAGGTCACGATCTTCCTCCGGCTGGATGGGCAGGGAACGGCGCAGGTGGAAACCGGTATCGGCTTCCTGGATCACCTGCTCCGCCATCTGGCCTTCCATGGGTTCTTCGATTTGGAGATCCAGGCTCGGGGGGATCTGCATGTCGATCCCCATCATACGGTGGAAGACGTAGCGATCGTCCTGGGACAGACCTTCGATGAGGCGCTGGGGGATCGAAAGGGGATCGTGCGAATGGGGCACGCCTATGTGCCGATGGACGAGGCGTTGGCCTTTGTGGCAGTGGATCTTTCCGGACGGCCCTACGCTGTTCTGGATCTTCCCTTCACCGGCCCGGCTATCGGGGCGCTGCCCACCTCCCTGATCCCCCACTTCCTGGAGACCCTGGCGGTCCACGCCCGAATGAACCTGCACGCCCGGCTGCTGTATGGGCGGGACGACCACCATCGAGCGGAGGCGCTTTTCAAAGCCCTGGGCCGCGCGCTCGATATCGCTGTGCGCATCGATCCTCGCCGAAGCGAGGTCCCCTCCACTAAGGGGACCCTCGGTCCCTAAGAGAGTGTCTGAGAAATGAGGAATATGCAGGAAACCCCTATCCCCACGGCCCAGAGGGCCGTGGGGATAGGGGATCCAGGGAGGTGGGGCCCTTCCCGACTTACAGGGTAGGTCGCCACCCAGAGCGAGCTTTCAGACACCCGCTAAACCGATTGAGCGGGGTGGGGGCGATGGCCTTTAGCCGCCGCTCTTCAGACGGAGCACCTCAAGGGTTACGTAGTTCGGGGCTCACGAAGAGAGGTGGAAGGGCTTCACCCCAAAACCCCACAAGGGAATCAACCACATAATTCCTAAGTATCGAGGGCATTAAATCGGATCAAAATAATCCAGAATTATATGACGAAGATCATACCCCTGATTTGGCCCCCGGAAATACTTAAATTAAGCAAGCATTCCACGCGTTCCCGTCCTCAATGCTCGCCCTCGCGTACAGGAATGGACGAGGAGGGTTCCGATGGAAAAAGAGCGCGTGCCCTTAGGTCAAGCGATCTTCGATGAGCTTTTCTTCCTGTTTCTCCTCTCCTTGCTCATCAGCCTGGTGCTCTACAACGTCTGGGGCTTGATGGATCTATTGCGAACCCCTCTTCTACCATAAATTTGCCAGCTCCCCATTCCGTAGGCCAAGGCGATGGGAAGCATGTTAGCGAATGGATAAACCAATGCGGGGGCAAGGCCCCTGAGGAGAAAGGAGAAACGATACTAAACCCCCTGACGAACAGGAAAGGAGGCCACTCATGTTCGCACCGCCGCGGGTGTGGTGGCGGCCCCTGGATCGGCTTGAGCGAACATGGCTGCTGCTGGCCTTCGCTTGGTGTCTTGTCTTGTTCGCGATGATGCCGATTTGGTTGGCCTTCGGCCGCCATAATGTCCCGGCGACCACTTATCGGACCTCTCCGGTCCAGTTCCAACAGCGAGTGGAGGAGTTCGCCCAGAAATACCAGGTGGGCGCAGAGAAAGGGATCCCCGTTGTCGAGCCGCCCCCTGGAGACGTTTACCTCTTAGCCCGCCAGTGGCAGTGGTATCCGATCCTCAAGCTGAAGAAAGGCCAGACCTATCGCCTCCACATCTCTTCCACTGATGTCCAGCATGGCTTTTCCATTCAGCCCCTCAACCTGAATCTACAGATCCTGCCGGAATACGTCCAGGTGGCGACCATCACACCGCTGGAGAGCGGGGAATTCTCCATTGTATGTAACGAGTTTTGTTATCTCGGGCACCATGTGATGGTCGGCCGCATCCTGGTGACCGACTAAGCGGAAAAGGAGGGGGATCATGGCGGTTGAAGCCATTCCCGTTGGAGAAGAACGCGCGGCCTTTCGGGTGTGTCCGGTGACCCGGCTGCGGGTGGATCTGGCGGCGGAGCGAATGATTATCGCCAACGCCACAACGGCGGTGGTCTTCCTTCTGGTGGGCGGGATAATGGGGCTGCTGCTTGCGCTGACCCGCTGGGAGGCAATTCACCTGTTGCCGGCCCCTTGGTATTATCGTTTGGTAACCGCCCATGGTTTCAACATGCTGGTCGCTTGGATCGTCTTCTTCGAGGTGGCCGGGCTCTATTTCGGGAGCACCGTCCTCCTCAACGCCCGACTGGTGAGCCCGCGGGCTGCCCAGGTCGCCTTTGCCCTCATGCTCTTAGGCGCCCTCATCGTGAACGGGATCGTCCTCGCCGGACAGGCCGATGTCATGTTCACCGCTTATGTCCCCTTAAAAGCCCATCCCCTGTTCTACTTGGGGGTCATCCTCTTCGCCCTCGGAGCCCTGATCGCAGTGGCGCTGTTCTTCGGGAACCTGTTTATCGCCCGCCTGGAGGGTCGCTACACCGGCTCGGTCCCCTTGGTGGTCTTCGGGTTGGCGACGGCGGCGATCATCGCTACATACACCCTGCTCTCCGGAGCGATCGCTTTCATACCCGCTTTCTTCTGGTCCCTTGGCTGGCTACGCACCTATGACCCGGGCTTCTATCGCAATCTCTTCTGGGGCTTCGGCCATCCAGCTCAGCAGATCAACCTGGCCGCGATGGTGGCCGTATGGTACGCCCTGGCCGCCATCACCGTCGGTGCCACCCCAATCAATGAAAAGCTCTGCCGGCTGGCCTTCGTCCTGTACATCCTGTTCATCAACCTCGGCGCCGCCCATCACCTCCTGGTGGACCCAGGCCTGAGCTTCGCCTGGAAGATGTTTAACACATCCTACGCGATGTATCTGGCCGTTCTGGGAAGCCTGATCCACGCCTTCTCCATCCCGGCGGGGGTGGAAGTGGCGTTGCGACGACAGGGATACCACCGAGGGCTGTTCGAATGGCTGCGCCGGGCTCCGTGGCAGGAACCGGGGTTCGCCGCCCTGGTCATCTCCATGGTGCTCTTCGGCTGGCTGGGCGGGGTGAGCGGGGTGGTCATCGGCACGGAGCAACTCAACATGCAGTTCCACAACACCCTTGCGGTACCCGGGCACTTCCACGCCACCGTCGTGGGCGGCACCACGCTGGCCTTCATGGGATTGACTTACTACCTTATCCCCTTGATCTTCCGACGGGAGCTGAGTTTGAAGCGGCTGGCCGCCTGGCAGCCCTACGTGTTCGGTCTCGGGATGCTGTTGTTGATCCTAGGCTTCTTAACCAGCGGCACCTTCGGTGTCCCTCGTCGGCACTGGGGCGTTTTCACAGCTCCCGCCATCTTTCCAAGTTTGATCCCTGAGCCCGCTCGGCTGACCCTGGCGATCGCGGGGATCGGCGGGGTGATCGCCGCGATCGGCGGCGCGATGTTCATCCTGGTCGTCTTGAGCTCGGTGCTGACCGGTGCCGTTCAAGAAGCGCGCTCCCTGCGGCTGGTGATGGCCAATCCGGCCGACCCGCCGGAGGCCGCGGAGACCGCCCACGTGGAGCCTCGAGGGACCTTCCTGATCGCGCTGGCCTTCCTGATCTTCTTCGTGATCGTTTACTTCCGCAACTGGTGGATGCTGGGCATTCGGGGATGGTTGATCCATTAAAACGAAATCCCGAGGCGCGAGCATCGCCGCGCCTCGGGATTTCATTGGGGCCATGGAGAGGGGATACAAAATGTTTGGGGGAGAGCTGCGCGCCTTGGATGCGCGGCTCTCCCCAAATTGATTATCTAACCAACTGTAGTCCGCTCCAGCCACCCATCGCCAGCATGGTGATCCCACACAATGCCGTCAGCGTCCGAAGGAGCGCTGGGGAGAGCATCCGGACTCCTCCATGGGTGGCTACACCCAGGATCCCCACCCAGAGCAGGCTGCCCGCCACGAAACCTCCATAGAACACCGCCACCGTCGAAGGTGTGATCACTGGGATCCCCAACCGAAGCATGGTCGAGGCGATGGCCGCAAACCAGAGGATGACCATTGGATTGGTCAGGGTGATGGCCAGGCCGGTCAGGAAGAGCTGGGGGGCCGGGACAGCCGGGTTCCACGAGATCGCAATGCCCCGCCACGCATCCCGCAGCGTCAGCCCCCCCAGGCCTACCAGCAAAACAGCCCCCACCCCGGCGAGGATGGTCCCGAACTCAGGCCACCGGATGAGCAGCGTCGCCGCCCCCAACAAGCTGAGGGTGAAATAGATGAGATCCCCCGCCACCGTCCCCAGGCCCGTGAGGATCGCCCCTCTCCACCCGTAGCGCAACCCTGCCCGCAAAATGGCCAGGTTACCAGGCCCCAGAGGGATGGAGAGGGAGAGGCTGAGCAGCAACCCGCGTAGGAAGATCCACTCCATCGGCCCTCCTGGAAGCACGTTCATCGGAGAGCCCCTGAGGGTCCGGCTTTTAACCCGGACCCCAGGGGCGGGCTTGCCGCTTTTACGCGCTGTAATAGAGGTAAAACTCATAGGGGTGCGGACGGAGGCGGATGGCGTCCACCTCCTTGCGCTTCAGCTCGATCCAGGTCTCGATCACATCGGGGGTGAAGACCCCGCCTTTGAGCAAAAACTCATGGTCCCGCTCCAGCGCTCGCAGGGCCTCTTCGAGGGAGCCAGGCACCTGCTTGATCTTGCGCGCCTCCTCCGGCGGCAGCTCGTAGAGATCCACATCCAGGGGGTCCCCCGGGTCGATTCGGTTCTGGATGCCATCCAACCCGGCCATCAGGATGGCCGCGAAAGCGAGGTAGGGGTTCGCCGAAGGATCCGGGCAGCGATACTCAATCCGCTTCGCCTGTGGGGAGTCCGAATACATCGGGATGCGGATGCCGGCGCTGCGGTTGCGGCGGGAGTAGACCAGGTTCACCGGCGCCTCGTAGCCCGGGACCAACCGGCGGTAGGAGTTCGTCGTGGGGGCGCAGAAGGCCAGGAGCGCCGGCGTGTGGTAGAGGATGCCGCCGATGTAATAGCGGGCCAGCTCGGAGAGCCCCGCATAGCCCCGCTCATCCCAGAAGAGGTTACGGCCCTCCTTCCACAGGCTCTGGTGCACATGCATCCCCGAGCCGTTGTCCCCGAAGATCGGCTTGGGCATGAAGGTCGCCGTCTTGCCATGGGCCCGGGCCACGTTCTTGATGATGTATTTATACATCAGCACCTGGTCGGCCATGCGCGTGAGCGGCTTGAAGCGCATATCGATCTCGCATTGACCGCCGGTGGCCACCTCGTGGTGGTGGGTTTCCACCTCGATGCCAGCCTGCATCAGGCGCAGCACAATCTCCGAGCGCAGGTCCTGAAGGGAATCCGCCGGGGGGACTGGGAAATACCCTTCCTTCCAGCGCGGGCGGTGGCCCAGGTTCGGCCGCCCCTCGTCCCGCCCGCTGTTCCAGATCCCCTCCTCGGAGTCGATGTAATAGAACCCATAATGGGCTCCCTGATCGAACCGGATGTTATCGAAGATGAAGAACTCCACCTCCGGGCCCCAGTAGCTGACATCGGCGATCCCGCTCCGCTTCAGATAGGCCTCCGCCTTCTGGGCGATGTAACGGGGATCCCGGGTGTAAGGCTCGCGGGTCACCGGGTCGTAGACGTTGCAGACGATGCTGAGGGTGGGCACCTCACAGACCGGATCGATCACCGCCGTGGTCGGGTCGGGGATCAAGATCATATCGCTCTCATCGATGGACTGGAAGCCCCGGATGCTGGAGCCGTCGAACCCTAACCCCTCCCGGAACACCTCCTCGGAGAGCTCCGTGATCGGGATGCTGAAATGCTGCCAGGTCCCCAGCAGATCCACGAACTTCAGGTCCACAATGACCACGCCCTGGGCACGGGCGAACTCGATCACCTCCCGAGGCTTTGTGAGAGGTTTCGGGGCCTTCCCGTTGCTGCGCTCCAGGACTTCGCGGGCGACTTCTGCGAGGGTCTGCCGGGCCATCGTCACCTCCTCTAGGTGCTCAAGAATTCCCCCCCATTGTAAAAAGGGGCACGAACCCTGGCTACGGGCGAAAGAACCGAACGAACGATCCTTTCATTTGTGCAGCATGCACAAAGACCCCGGAATGGGGGCCCAGCCGTTGCCCAAGGGTTGGAAAGGCAGGGCGAGGTCTATAAATTGAAGGAACGCATCGGGGACTCCCACCCTTAAATATCCCAGAAAACTAATATCCGATCAATTCGTGTTAAAATATTAACCATTTTGGCTAATATATTGGCCAAATTTGATTAATTGTCGATCTTGATTCATTCAAAGAATTTCGTAAAATGAGTATCAACTGTGAAGGTGAGGAAAGGTTGATTCATGGAACGACAACAGTGGGAGCATCGGATATGCAACGGGCTATGTGCCGAATCTTACGAGGTGGAGTATTTGGGTGGCGATTTGTGGCGGGTGGAGGGCCTTCTGCAAGCGAGTGCCATCCCCCTATGCCCACTCTGCTGGTCCCCGTTGATCACTCCCCTAGAGGCGATCGAACTGGAGGAAGCATCCGTCCCGCTGGATCGTGAGCTGTGGAAGCTATAAGTCAAAGCGCTGGCGCTGGTTCCTAATTCAAATCGAAGGAGGTTTCCATGAAACGGCCCGGTCGGATTTCGTTCGGTCTGATGGTGGCGTTCCTGTTCCTGCTTGGATCCGGAGCGGTCCTGGCGGTGAGCGGAGCTGGCTACACGACAGTGAATGAGGCGGTGGACGGGCCCAACCACTGCCAGAACGGCAGTCCCAACATCAACTGCAACATCTATGATGGCAAGGAGTTTGTCTGGTTGAACGGCGGGCCGGCGGCCAATGGCCTCGGCCCCGACGGTCGCTACTTCTTCGCGGTCCTGGAGCCGGGCGGACAGCCGAACCCCAACGACGGCGGCGCAAAGAATCTCTCCGATGACTTCGACTCCTTCACCAACCGCACGTTCACCGTGACCAACGGCGAGGTCAGCGCCTATGGCGGGACCCATGATGCGACCATCCCCCTCATCCGGCTCTTCCCCTATGCTGACACCAGCAACCCCGGTGGCGTCTACATCCTGGCGATCTGCTCCCTAGCGAACGGCTACCCGGTTGACCCGCGGGCTTGCAAATACGACGCCTTCAAAGTCAAAAAAGGCGTGGGCAAAGTTCAGGCCTTCCTGAGCGGCAAGAAATATGAAGATGCCCATACCCTCGGGCAGTTCGATGGGGAGAACGGCCTGGCCGGCTGGCAGATCCGGATTCAGTGCACCGACGGCACCAGCGCCACCATCACCACGAACGCGAACAGGGACTGGTCCTTCGCCACACCGCTACGCTTCCCGACCGCCGGCACGACGACCTGCACAGTGAGCGAGGTGCAGCAACCGGATTGGCTTCAGACGGGAAACACGGTGGATCAATCCATCGCGACCGGCGGGGCGGTTGTGAGCTTGAGTAACTTTGTCTACACGGTGGTCCTGCCGAGCGACCGCGTGAGCACGGTGGACGGCCTGTATTTTGGCAACGTGTGTCGGTTCAACGTGAATCATTAAACCTGGCGCCACCCGAGCGATCGAAAAGGGGGCGGGCCCATGTGGGCCCCGCCCCCTGGAAGGCAGCGACGTTCCCAACCCCGATTCAGACAAACGAATATTCCCTTCATGCGGTTCTGCTCGAGGGATGAGCCAGGCGCCCAAGGCGCCCGACTCGCCCCCAACCTCCCACGAGAAAGCCGACTGCTTTAAGGCGATGCGACCACGCCGATCTCCCATTCCCAGAGCCGCTGGCATAGCCGGGCGATCCCTAACTTCAGATGGCGGCGATATGTACTGAAGGGGCGGTTCAGGCGCTCGGCGGCCTGCTCTTGCGTGGGCGCGGGATGCAGGTAGGTCACGTACAGCGCTTGATAGAGCTTCTGATCCCGAGGCGCTGCCTCCCAGTCCGCCAGCGCCTTCTTTAGAAGGGCCTGGAGGGCTGCGATCCGTTCGCTTAACGAGGCGTTCGGGCCGGACCGGTCGAGCACCAGCCGCGTATTGAGCAACGGATTCATTTGCAGGACCTCCGGGCGCCCGAACCCCCGCAAGGCCTCCCGGACTGCCTCGTCGAACTCCGGTCGCCGGAGCACACGGACCGTGGAGAGGAACGGTTCTGAAGAAGGCGAAGAGAACAAAGGCTCCAAGACGATCTCGCGCTCGGCCATCCAGCTCAGCCAGGCAGAGGGAGGCATAATGCGCCAGTCATGGCCATAGACCCCATACCGGCGCCCTCCCACCTCGAAATCCGCCTGGGGGATCCGTTTCATACCCATATAAGCGAAAACGGGCGCCCAGAAATCCGGATCTGCGCATGGGAAAAATGAGAACGCCAGCCCATGCGCGCTCAGATGGTGCTGCACAGCGCAAATAAAACAGAGCGTCTGGACATCTGAGACCGCCTGATAGGTCTCCCGGGCCATCCAGAAGCGAAACAGCGTTGCCCGCTCGCCGGGGCGCAGAGGAGCTTCTTGCTCCAAATAGGCCCGGGCGGCTTGCACCGCAGGATCTGGCAAGGGATCCTCCGGCCCGGCCGAATGGAGGGTGATCCGTAACAGGAAGCCCAGCGGCTCGCCGCCCGGAGCCCGTAGGATCACCGCGCCGTGGGGTTGATGCGCCAGCCATCCAGCCGCCAGGTCCGCAGAGGCCCGGCCTTCATGGCGCTCCACCATCGCGATCAGCGGGAGAAGGTCGCCCTCCTGCAGGCGGTCTACCCCGATGGACCCTGTGGTTTCCCAGCAGAGCAAGGGCCGAAGCGTCGGGTTCATCCGATGCAGATAGAAGCAATCCAGAAGCAACCGGGGCTCCCAGGCGCGGGGTCCATGGCGCAGGCGCTGGATATAGGCCGAGCGGGCTCGATGATGGAGTGTAACCAACCCTTCCGGGTTACGCCAACATAGATCTGCGATGATGACCTCCCGAGCCACCTCGTGCACCACCAAGCCCTGAGGGCGGATTTCCATAAAGGGAAGCTCCTGCAGCCATGCGAAAAGCTCATGGGCCTCACCGGGAGAATCGATGAGGTCACCTAACAGATCCTCCGTGAGGGCCCGCACCAGCGCACAGGCCTCCAGGGCGGCCTGGTGCATAGGCCCTGGGATCTCTGGAATGAATCGTTGCCGCAGCGCCTGGACAATTTCAGGGGCGTCGTTCGGATGGAAGGGACGATCCGCATGTTGAAGGGCCCAATCCGCCATCAGGTGCAGCGCGAGGGGATGCCCGTGGGCGAACGCCAGGATGGAGGCCCTCTGGGCCGGCGGGACGCCCCGACGGGCCAGATAATCTTGGGCCTCCTCAGGGTCCAGGCTCCCCAGGGAGACGATCCGGAGCAGACCGGACCATGTGGGATCTTCCGGCCATAGCCGCAAGGGGGGATCGCGGCTGGCTAAGAGAAGGAGCAGCGTCTGGGGGAGTCGGGAGAAGAAGACGCCGCGCAACCATGGATCAATCGGCTTTAACCGTTCGTAATGATCGATCAGGAGCACGGCCCGCCGGGAGCTTGAGGTACCGTTCAGCGCTTCGTTCAAAAGAGGTTGTAATGCCTGGAGGAAGGAGAGGGGATGAGGATCCAACACCCGCGCATCAACATTGAGAACAACAACACCAGCGTCTCGACAGAGGTGAGCGTATTGCTGAAGCAGGGACGTTTTGCCGATCCCCGGAGGCCCGATCACCATCCATGCCTGGAAAGGCCATTCCGGGGGGGCCAGCGCCTCCTCATAGAATGCACTTAACTCCGCTCCCCGCCCCACCCACTCCCGCCGTCTCGCCGCTGCCCACCGCTCCTGCCAGAGAGAGACCATCATTCCCACCTTTCGCAAGGGTCGGGCTTTGTTCCCCTCCCCTCAAATTAAATTTATGATAACCCGGAAAGGCGGAAAGAGGCAAAAATGGATGTAACGATTCAGCCTGGCCCCATTCGGTTCAGCGCTCCCGCGAAGAGGCGGCGGCGTCCGGCTCGCCCCCAAACGATTTTTCTCCTCCCCGCGGCCCGGCGGGACGTCCGATCCGGTGACGGTCACCTCCCTTCGTGTGCCATCCGAACCCGGTACTCACCGATTGCGCAAAACAAGAGGCAGATAAAGCCGGCGCGGTTCAGCTTCATACGAGCCGATGTCGCAAACCGCCGTGCCGTTGACATCGCCATCCTGCGGGCGGGGCACGCCGCGTTGGTCGGCGGCAGGACAACCGCTGTTCGTCCCCGTGTCGATCGCCCGGCTACCGGGGTTGAGCGGGAAGTAGGCCGGGGAGCCGGTCAGCGGGCCGAGGTTGGGGTCGAAGCCGATGATGTTGCCATCCACGCCGTTGACGAGTCCGCAGGCGTTGGCGCTGTCTTCGATGAGGTTGTTGATGTTCGAGCCGCTTAACGACCCGACGCAATCCCCGCCGTTCATGCTGTTGGCGATGATGGTGTTCTTGAGCGTCGCCGTGCCACTGTTGACGTAAATGCCGCCGCCGGTGGAGGCGCTGTTGGCGGAGAAGGTGCTGTTCATCACCGTCAGCGCGCCGTCGTTGTAGATGCCGCCGCCGCTGTTGGGTTCCTCATTGCCGAAAAAGGTGCTGTTGCTGACCGTCAGCGTACCAAAGTAGTTGTAGATGCCGCCGCCGCTAAAGGCGCTGTTACCGGAGAAGGCGCTGCCCGTAACCGTTAGCATGGCGAAGACGTTGGAGATACCACCACCAGCGGGGGCCCTGTTGCTGGAAAAGATGCTGTTGATTACATTCAACACGGCGTCTGTGGCATTCGAGATGCCGCCACCGCTGCTGCTTGCGTTATTGCCGGAGAAGGTGCTATTGGTGACCATCAGTGTGCCAGAGTTGTAGATACCACCGCCGTAGTTTGTCGCACGGTTGGCGGAGAAAATGCTGTTGGTCACGTTGAGCGTGCCAAAGCCACTGTGAGAGATACCACCGCCATTACTGGCGATACTGCCGCCGCTGCTGTTGTTGGAAAAGGTGCTGCCCGTGATCGTTATCGTTCCCGGGCTGAGGTTGTAGATGCCACCACCACCGCTGATGGCGTGGTTGGTGGAGAAGGTGCTGTTGATCACATTCAACATGCCAGAGCTAGCGTTGTAGATGCCGCCGCCATAGTTGGCCCTGTTGTCGGAGAAGGTGCTGTTGGAGACCGTTAACGTGCCGCCGCTGTTGTAGATACCGCCACCGTAGCCGCTGGCGCGGTTAGTGGAGAAGGTGCTGTTGGTCACATTCAGCGTGCCGAGGTTGTAGATGCCGCCGCCGTTCGTCGCGCTGTTGGCAAAGAAGGTACTGCCCGTGACCATCAGCGTGCCTTCGTTGTAGATGCTGATGAAGCCATTGGCAATGGTCAGGTTTTGCAGGGTGAGATTCGCCCCCGAGTTCACCTGCATCACCCGCACGCTGTTGTTGCCGCTGATGATGATATTCCCGCCACCATTAACCGTCAACGCTCCCTGCCCGCTGACGATGTTGGGCAAGGTCGCGTCGAGCACGACCGTGCCGCTGACGCTGAAGGTGATAGTGTCGTCGGCGCTGCTTGGCGAACCGACGCAGTCGGTGTTGGCGCCGTTGTTGGCTTCCTGAATCGCCTCGCGCAGGGTGCAGACGCCATCGTTGGCAATGCTATCGCCCAGATGGTTAACGACATACCCCGCCGCATAGGCGGGTCGTGCACTCTGCCGGGCCAGGAACAGCGAAGCCAGTAGCAGGGCAGAGGTGAAACGCAGGATTATAGTTCCCATGGTTTGTCTTTCTAAACGAAGATAGTGTTTGCCCAGGCAGAGCCTGTTTAGAGCCCATCCGAAAACAAACTTACGGGATGAGGCGTTCATGGGTAGGCGAAGGCGTTGCCTTCGCCTACCTGACGGGTTTCCCGGATAGGCTCTTAACAGGCCAACGGCACGATCATAGCAGCAGCGGCGAGAGGGTCGAGACACCTTTATTCCCTCATCGGACTATTAGCGGTAGATAGAGCAATGGCACCAAACCCCCATATTCTGCGGCGCCGATGTCGCAGGCATCCAGGCGAAGCGCGCCGCGTTGGTCGCGCGGTGAGCACGGCGGCACCGCCGCGTTAATGAGCGGACTGCCGGTTTGTGGCATGTGATAGTAAGTGATACCGAGTGGGTCCTGCATCAGGGCTCCCAGTTTCGGATCCAAACCAATCCCCTGGCGATCGCCACTGCCCGTCAAACCGCAACTGTTGTCTGTGGAGAAATTGCCCCCGGCGGAGGTTGGCAGCGTGCCATCACCGTCACAGTTGAGCCCGTTCGGATTCTGCAACACAGTGTCGTTCATGCGCGTGACCTTGCTGCCACTAGGGCGAAACGTGAAAATGCCGCTAGAGTTGTCCTTGATCGTCACACCCTGCAAGTTTGTCAGCGCCGCATTATATAGTCCGCCGCCCTGCCCATTGCTTGCCGTATTGGTGCTCAACGTGGCATCGTGGATTTCCACATAGCCGCCCTCCGTGCCGTTCGGTCCCGCACTCACGAACAATCCACCGCCGCCCAGAGCGCCCGTGTTACGCGTGAAGGAGGAGCGGAGGACAGTCAGGCGGGCGTTGAACCGCGCAATGCCGCCCCCCACGCCATTGGCGGTATTTAAGTTGAAAACCGAGTCGGTCACGGTGACCACGGTCGTATCCACATTCGTGTACAGCCCGCCGCCCGATTGACCGGCCGTGTTCTGAGAAAAAGTCACGTGATCGATCGTCGCCCTCGCGCTGGTGAGATTGCCACCCACGAACACCGCGCCGCCGAACCGCCCCTGGTTCGTGTTCAGGCGACTGTTGACGAGGGTCATCATGCCGAGATTCGCGATGGCGCCGCCATAACCCACACCGATCACACTCATCGGCGTCGAATTCGTGCTAAACGTGGTCCTCGCGATATTCAGAATACCGGCTTTGTTGTAGATGGCGCCCCCATCGGACGACGCCGAGTTGCCATTCAGCCAGAGCCCGCTGAGCGTGGCGACCGCGGCTTGATCCAGATAGATGGCGCCTCCGAATTGAGCCGAGTTGTTGAGCATCAGACCGGCCGGGTTACTGCCGTCGGTGCTGTTGAAAACAAGTTCTCCTGACTGCATCCAGATCGCTCCGCCGGGGGCAAAATTGGAATTTACCGCCCTGTTCAATACAAACTCGCTGTTCGTGATATGCAACCTGGCAGTCCCAAATACGCCCGTACAGATCGCACCACCCTGGCCGGCCGTGTTATTCCTGAACCGGCTATTGACGATGGAGGCCACCCCGCTCGTCCAGATCGCACCGCCACAATACAGGTTGGAGGTCTGGCTATGGCTGATGGTGACGTTGCTCAGCGACAACGTGCCGCTGGCTTGGATCGCACCACCGGAGCTATTCGCACTGTACGCACTGTCGAGTGTGATGCCGTTCAGCGTCAGCGACGCTGGCGCAGGCACGTAAAACAGGCTCGTGGCCAAGCCACCGCTGATGGTGATGATGCCGCCGCCGTCAATGGTCAGATTCCCCTGCCCGCCCACGATGCTGGGAAGGATGGAGCCAAGCGTGATCGTGCCGCTCACGCTAAAGACGATGGTGTCGTCGCCCGCGCTTGGCGTACCGGCGCAGTCGGTATCAGTACCGTTGTTGGCTTCTTGAATCGCTTCACGCAGGGTGCAGACACCATCGTTGGCAACGCTGTCGCCGAGCGAGTTGACGACATAGCCCGCCGCATAGGCGGGTCGTGTGCTCTGCCCAGACACGAATAGCGAAACCAGCAGCAGAGCAGAGATGAAACGAGGGGTTATGATTTTCATGATTTGGTCTCCTAACAGAGCCGTTCGGCCTGTGAGAATACTGATGGACTCGACCTCTCCGACCTTTCGAGAAAGACCATCTTTCAAGCATTCGGCAGATAGGCAGTCGGCAGGTCGGCATAACCCTTACTTCGTCACTCCGTCACCTCGTCACGATGAACGCGCGGCTGGCACGTTCTTATAAGCGCATGTTGGGCGGCAGGAACCGGCCGGGCAACAAAGTTCGGTGAGGGCGCCGAGGTTGAAGTCTTGGCCGATGATCTTGCCGCTTGCGCCGTTCGTCAGACCGCAGGCGTTGGCGCTGCCTTCAATAAGTGTTGTTAGCGGCTGTTGCCGGAGAAAGTGCTATTGGTCACATTTGGCGTGCCATCGCAGCAGGAAGAGGGCAATCGCTAGGAGCGCCATTGAGATGTTCTCGGGGGCTTCAAGCTGAGGAAGCTCCGCGCGGTTATGGAAATATTCTCCCATCCAGGGCAAGGCTATGAATGTAGCGATCCACGTCGCGTTCAGCCATGCGTTGAAGCGAAGCAAATGCGCGTCGCCTGGAACGCATTGTTAGGTGTCAATTTGTTCATACCTGGACGATGCCTGCTGGGCAGGGCCGAGCTCATCAGCTGCAGATCCGCTGTGGCTTTCCAAAAGGCCCCTGCGTTATGCTAACGTCATATTTCACTTCCGTCTTGCAGGTCACAAGACCGTTGGCCTTGAGTTCATCGAGAAATGGGCCTGGTGGGATTTCGGGACCCTGGCCGAGCCTCCACAATGCTAGCTCCGCATCACGAAGCGGTATGCGCGCACCGTACCGACTTGCGATCTGGATGTATAACATGCGCTCGGCCGGTGTAAGATCGTCACGGAGAACGCATACTTCGACCAAAGTCGGGGTCACGATGGCACGTTCGATAATCTCCCGGACCCAGAAGCATTTCCCAAGCTGTGGAATATTGGGGATTTCAACAGGATCGATCAGTCGGGCGAAGGCCTCCGCGTCTCCCGAAACGAGGTTCTCGAGCAGTTGCTGAACGGCCTCCTGCGATCCGAGTTGGCCAAAGAGCCCGCTCAAGGCCCTGAATCGTGCGGCCAAATCCTGGTAGAGGCTGTCAAGGTCGAAATCGGTTTGCTTATGACCATTCATGATCATTCTCCTTTCATTTGCTATTGCCCAACTACTTGATGGCCCACCTATGCACCTATGGCTTGGAAATTGGGCTGAATTGTACAAACACTGCGCAATGGTCACCCCAGAGCTCTCCAACATGACCGCAATACGTTTGACCCGCTGTTCTTTCGTCGTAAACGTCCTCTGGAGCAATCAAAGGCTCAAAGTAGGCCGTCTGCTTAGATGGGAATTTGGATTGTTTTCCTACTAAGACACCCATCACGTCATTTCGGGGCGCGTATCCTGCGATTTGAAAATCCTCAAAGACTCCTCCCTCTATCGTCTCTTTGTCTTTCATAGTGCCATGGCTAATGTTGAAGTCTCCCAACACGATAGGCGGATACAGTCTGTCCTTGCCGAAAATCCCCTCCATTTCATCGAGCAAACTCTGTAATTGAGGTAAGTATTGATAAGGCGGCTGGTCCTCCCACTGCACGTGGACGTTGTAGATGTGGATGTACGAACCGGGGCTGCTTTTGAGCTCAAACCGGGCGAACGCAGGACCCCATATCCACCTATTTTTATCGTGGGCTCGATATGAAGAGATCCACGTCAGCCCATCTCCGTCAATCTCGCCGCAGAGTTCCCCGAATGCGTCGGGCGGAGATTGGCATGGCAGGCTCTTACGAGGATGTATACCTATCTCCCTGGCCGTGGTCGTCGTATCTGATGCATATCTCGTGCGATTGAACTTCTGGCATTCGCTTTCCTATACACTTAACGGCTCGCGCATAAACCGCCGCGAGCCAAGCGGAGCGAGGGGAACCAGTCTGCGCATGCGCCCATCGGATGGTGTTTTACGCTCCCAACGCTCGAAGCAGCAACCATACCCCCCATCCGACCGCAAGCCCACCGATCGCGCGACTGATCCATTGTCCGGCTGGGGCTGCTTTCTCAACCAGAATATACCCGGCGATGAGGGCGACCCACAGCAGATTCATCACTCCCGCCACAAAGAGCAATGTCATCAACAGCCAGCAACAGCCGACGCAGTAGAGGCCATGTCGCACACCCATGATGAGCGCACCCCTCATGCCTTCTCTCCATTCGGTCATGAGAAAACTGAGGGGAGTGCGGCACTGCGACAGGCAGATGTGCTTGAGCGGCGTAAACTGATATGCGCCAGCCAGGATGAGCAACACCCCGCCCAAGGCAGGGCTGACGCGGATGAGCTCCGGCGAAAGCAACGCGGCGGAATGCAAACCCCACTGAACCAAAGTGGCTCCAGCACTAAACGAACCCCACAGGATCAAGTAGCCAAGCAGGAAGACCATCGTGCCAGGAAGGGGCACTCGGTCCGCCTGTCGCTGGCGACTGACCCTGGCAAACAGGAGGATCATAGGTGTGGCTGAAGGCGTCATCATCGCCACCATCATGACAGCCCACATCAGGAAGGTAAGGAGAACATCTCCACTTCGCCAGGCTTGCGTGGTGGGCATGGACATCCCCATCGTGTTGATGTCCATGCCTGTCATGCTGGAAGCGAACTGAATCACATAGGCCCATGCCAGCGCAATAACGGCGGTGAGACCGGCGATCACAATGATGCGGTCTCGTTTCAACACGGCCACGACAATTTCGGTCAGCATCCTGCAATCTCCCGACACACCGATTTCCCTAGGGATCATTTTGAGCCTAGTTCAGGACTCCAGGCCTGATCCCACCACTTTTGCTGGGATCCCAACACGCGATGGCCAGAACACTGGCTAACCCGGATTGCCTGCGGGAAATCTGTGTGACATGTAAATGGCGCGGAGAAATCGTTCGCCTAATTGCCGTGTTCCACCGTGCAATAGAAGCCGTATTTCCCAGGCGCGATGATCTTGAGCTCTTTGCTGAAGATCGAAAGAACTTTGGTCGATGTGGCCTCGAGTTGTTTTGTGATTAATCCATCAGGCAGCACAACCGAGGCATGGGTTTCTGCACCTGTGACCGGGTTTCGCATGGCGTCCAACACCACTTGGACTTCGTTTCCCGCCTTGCAGTAGCTCAGGTGTTCATCATACGTCCACTCGAAGGGGACATAAGTGGTCGTAAGCCACTGGTCAATCGTGGCAGCAAGGATGCCCCAGGGCTTGCCCCCATGCTGGCCTT
>DATMAC010000135.1:0-12069 GCA_035573655.1 Thermoflexus sp.
GGGGAGGGGGGAGAAAGGGGGGGAGGGGTCATCCCGCTCTTCACCGAGAAGGGGTAGGAACCCCTTGTCCCAACAGATGTCCGAACCTCCGTTGCGCCATCTTGAGTAGAGCGTAACGATTCACCCGTTCTCGCGCAACGCCAATATGCAGATCCAAGCAGTTCTCATGGGGGCTTTGGGGGCCGAGCCGCGCGCCTTCAGCGCCCGGCTCGCCCCCAAACGATTTTTTCTCCCCCCTCCCCACGGCCCTTTGGGCCGTGGGGAGGGGGGATCGAAGGGGGGTGGGGCCTTTCCCCACTTACAGTCGGAGCAAATTTTCAGACACTCTCTTAGAACTTTGAAAAACCCTGGCAGCCCAGGGTGCTGCGGGAAGAGGGAAGAAAAAAGTGTGCTACAATCAAAATAGTCTAGGATGGTCTCCGAGGAACCCAGGATCATATGGCGGAGCGCCTTCTATGGAGGATTTCGAGCGGGCCCTCGAACGGTTTGAGTCCCAGATGGAGCGGCTGCTCCAGGATATCTTGACCCGCCAGCGGTGGCTGGTGCGCCATGGGAACGCATGGCGCCCCCCCACCGATGTCTACGAGACCGACGAGGCCGTGGTGGTGCGGGTGGAGATCGCAGGGTTGAAGCCCGAGGATGTGCTGGTCGCTTTGCATGACCGATGGCTGGTGATCAGCGGTTACCGGCACGATCCCACACCGAAAGTCGCTTATCACCAACTGGAGATCCACTACGGCGAGTTCCACGTCGAGGTCCACCTCCCCTGGGCGTTGGACGCCGACAGCGCCCAGGCGGTTTATCGGGACGGCTTCCTGATGGTGTATCTGCCCAAGAAGCCACCGCTGACCATCCCCGTGCGGACGCCGCGCCGTCTGCAGGTGACGAAATGAGAACAGCATTGAATCCTAACATTGGAGCAGCATGGATGAAACTGAAGGAGATGTGGATGCACGGCTTCGGACTGGATTGGGAAAGCTTCTTCATGCTGGACGAAGGCGAGGAGATCCCCCCGATGGGGATCCAGCTGGAGACCAAGCGGGAATCGGAGGAGCCCGCGGTGGAGATCCCGGAGGAGCTGCCGATCCTCCCCCTCCGGGGCGTGGTGGTCTACCCGCTGACCGTGGTCCCCCTGGCGATCGGGCAGCCGCGGTCCATCCGGCTGGTGGACGATGTCGTTCTGGGCAAGAAGCTGGTGGGCCTGGTGGCCAGCAAGCGGCCGGAGTTGGAAGAGCCGATGCCGGAGGATTGCTACAATGTCGGGACGCTGGCGCTGATCCAGCGCCTGCTCCGCATGCCGGATGGCACCATGCGGATCCTGGTGATGGGCCTGGAGCGGATCCGGATCCTGGAGTACACCGCGACCCAGCCCTACCTCAAGGCCCGCGTGGAGCGCCATCCGGAGGTCGTCAGCACCGGCCCGGAGCTGGAGGCCCTGCGGCGCAAGACCGCCGAGCTGTTCGCCCGGATGGTGGAGCTGGTCCCCGGCCTCCCTGATCAGCTGGGGGCGATGGCGCAGGCCGTGGAGGACCCCCGGCAGCTGGCGTATGCGGTGGCGACCTATCTCCGCATGTCCCTCCAGGAGGCCCAGGAGATCCTGGAGCTGGACGATGTGGCCGCGAAGCTGCACCGGCTCATCGCCCTGTTGACCCGGGAGATCGAGGTCCTGGAGCTGGGCCGCAAGATCCAGTCGGAGGCCCAAGCCCAGGTCGAGAAGATGCAGCGGGAGTTCTTCCTGCGCCAGCAGCTGGAGGCCATCCGTCGGGAGCTGGGGGAGGCGGACGAGCATCAGATGGAGATCGAGGAGTTCCGGCGGAAGATCGAAGAGGCCGGGATGCCCCCCGAGGCCCGTCGGGAGGCCCTCCGGGAGCTGGAGCGCATGGCCAAGCTCCCGCCGGCCTCCGCGGAGTACGGCGTGATCCGCACGTACCTGGACTGGATGGTCAGCCTCCCCTGGAACAAAACCACGCCCGACAACCTGGACATCGCCCACGCCCGGCAAGTCCTGGATGAGGATCACTACGGCCTGCAAGATGTGAAGGAGCGCATCTTGGAATATCTGGCGGTGCGCAAGCTGAAGCAGGAGCGCGCCGAGCAGCTGGAGGCGCTGGAGACCCGAGACTACATCCGCCGGGCCCGGGAGGGGGCGATCTTGTGCTTCGTGGGGCCCCCGGGCGTGGGGAAGACCTCGCTGGGCCAATCGATCGCCCGGGCGATGGGACGCAAGTTCACCCGCATCGCTCTGGGTGGGATCCGGGACGAGGCGGAGATCCGCGGTTTCCGCCGGACCTACGTGGGGGCGATGCCGGGGCGCATCATCCAGGCCCTTCGTCGGGTGGAATCCCGGAACCCGGTCTTCATGCTGGACGAGGTGGATAAGATCGGGGCCGACTGGCGGGGAGATCCGGCCTCGGCGCTGCTGGAGGTGCTGGACCCCGAGCAGAACCGGGAGTTCCGGGATCACTACCTGGATGTGCCCTTCGATCTCTCCCAGGTGTTGTTCATCTGCACAGCGAACCAGTTGGATACGATCCCCGCGCCGTTGCGGGATCGGATGGAGATCATTTTCATCCCCGGCTACACAGAGACGGAGAAGTTCCACATCGCGATGGGGTATCTCATCCCGCGGCAGCTGCGGGAGAACGGGTTGCTGCCCGGGGAGATCACCTTCACAGAGGCCGCGGTGCGGCGGATCATCCGGGAATACACCCGGGAGGCGGGGGTGCGGAACCTGGAGCGGGCGATCGGCCGGGTGTGCCGCAAGGTGGCCACGCGGATCGCCGAGGGGGCCTCGGAGGCAGCGCTGGTGGATGCGGAGGACGTGCCCCGCTACCTCGGGAAGCCGCTGTTCACCGAGGAGGAGATCACCCATCGGGTGGAAGTCCCCGGTGTCGCCATCGGCCTGGCGTGGACGCCGACCGGGGGCGATGTGCTCTTCATCGAGGCGACGCGGATGCCGGGGAACAAGGGGTTCGTGCTCACCGGCTCCTTGGGGGAGGTGATGCGGGAGTCCGCCCAGGCGGCCTTGAGCTATGTGCGTGCCCACGCGAAGGATTACGGGATCCCGGAGCGCTTCTTCAACCAAAGCGATATCCATATCCACGTGCCCGCGGGGGCGGTGCCGAAGGACGGTCCCTCGGCGGGCATCACCATCGTCACCGCTCTGGTCTCGCTGCTCACCGATCGCCCGGTGCGGCCGGATGTGGGGATGACCGGAGAGATCACCCTGCGCGGGAAGGTGCTGCCGGTGGGCGGCATCAAAGAGAAGGTGTTGGCGGCTCATCGGGCCGGCCTGCGCACGGTCATCCTCCCGAAGCGCAACGAGAAGGATCTGGAGGAGGTGCCGGAGGACGTGCGCCAGGCGATGCAGTTCGCGCTGGTGGAGACCATCGACGAGGCCTTGGCGATCGCGCTGCAGGACCGGCGGGAGAACGCTCGGGGGTCGGTCTCCGGGGATGGGACCCGTCGGCGGGCGCGCTCTCCCGCGAAGGCCAAGGCCGGGCGCTCCGCCCGCTGAGGTCACGCGGTTTGAACTCAATCCGAAGGGTTCGGGTGGGGAGGCTGCCAGGGATGGCCCCCACCCCGAATCATTCTCCCTGCAGCCCAAAGGCTGCATGGGGGGGAATCCAGGGGGCTGGGGACCGTTTGGGAGTAGGGCGCTTTAGCACCTGTTTTTGGTCATCCCCCAGCCCCTAAGGGTTCCCGATGGGAAGCTCCTTGAAAGCGGGTTCGGTCCCCGGGAATTAGCTAGGGAAGAGGCGCAAGTTGCTCTGTTGCGAAGATCGGATTTCTATGCGGGGTGGGCCGCTTACGCGGCCCACCCCGCATAGAAATCCCACGAATCGAAAGTTTATCACAACGAATTGGGGTGACCTTCTCTGTTGTTTGCAACAGGGCAGGCGCAAGTCCTTATCCTGAGATCGAACGATGGCTACGGTGATGATCGTTGAAGACGATCCTCAGTTGGCCCGCATGCTGGCGGTCCTTTTAGAGTTTGAGGGCTATTCGGTGAGGATCTGCCCCACCCCGGAGCGCGCCTTAGATTACATCCGTGAGGCACGGCCGGATGTAGTGGTGATGGATTTTTATTTGGGGAAAACGAGAGCCACCGAGGTGCTGCGATCGCTTCGGGAAGATCCAGAGCTCAGGGGCGTGAAGGTCGTCGTCGTTTCTGGGGACGATCAGGAGGCTGCGGCTCGCGCTGCCGGGGCGGATGCGTTTCTTTTTAAGCCGTTCTCTGTGGAGGAATTAATCCAGCGCATCCTTCAGCTTGGCTAACCTCGTTCAGGAGGGCCTCCGGTGAATTCCTCTTCTTCTAAAAGGTGGTACAGAGTTCTTGGAGCAGCGATCCTGAGCCTTGGAGCTTGCATTGCCATGCTGCTCGTTTTCCGCGGAGGCGCGCGGGCGGCGCCCATCCCCGAGGTGGAGCCGAATGATACCCCCGATCAGGCAATGGTGATTACGCTTGGTCATACAGTTCAAGGCGCCATTGGGATTACTGTTACAGTGGCTGATTTCGATTGGTATCGGATTTCTGGTCTATTTGCAGGGACAAATTATAAGCTATCTTTTAACATTCCCTCTAATCCCTACCAATTATCTGTTCGATTAAGGCTTTATGATGGGGCGCTCAATCTCATCGACGAACAAATCACGAGCTCCTCCACCACTGTTTCTTGGAAGGCTTACACCACTACGCATTATATTGAACTGGCGCCGATAAGTGCTCAGAGCCCATCCGTGCCGACGCCCACCCCTACGCCGACGCCGGGCCCTGTGGTGGTCAACTATTTTCTCAGCGTGGTTCAAATCGCTAGCACTCCGACTCCATTCCCCACGTCTTCTCCCACCCCCATGCCTCCTCCCACCCCTACCCCGGCGGGATTCCCTGACGCCTTCGAGCCGAACTACGATTTCGACCGCGCGACGCTCATCGGCCTAGGGGAGAAATACACGGGCTTGAATTTCGTCCCGGTGACCCCTGGCACTGAGGACAACGACTTCTTCAAGCTCTGGGTGAAGCCGGGGATGTTGGTGACCTGTGAGACGCTGGACCTCACGCCGGGGACGGATACCAACCTCATCGTCTACGATGCGAATCGGAACGGGATTGCGGGGAACGATGATGTGAACACTGCGGCCGGGGAGCTGCGGAGCCAGGTCACGGTGATGGCCACGTGGGAGGGCTGGATGTATCTCTTGGTGGGGCAGGGGGGACGGGGGATTGTCTACGGCTCCGGCTACAGCTTGCAATGCACTGTGGGCCTGCCGCCCACGGCGACCCCCACACCGACCCGCACGCCCCGGCCGGTCACCGAGACCCCGCCGCCGACGGCCACGCCGTTCCCCACCGTCCCGCCCCCGCCCACCGCGACGCCCACGCCGCTTCGCCTCCAAGTGGAGGCCATCCCAACGACCCCGACGCCGAGCGGCCGTTCGATCGAGGTCGCGGTGGAGGTTTATTACGATGCCAACGGGAACGGCGCGCTGGACTCCGGGGAGGGGGTGGTGGATCTGCCGATTTGGCTGGTCGCCCTTCGCGGCGGCGCGGTGGTCGCTCGAGGGGCGACCGATGAGGCCGGGCGGGCGGTCCTACAAGGGTTCGGCGAGGGCGCGATCCGGCTGGTGATCCCCTATTTAGGGATCGTGCGCCCGGTGGAGAGCGGCAGCACGGTGACCATCCGCTTGAGCCCGATCACGATGCCGGCCCGTTTGCCGTAGGGAGCGCGGCCTGGCCTCCCGCGCGCTCAGGTTCCCCAGTTCATCGATGGAGGGCGCGATGCTCGAACCGGAACAGAGGCCGCCGGATGCGCAGGGAGGGAGGTCGAAGGCGCTTTCGCGCTGGCGGGAGCAGGTGCAGGCGCGCTGGGCGCAAGTCCCTCCGTCTGCCCGCCCGTTCGTGCTGGCCAGCCTCGGCGTCGGCGTTCTGGGGTTGGGCCTGTTTCTCGTGGGCCTTCTGCTTCTCCTGCGCACCATCCAACCCGCAGGCCCCTCTTCATTGCGGGGCACCCCAGCGGCCCCTGGGGGATCGACCCCGGTCCGGCTCCGGGTGAAAGGGGCGACCCTAGAGATCCTCCCGCTCCCGGTGCGGGAGGGAAGCTGGCCGGTGCCGCGGGGACGAGGAGATCTCGCCTACTGGATGGAGGGGACGTTGGTGAACCTGGTGCTGGGCCTGCCGGATCGCCCGGAAACGCGGCGTCTGGTCGAAGGGTTGCAGGAGGGGGATGTACTCGAGGTGGAGATGAGCACAGGCCCCGTGCTCCGGTTCCAGGTTTCCGGCAAGCAGCAGGTGCGGCCGGAGGATACGGCGCTCCTATCCCAGCGCCGCCCGGGGTTGACCCTCCTGCTGGTCGGTGGGGAACCCCGCTGGGCGGTGATCGCTTCCCCCCTTTCCGAACCATCCGTCTCGCCCTTGACCACCGGGCGGGCCCCCTTGGGGTTGCCGGTGCAAGTCGGGCCGATCCGCTTGACGGCGCAAAGCGTGGAGCCCCGCTGGAGCGGCCCAGGGATCCCTGGGGATTTCGTCGGGGTGGTGATTCGCTTCGAGCTGATCCATACCGGCAATGAGCCGTTGGCCTGGGAGAGCTTTGAGCTGAGCCTGGTGGATGCGGCGGGGCGGCGCTATCAACCCACGCCGCTGGAGGGCGTTCCCATCCCTTCCGGACGGATCGCGCCAGGCGGTACGGTCGAGGGGCAGGTGGCGTTTCTCATCCCCCGCAACAGCGCGGAGGGGGCTCTGATCTGGCGGTTTAACCCGCTCCCCGGGCGAGGCACCCCGGTAGAGATCGAGCTGGAGCTCCCCCGCCCAACCCCCACCCTGGCCCCGGAGGCCCGGCTTCAGATCCAGGTTCAGAGCGCCCGGTGGCTGCCTGAGGAACGGGTGTTGATCGTTCAGGGGGGGATTGGGAACCCCGGTGAGCAACCGGTGACCCTGGAAGCGACGGAGGTCGAGCTGATCGGTCCGGAGGGTCAACCAGCGCCGTTGATCGAGGCGTCCCCAGCCTTGCCATGGATGATCCCGGCAGGCCGCAATCTCGGCTTCGAGCTGCGGTTCGCCCTTCCTGTCCCCGGTCCGGCCACGCTGCGGATCGGGCGGGAGCGTTTCCAGATCCGGTGAGGGGAGGGAGGGATTGTCGTCGATTCCTGTGGGAATGGGAACCTAATCCGAAGCCTTCGGAGGTGTCCATGGGGATCTATGTGATGGTCAGCACCCTCACGGATGAGGGGGCGGAGACGATCAAAGAGCGCCCGGAGCGGATCCTGGAGGTGAACCGGGAAGTCGAGGCCATGGGGGTGAAGGTCCTGGCCCAGTATGCGGTGCTGGGGCCTTACGATTTCATCAGCATTGTGGAAGCGCCGGACAACGAGACGGTGGCCCGGGTCTCCGTGGAGCTCGCTTCCCGGGGCAGCGTGAAGATCATGACGCTCCCGGCCATTCCCATCGAAGAGTTCATCCGACGGGTGAAAGGCTGAGCGATTGGGGTACCCACAAGGGGTGTCCTTACAAAAGGAACACGAACCCGCATTGGAGGGGCGGGCCTTGTGCCCGCCCGATGTAGGGGCACCCCTTGTGGGTGCCCCTACATCGGGTGACCCAGGGTCGGCTCAAGGCGTGTACGGGCCGTGCAAGGGCGGGCCTTGCGCCTGCCCCAGCCTAGAGGCATCCGCGTCCCTACGGGAGCATTGGTAGGGGCGCCCCTTGTGGGCGCCCCTACCAATGCCTCTACATGGGCCATTTATGGACCGCGATGAAGCCCATTGTGTCCTTTCCATGCGCTGGGCGATTCTGATCTTCGAGCTCTACATCATCACCCTGTTTCTGTTCTGGGCTCATTGGGCGCGGCAGCCGGAAGCGCGCTCCCGGGCGCGGATGAGTGCGCTGGTGGTGTTGGCTCATCTTCTCTTCTTTTGGCCGGTGGTCGGAGCGGGCGCGTATCTTCCCCAGGGCGGCGGCGATCTGTGGGGACAGTTGTATCCGGTCTGGGCCTTCGTCGCCGCGGAGGTGCGGCAAGGGCGTTTCCCCCTTTGGAACCCCCGATTGCTAGGCGGTGATCCGATCTTTGCGGAGGCTCAGTTCGGCCTCTTGAACCCGCTGAACGCCCCGTTGTTCGCCCTGGATCCTCTTCCGGTGGAAGCCGTGCTCTGGCGGGCGATGCTGCCCGCGCTCTGGGCCGGGCTTGGGATGCTCCATCTGCTCTCCCGCTCTCGTTGGATCCGAACCTCCCCTCCAGCGGCCCTGGTGGGCAGCTTGGCCTATATGTTCTCGGCTCCTTTCGTGACCCATTTGGGTCACCCTCACATCAGCGATGGAATGGCTTGGTTCCCGTGGGCCCTATGGGGGCTGGAGCAGGCCATGCGACCGGGCGCTGGGGCCCGCTTGGTTCGCGGCGGCGTCCCTGTGGCGCTCATGGCCCTCAGCGGGCATGGCCAAGTGGTCTCCTATGCCCTGGTGGGGATCGGGCTGGGGATACTCCTGCTCCCGGGCCGCGGATCCCTTCCCCGTCGATGGCTCCGGGGCATCGGGGCGGTGGCATTGGGGTTGGCCCTCGCCGCCCCCATGGGGATCCCCGCCCTGGAGCGGCTGCCGATGACCGAGCGGGCCGTTGTCCCCCCGGAGCTCCGGCGGGGCTATGAATTGACCTTGGAGGACCTTCTGGATTTGATCTCCCCGTTCGTTCACGGCCGGAACGCGTCGGAATGGTGGCCCCAGGGGCGGGGACGGGTGGAAACGCCGTACATCGGGGTGGTGGCCTTAGGCTTGGCCGTCTTGGGGGCGTTCCAGCCCCCGCGCGGGCGCGCGGGAGGGCTCCTCTTGGCCTTCGGCTTGTTCGGATTGGGGCTGGGCCTCGGCCGCGCTTCCCCGCTTTATCAAGCGTTCTCCCTTCTCTCCATCTTCGATTTGGCGTGGAAGACCGCCCGCGCCGTTTTCCTGCTCAGCTTCGCCCTGGCGGTTCTGGCCGCCTGGGGCTTGGAGCACGGACGCCGGAGGTGGAATCCATGGGTTGCCTTCGTGCTACTGGCGGGGATCGGAGGGGTCATCCTGCTCGTCCTCCGGGTGGTTCCGGCGGGGTTGCCTCGGGAGCGGGCGGTCTTTGGGCTGGGGCTCGCCAGCATCTGGACGCTGGGGTTGCTGGGCGCCCTTCGGGTCTCATCCCGTTGGGGCCGCTGGATCCCGCTGGCGCTCCTTTTGGGGGAACATCTCGTGGTCGGCTCGACGGCGGAGATCGATCGCCGTTCGCCTTTGGAGGGCTTCGTCCATCCCGAGGCGCTGGCCTTCCTGCGGAGGGATCCTGGCTGGTTCCGCGTGGACGTGGATCCGGCCGCTTGGGGGCTCTGGCCCCCCAACGCCCTGCAGGTGGCCGGCTTCGATACCCCGCTGGGCAGCGGGAACCCATTGAGCCTTCGGGCTTTCCCCTCGTTGTATTGGATGATCCCTCACCGGACTGCCCCGGCCTATCGGATGTTAGGGGTGAAATACATCGTGGTGCCGAAGGGCCAGCCGCCGGGCGGGGAGGGGATCTGGCCGGTGTTCACGGATGATCCTCAGGTTGATCTTCATCTACACACCGGAGCCCTTCCGCGGGCCTGGCTGGTCTATCAGACGGAAGCGGTGACCACGCAGACGGAAGCCTTGCCGCGGATCCTGGCGCCGGATTTCGCTCCGGAGCGGGTGGCGGTGGTGGAGGGAGGGCCGCTCTTGAATGGGGAAGGGAAAGGTCGCATCGAGCTGCTCCGGGTGGAGCCGAATCGGCTGGAATTTCGGGTGGAGACGGACGCGCCGGCGCTGCTGGCCTTAAGTGAGGTCTTTTATCCCGGCTGGCAGGCGCGTCTGGATGGCCACCTGGTTCCCATCCATCGGATCAACTTCACATTCCGGGGTGTGGTCATCCCACCGGGAACGCACCACCTCGTGATGGTCTTCCGCCCAGCTTCCCTGACGTTGGGCATGGCGCTCGCGGCCGTCGCGTTGGGGGTGATCCTGTTGCTGAGCCTCACCGGGCGAAAGGGGCCGATTGGAAATCGGCCTTCATAGGTGCCTGGGCGCCGAGGGTCGGCCTGCGCCGACCGAGACACACGTCGGCGCAGGCCGACCCTCGGCCGTAGGCCTGGGGATGGCGATTTCAATCGACGTCTAAAGGTCCTCTTACCGTCGCAGAAAGCGGCGCTCGATCTCCTCGCGGCTCAGGAGGAACCATGCAGGGCGGCCGTGGGGGCAGGTGGCCGGAGACCACGTCTCCTGCAGGGCGTCCAAGAGGGCTTGCATCTCCGCCAGGGAAAGCCCGTCGCCCGCCTTGACCGCGGCCGTGCAGGCCAAGCGCATCGCGATCCGCTCGCGGGGGTCTCCCCCTCCTCGCCGAAGCGCGGCGATCTCCTCCAAGACCACGTTGAGCAGGGCGGGTATAGACTGCTCGGCCAGGGAGGCTGGGAGCGCCCGGACCACGAAGGCGTTCCCTCCGAAGGGCTCCATGTCGAACCCCAGGCTCCGCAAGGTCTCCAGCTCGGCCTCCAATTGCTCGGCCTCCCGCGCGGAGAACGAGAGGACGAGGGGGGAGGGAAGGGGATGGATGGCATCCCCGGCCCACAGCCGCTCGAAGAGCACTTGCTCGTGGGCCGCGTGTTGATCCACAACGATCAATCCATCCTCGCTCTGGGCCAGGATGTAGCTCTGGAGCAACTGTCCTACTGCCCGCCAACGGGAAGGCCGGCCGTATTCCACGGCGGGCTCAGCCAGGGGTCGGGGCGCCGTTTGTATTTCCTCAAAAGGCCATGCGATCGTCGCCTCCTCTGGGCGGGGGAACGGAGCCAGGGCAGCTTCCACAGCCTGACTGACCCCCCAGTACACGGAGCGTTCCTGGGAGAACCGCACCTCGGCCTTCTGAGGATGAACATTCACATCCACGAAGGCGGGGGGGAGGTCGATGTGCAGGATCGCCAGGGGGTATCGGCCGGCTGGGAGCCGGCCGGCGTAAGGACGCTCGAGGGCGACGGCCAGCAGGCCGCTGCGGATCGGCCGCCCGTTCACGTAGAAATGCTGGAAGGCCCGGGAGGCCCGCCCGAGGGTGGGCCGGGAGATCAGGCCGTGGATGCGAAGGTCCGCCGCCTCCCAGGAGACCGGGACCAGCTCATCCGCAACCTCTCGTCCCCAAATCGTGGCTGCGCGTTCCAGGGGGGTCCCCGGCGGGGCGATCAGGACCTCCCGGCCATCGATGAGCAAGCGGAACGCCACGTGAGGATAGCCCAGGGCGTAACGATGCACGATCTCCCGGATCCGTTCCGCTTCGCGCAGCGGGGATTTGAGGAAGCGTCGTCGAGCGGGAGTGTTGTAGAAAAGATCCCTGACCGTGACCGCCGTCCCGACCGGGCTGGCGGCCGGTTGCACGGTCTGTTGTCCTTCCTCAGCGATCAGGCGGGTGCCCTCGATCTCCCCCGCCGTGCGGGTGAGGATCTCCACGCGGGCCACGGCGGCGATGCTGGGCAGCGCCTCCCCGCGGAACCCCAGCGTGCGGACGCGGCTCAAGTCTTCCGCGGTCCGGATCTTGTTGGTGGCGAAGCGCGCCAGGGCCAGGGACACCTGATCGCGGGGGATGCCGTGGCCGTTGTCGGCCACGCGGATGAACGTGAAGCCGCCTTCCCGCACCTCGATCTGGATCGCCGTGGCCCCCGCATCCAGCGCGTTCTCGATGAGCTCCTTCACCACCGAGGCCGGCCGCTCGATGACCTCCCCCGCCGCGATGCGGGCGGCCACCTCCGGGCTGAGAACCTGGATGGCTGGGATCTCATTGAGCGAAGAGCTCCGCTCGACCATCATTTGTGCTTCGCCCGCTCTCGTTTTGGGGATGTATGAGTGGAGGGCAAATGATCCATCCTTCCCGCAGTCCTTTGGGCTGCGGAGAGAGAAGGAAAAATCCCTCAACGGTACCCAAAATCCCCTATGGCCGAGTATCCCTCAGTTTATGGAAACTCGGCAATCGCTGAAGCGGCCACATCTCTATACCATCGCCTCCCATTCCAGTAGTGCTTCTTCCAGATTTGATTTTTCGTTTTGGTCCCTTGGGGCTTTGGGGGCGA
>DATMAC010000136.1:0-7304 GCA_035573655.1 Thermoflexus sp.
ACACAGAGGAAATGTCCAAAGCCCCGGTCCACACCCGATTATTCGGTGATCACCGGGATGATCATCGGCCGGCGGCGGGTGTGGCGGTAAAGGTAATCCGCTAGTGCGGTCTGGATCCGATGGGCCAAGGCCTGGCGGGATTTGCTCTCTCCGTTCGCGGAACGGACAGTCTCGATGATCAGTTCCTCCGCACCGGCCAGCAACTCCTCCGCCTCCCGGGCGAAGGTGAACCCTCGGGTGATCAACTCCGGCCGCCCGATCACCCGGCCGGTCCGGGGATCCCGTCGCACGACGATCACCACGAACCCCTCTCGGGAGAGCACTTCCCGCTCCCGCAACACCTCCGGGCCGACGTCCCCCACCAGCGCGCCGTCCACGAACACATACCCGCCTGGCACCCGTTCCGCCACTCGCCCTTGACCGTCCTTAAACTCGATCACCCACCCGTTCTCGACCGCGAAAATGTTCTCCGTTGGGATGCCCAGCTCCATCGCCAGCCGGGCGTGGGCCTTGAGGTGGCGGATCTCTCCGTGGATCGGGATGAAATAGCGGGGGCGGACCAGGTTGATCATCAATTTGAGTTCCTCCTGGCTGGCGTGGCCGGAGACGTGAACCGGAGCGATGGGGTCGTAGAGCACATCGGCCCCGCGCTGGAAGAGTCGATTGATCGTCCGATGCACCATCTCCTCGTTGCCCGGGATCGGATGGGCTGAGATGATCACCGTGTCGCCCGGGACGATCCGAAGCTGCGAGTGTTGCCCGACCGCCATACGAGCCAAGACCGAGGAGGGCTCCCCCTGGGCACCCGTGGTCACGATCACCACCTGGTGGGGCGGATAACGGTCGATCTCTTCCGGGCGGATCAGGACCCCAGGAGGGATCTCCAGATAGCCGAGCTTCTGGGCGATCTTGACGTTCTCGACCATGCTGGTTCCGGCAAAAGCCACTTTGCGGCCGTAGCGCAGGGCCGCCTGGATCACCTGCTGGAAGCGAGAGATCAGGGAAGCGAAGGTCGCAACGATGATGCGGCCCTTCGCTTGGCGGAAGGCGGCGTCGAAGGCCGAATCGATTACCCGCTCCGATGGCGTCCAACCCGGACGATCGGCGTTCGTACTGTCGGAAAGCAAGGCCAGGACCCCCCGCTTGCTGAACTCCGCCAAAGCGGCGAAGTCGGTGGGTTTCCCATCCACCGGCGTCTGGTCGAACTTGAAGTCCCCAGTATGAACGATGAGGCCAGCCGGGGTGGTGATGCCCAGCCCCACCCCATCGGGGATGCTATGGCATACCCGGAACAGCTCCACTGTGAACGGACCGATGTTCAGGCGATCCCCCGCCTGGACCGTGTGGAGGGTCACCCCCTCGCTCACCTTCGCCTGCTTGAGCTTCACCTCGATCAATCCCCGGGTGAGCGGGGTGGCGTAGATCGGCGCCGGGATCTCCCGGATCAAGAAGGGAAGGGCACCGATATGGTCCTCGTGACCATGGGTCACCACGATCGCTCGCACCCACGATTTCTTATCTTGCAAGTATTGCCAGTCGGGGATGATGAAATCCACTCCCAGCATATCGTTCTCCGGGAACATAATCCCGGCGTCGATGATCAAAATGTTGCGTCCATATTCAATAACCATCATGTTCTTGCCGATTTCACCTAATCCCCCAAGGGGGACAATGCGTAAAACTTGAGCCATCGCGAAGCTTCTCTCCTTCAAGGAGTTTGACAGATGGGAGTTACGCAGTTCGGGATCCACGAGAAAAGGTGGAATGACCCTACCCCTGTGTGCAAAGTGTCAGCACAAACGAAAAGGCCGCCAGCGCCCTCTCCGGGCATCCGGCGGCCCCATCCCGAATGTTCCCACCGAATCATCAACGCTGCTTTCTTCTTATCGTAACCGTGAAAACAGATTCCGTCAACTTTTTTCAGGCGGGAAATGTGGGCGCCCTCGGTCATTAGGGCCGCGGCCGCGCGCACGGAGTATAATAGATAGACGGAGGGGTGGCCGAGTGGACGAAGGCGGGTGACTCGAAATCACCTGTGGGCCCTTGAAGGCTCACCGCGGGTTCGAATCCCGCCCCCTCCGCCTGCAGCGCGGCTATCCACGGGTGGAGGCAGGGCGTTGGCTGTGCCTCTGCCCGTGGGCATAGGCCTGCCGAAAATGTCCCCCATTAGATGGATCATCTAGTCCATCCCTATCTCTAGACGTGGGGCCATGGCCGGTAGGCGGCGAGCCAACCCGAGAAATCCCAGGGCCGCCACGAGGGCGATCCATGCCCCGCCCCACCAGATCGCCACCGGCCCAAGTCGATCATGCAGCATCCCCCCGATCACCGGGCCCACCCCAAATCCCACGCCCCACGTCAGCCCGTAGATGCTCATATATCGCCCCCGCGCCTCCGGCGGGGCCATGTTCGCCGTCAGCGTGGTGGCCGTGGGGATCATCAGCATCTCCCCGATGGTGAGCAACGCCATGCTGAACAGAAATGCCGGAAAGCTCCGCCCCAGCGCCACGCTGCCTACCCCCAGTGCGTAGAACAGCGCGCCCGCCGACAGCACCCAGAGCTCCCGGAATCGGCTCGCCAGACGGGTGATCCCATATTGCAGCCCCACCACCATGGCCGCATTGGTGGTCATGATGAACCCATACAGACGCTCCGGAACCCCAAAGCTTTCTTTCATATAAACCGGAAGCAGGACCATCATCGTGACGTAGGCCATGCCGGCCAGGGTGTAAAACCCACAAAAGGCGAGGAACGGATGATCCCGCAGGATCCCTGCATAGCCTTCCCCCAGAGGCGAAGTTCTTAGCTCATTTGGTGTCTGCGGGCGGGTCTCCCCGGCCCCCAGGAGCACTAGCAAAGCGAAGAGGAGCTGGGCAATACCCCCTAAAGCGAAGGCCAGTCCGTAGGATGCGGAGACGATGAAGCCGCCGATGGCTGGACCAATCGCCACACCCAGATTGGCCATCATGCGCAGCAGGGCGTACGCGGACGCCCGACGCGACGGCTCGATGAGGTCCGCAACCATTGCGTCGCTCCCCACGCGGTAAATCGGACCGAACCCACCCATGAACGCCATCAGAGCCGCCCATGCCAGGAGGGAAGTCGCGGGGATCATGCCCAGCAAGACCAGCCCGCTCCCCACCAGACCCGCCACCATCGCCCCTTTTCGACCGAAGCGATCCACCACCAGGCCGGCGACCGCTGTGGTCGCCAGCCCCGCCACCGCGTTCAAGGTCAACAGCGAGGCGATGAGGGTGAGAGAAACGGGAAAGCGCTGCCGGAGGTAGAGCGTGAGGAACGGCCAGACCATGCTCCCCCCGATCGCACTGACCAGTGTCCCCCCGAAAAGCAGCCAGAATTCCCGCGGATAACGATCGCCCCATCCTCGCCAACCCATTCAAGGTCTCCTGGATGAGATCGCTTCCGGCGACGCTTCCTTCGGTGCTGCCGCCGGAACCCCGATTCCACTTTGAAGATCCTCAAAGTCCATCCACCTCACCGACGAAGCAAAAAGTGGTCTGGGCACCTTCAGCGCCCAGACCACCTTGCAAAATCCATGCAGCGCAGGCTGCTTTGAGCGGCTGTAGGAGCAAAGTTTTCAATTGAGGTGGGCCGCGTAGGCGGCCCGCACCTCTTGGTGACTACCCGAGAAACAGCCTGGCCCTTATTCTTCTTCCTCTTCCCCAATCACGGTAAAACGCCTGGGAGATGGCGGGGGCAGGAAGGGCCATTCCCTGGGCCCGGCCGCCGGCGGGGTCGGATAGAGCCCCGGGATCCAGGCGATCCACGAGACCCACGGGATACCCGGGAATGGGAAGCCAAAGGGCATGCCCAGCCGCTCCCGGCCCGGCACTCCGATCCCGCCGGGCCATCCCGAGAACCCATAACCGCCTTCTCGAGTGTACCCCTCAATCCCCGGTCCGCCTAGCGTCCATCCGGGATAAGATCCCTGCCGGAAGGAGGCCCCGTAGGGATCCGGCCTGCTTATCCGCCAGGCCAGCGCCAGGGCGATTAGGAGCCCCAAGGCTACCCCGACCATCACCGCGAGACCCCACCCCCCCAGACGGATCCCCACCCAAATCGCCCCGGTGATCCCGAAGGCGATCGCGAAGAGCATCAGCAGAAGTCCTACCATCGCCGATCGCATCGCACCCCCCTTAACGTGGAAGTTGAGCAGGGGCGCCAGAGCGCAAAAGCGCCGGGACACATCGCCCCTGCTCCAACTCCTCCGGGTTCACAGATGCCAATCTGATCTGGACATTGCCTGCCCCAGGATCTGTCGAATTTCCTCTGGGGCGATGTAGGCCGCCTGAAAGCGGGTGACCGTCCCACCCACCACCGCCAGGAAGTCCCCCTTCCCCTGCAGACGCTCTGCACCCGTCCCACCGATCCCCGCCGCCACCCGGGCATCTTCCGCCGAAACCACCCGCCCGACCAGACGGGCCGGGAAGTTCGCCGTCAGCCGTCCACCGAGAAGCGCCGCCGTCGGTTTCTGGGTGCAAGCCAGCAGGTGGATCCCAGCCTCCCGCCCTCGCTGGGCCAGCCGGGTCAACAGTTCCCCGACCTCCCGTCCACCCTGCTGCACCAGATCCCCCAGCTCGTCGATGGCCACCAGCAACCGCGGGGTGAAGATCCCCTCCCGCGAGCGTCGCTCCATCAGCCGGACCGCTTCCTCGAGGCAGGTTACGGCCTCCAGCGTCTCACCAGCGGCGAAGGCCAGCGTATGGGGCAGATCTCGGAATGCTGCAAAGGCCGTCCCCTTGGGATCCACGATCATCAACATCAGCTGTCCAGGCCGATGGGCCAGCACCAGGCTGGTCAGCATCGTCCGCGCGAGCGATGTCTTGCCGGATCCGGTGGTCCCCGCGATCAGGATGTGAGCTACCTGCGGGCTGGTCAGCCGGATCAACAGCGGTGCTCCATCGGCGGCCAAACCGAGAAGCGCTGTGTAGGGCGGATAGCGGGGCAACGCTTGGCGCACATGCTCCAACAACGGCAGGAAGCGCACCACCTGCGGATCCGACCGAGGGATCTCCAGCTGCACCACCGGTCCCTCCCGTTGGATCCGCACGCCGGGCACCCCCAGGGCCAGGGCCAGATCCTCCGCCAGCGCCTTCAGACGGGCCCAGCGGACGCCAGGGGCGGGGACGACTTGGAAGAGGATGGTGGTGGGAGTGACCCGACCTCCCGTCACCCGACCGGGTGATCGATGCTGCCAAAGCACCTGCTCCACCAAATCCGCCTGGGCTTCCAGCCACCTCCGCTTCATCGGAATGGCTCCTCTTGCTTCACTCGCGATGGGTTTCTTCGTCAGGTGTGGGCCGCTTTCAGTGGCCTATACCCCACGAAGAACAATGACCAGCGATTCAGCGCCCATCTTCATTCACGGATCCACGCCCCCAGATCCCGCACCGGACCGAACCGGAACGCCACGCGCCCCTCCAATACCCATGCCCGGCGATCCAACCGCATCGGCTGCAGATCCGGATGGGCCGGCCGAAGCCAGAGAGTCCCTATGCCTTTCCCGCCCTCCGGCTCCTCCCAAATGAGCTGCTTCAACGTCATCTGGTTCCGGCCCCGCAACCGCACCACGACCAGATCCCCGGAACGAACCTCGCTCCACGAGACCGGCTCGATGAGCACCACGTCGTAAGGCTGGATCCCTAAGCCGATCATGGATTCCCCGCGGACCCATAAGGCGAATCGGCAGCGCCGCGGCGCCCACGCCGCCGGTAGCCGCAGAGTCCCCAGATCCTGGGGGACGACCTCCCCGACTTGATCGGGCGTGGAAGCGGGGACCACACCTTTCAGAGGAACAGATACGTGGGTGGGAAGGGAGACCGGGCGCCAGGTCCGATGCTTCCCAGGCTCCCGGACGACCAACCCCTGTCGGATCAGGGCGCGCAGGTGATAGAGCGCATGGGCGCGGGAGGAATATCCCATCTGCCGACGGATCTCCTCCAGGGTCGGGCTATATCCGTGGATCTCCCAGTAAGCCTCCAGATAATCCAGCAACCGCTCTCGATCCGCCATCGCCGCTCCGGATTAGAACAAATGTTCTAATCCGAGAATACTCCCTTCGGGAGAATTTGTCAAGAGGCCTCGCTCCACGGCCAGGGCTTTTCAAAGTTCTGATTGAAGCTCTCGTGAAAAGGCCAAGGGCCCCTCCCCCTTTCTCCCCCCTCCCCGCGGCCCTTCGAGCCGCGGGGAGGGGGGAGAGAAAATCTTTTTGGGCTGGGCCGGCGGCCTTCGGCCGCCGGCCCAGCCCAAAAACCTCAAATGGGTGGAGCCTCTTCTTCACCAAAGCCTCCACAAGAAAGCCCCATGGCCCGAAGGCTCTTCTTTTGCTATACTCTCTTCACTCCACAAGGAATCCGGCTTTGGGGATCCAGGTATATGCGCCGGGGATGCATGGGGATCCTGATCGCATTGATCACGGCGACGCCGCTGGCAGCTCGCCTTTACCTCTGGCTCCGGAGCGCGTCGCGAATTTATGAGCGGCCGGAGGAGGTGCCCGCGCAGCCAGTCGCCCTGATCCTGGGCGCCGGCCTTCGGGCGGATGGCTCCCCCACCCCGGTGCTGGCCGACCGGGTCCGGATGGGTGTGGAGCTGTATCGCCTGGGGAAGGTGCAGATCCTGCTCTTGAGCGGCGACGGCCGCTCTTCCCCCTACTATAACGAGCCGGAGGCGATGCGGCGCCTGGCCCTTCGCCTGGGCGTTCCGGAGCAAGCCCTGTGGATCGACCCGGAGGGCCTACGGACGATGGACTCGTGCCGGCGGGCGCGGGAGGTCTTCGGGGTCACCCATGCCGTGGTGGTCACCCAGCGCTTCCATCTGGATCGCGCCCTGTGGCTGTGCGCCGCCGCTGGCGTCGACGCCGTCGGGCTGGCCGCGGATCGCTCCCCCTACGGGCCCCGTCAGATTTGGTGGACGGCGCGGGAGATCCCTGCCTCCCTCAGCGCGCTGATCGAGGGGCTTCTCCTGCGCCTCGGTCGTATGGGTAGCCGCTGATCCGCATCAGCTTGTCCCATCGGTGATAGGCCTCTATGAACCGGATGGTTCCAGAGCGGGAGCGCATGACGATGGAATGGGTCCGCGCTCCCTCCCCGGTGTAGCGGACCCCGCGCAGGATCTCCCCATCGGTGATACCCGTTGCGGCGAAGAAGATGTTATCTCCGCGAACCAAATCGTCGGCAGTCAGGACGCGCTGGAGATCGTATCCCATCTCCGCAGCGAAGCGGCGCTCCTCCTCGTCGCGAGGCCACAGGCGGGCATGGATCTCCCCACCCAGGCATTTCAGGGCC
>DATMAC010000137.1:0-11521 GCA_035573655.1 Thermoflexus sp.
CTCCGCCTCACTTCAACCTCTCCCCGCGCCGCTTCGGACAGCCCTGGCGGATCCCCTCTGGAACGCGGCGTCGCGAGTGCCCGACGCTCCAATGCGCGAGGCCGCATGGCGCGCCTGGGCGGCCATCGGAGCGGCTCCCGAAGTGGGGCTCTTTCGAGGATGTCGGGAGGGCGATGGGTTCCGCCTGCACGCGATGGCGGCCCCGGTTCTTCCCCTCCCGTGGCGCGTGATATGGGTCGGGGAGGAAGCGCGAGGGCGCTGGCCCGGGCTCCCGGGTGCTCCCGTGCGGGCCACCGCTTCCGATGGGCGCTGGTTGAAACCCACGCCAGCTCCGGGGGACCCCCTCCACACGCTGGGGGAGCTGATCCAGGGGATCGTGAAGAACGAGGCCTTTCGCGCCTTTTGGGAATGGGATACGGCATCCACATGGCCGCCCTGTACCCCTGCTCGGGCCACCCACCGTGAGGTGCTTTTGGCCCTGCCCCCGGAGGATTGGCTGCAGCGACGCGTGCATGGGATGTTGCGTCGATGGGATGGCCATCTGGAGAGCAGGAGCCCTTCTGCCCTGGTCTATGCGGTGTGGCGGGAGGAAGTGATTCGCGGCGCGCTTCAAGAGGCATTGGGAGCGAAGGGGGTGGAGCGCCTTCTCACCCGGCGGCCTGCAGAAGTGGTGCTAACCGCCCTCTTGGCCCACGGAGAAACGCTTGGGGATCACCCTGAGCGGATCCTGCAGCCAGCCTACCGACGGGCGTTGCGCTGGATCGGGCGGCGTTACGGGGATCTGCACACGATCTGGGCGTGGGGGAAGGCGCACGCGGCCACCCTGCGAGTCTTGGGATGGCCCATCCAGGGGGAGGTGGCCGTGGGCGGGGACGAAGAGGACCTTTGGCCGACGCCCATGGATCCTACGCACCCTTACCGGACCGCGTTCTGGCCTGCCTTCACGCTCCGGAACGGCCCCCCTCTGCACATTGAAACGGCCCCTGTCTTCTGGGGCTGGCCATGGCCCTAAAGAATACTGCTTGGGGTTTTGGGGGCTGGCCGGGGGCCAAATCCCCCCTGGCCAGCCCCCAAAATTTTTCCTCCCCCTCCCTGGGGCCATTTGGGCCACAGGGATATGTAAGGAACAAACTCGCTCCTTTCCCCACTTTCTAACAAAAGGACGACGGATCCTGAGAGATTTTGATAGCCCGCCTCCCTTAAGATTTGGAATGTCATGTCTGCCTTCACGTCCCGTTATCCCGGCTTCTATCGCCTCCCGCTTGAGGAGCGGGCCCGGTGGGTGGCCGAACAAGTTGGCCTGACCCCCGCGGAGGTCACGTTGTTATCCACCGGGGGATTAACGTTAGAAGAAGCTGACCATTTGGTTGAAAACGTGATCGGCCGGTTCGCCTTGCCCTTCGCGGTGGCCGTGAACTTCCTGGTGAACGGCCGGGAGGTCCTGATCCCCATGGTGATCGAGGAGCCCTCGGTGGTGGCGGCGCTGTCCCACGCGGCCCGGTTGGCCCGGGCGGGCGGAGGGTTCTCCGCGGGCAGCGACGAACCCGTCATGCGGGGGCAGATCCAAGTGGTGGACCTCCCCGACCTCCAGGCAGCGGCCCGGGCGGTGGAGGAGCAGGTGGAGGCGATCCGGAGCGTGGCCGAAACGGCCACGCCTTCCATCGTCGCCCGGGGGGGCGGGTTCCGAGGGTTGGAAGCGGTCCCGTTCCCCGAGACCCCCACTGGGCCGATGCTGGTCGTTTATATTTTCTACGATGTCCGGGATGCGATGGGGGCCAACGCGGTGAACACGGTCTGCGAGGCGGTGGCTCCCCTGATCGCCAAGATCACGGGCGGCCGGACGGTTCTGCGCATCCTCTCCAACCTGGCGGACCGTCGGCGGGCTTGGGCGGAGGTCCGGATCCCCGCGGAGGCCTTGGAAACCTCGGAGTTCCCGGGCGACGTGGTGATCCAAGGGATCTTGGAGGCTCAGGCGCTGGCCGAGGTCGATCCCTATCGGGCGGCGACGCACAACAAGGGGATTATGAACGGGATCGATGCGGTGGCCCTGGCCACTGGAAACGACTGGCGGGCGATTGAAGCGGGGGCCCACGCCTATGCCGCTCGGGACGGCCGCTACCGGCCGCTGACCCGGTGGTGGCGGGATGAGCACGGGGCCCTGTGCGGGCGGATCGAGCTGCCGCTCGCGGTGGGGACCGTTGGAGGGACGACCCAAGCCCATCCGTTGGCCCGGGTGGCGTTGAAGATCCTAGGGGTTTCCTCGGCCCGGGAGCTGGCGGAGATCATGGCCGCCGTCGGACTGGCGCAGAACCTGGCCGCCCTACGGGCCCTGGCCACGGAAGGGATCCAGCGGGGGCATATGGCGCTGCACGCCCGCCAGATCGCCATGGCGGCCGGGGCGGTGGGCGAGGAAATCGATCGGATCGCGGAGCAGCTCGTCGCGGAGCGAAATATCCGCTTGGCTCGTGCCCGGGAGCTGCTCCAGGAACTTCGCACGCAAAGGCCCGAGGAGCTGACCTTGTAAGCGATGGGGGGCAACATATGTCCTATCGCGTGGGTCTGGAACGGGGCGCCGGAGGTCGACATATCGCCTGGGTCTTGGATTACCCTGGATGCTTCGCCGTTGGGCACACCGAGCGGGATGCCCTCGCCCGTGTCCCGGAGGCGATCCGGGAATACTTCGCCTGGTTGGGGGCCCATGGGATCCCCGCCGCCGGGCTCGGGGTCCCTGAGGATTTCCGGGTGGTCGAGATCTTCGACGTCTACACGATCAACGAGCGCTTCGAGCGAGGCGGCCCTTATGAGGTCAACGCTTGGTTTCTGGATGACTGGCGGCCGCTCACCGAAGAGGACGTCGAATTAGGCCTTCAGGTCCTCGCGGCCTCCCGAGCGGATCTCCGGGCAGTGGTGGAGGGCCTGCCGGACCCCGTTTTGGACACAGTGTTACCCGGCCAGCGGTGGTCGATGCGCGGGGTGTTGCGTCACGTGGCTCGAGGTGAGAACTGGTATCTCAGCCGTTTGGGGCGGGAGGTGAAGGATCCCCCGACGGACGTCTGGGCTCACCTGAGCCAGGTGCGAGGCGCGTTGGAACGGGCCCTTCGCGATTGGGTGGGCCAGTCGCTGGTGGTTGGTGTCGATGGAGAATTCTGGTCTCCCCGGAAGGTGCTTCGGCGCGCGGCCTGGCATGAGCGCGATCACGTGGTTCACCTTCATCAACTTCGCCGGGCGTTGGGTTGGGGAGGCTGAGGATTCCACATCTCTTCCGAGATGCGGAGCACATATGGCGGGCAACATTGGGATTGCACGAGGGGTTCGCACTACGATCATGGGTTACGACCCGCTTCAGGAGGGTCTCCATGCATGAGAACGGCCATTCGCTCATGAAACCGACCCGGCCGGTGGGGATTGTGGGTTATGGGGCCTACGTCCCCCGCTATCGCCTGCCGGGGATCGAGATCTCACGCCTATGGACGGGCGGGGCGGAGCCGCCGCCCGTGAAGGAGAAGGCGGTCCCAGGGCCGGATGAAGATGTGGTGACGATGTCCATCGAGGCGGCTCGGAACGCCCTTGCCCGGGCGGGGATCGCCCCCAACCGCCTGCGGGCCGTGTGGGTGGGCAGCGAATCCCACCCCTATGCGGTGAAGCCCAGCTCCACCATCGTCGCCGAGGCCATCGGCGCGACCCCATTGGTCCAGGCAGGGGATTGGGAGTTCGCCTGCAAGGCCGGCACGGAGGCCATGCAGGCGGCCATCGGCTTGGTGGGCTCCGGGATGGCGGATTATGCGATGGCGATCGGGATGGATACGGCCCAGGGGCGGCCGGGGGATGCGCTGGAATACACCGCCGGGGCAGGAGGGGCCGCTTTCATCATCGGCCCGGCGGAGGAGAGCCTCGCCGTCCTGGAAGGTTCCCTTTCTTACGTCACCGATACACCGGACTTTTGGCGTCGGGCCCATGCCCTTTACCCGGAGCACGGGGGCCGTTTCACCGGAGAACCGGCTTATTTCCACCATATCGTCGAGGCGGCGCGGCGGTTGATGGAGGCGCTGGGAACTCGGCCGGAGGATTATGCGTACGCGGTTTTTCATCAGCCGAATGTGAAATTCCCCCAGAAGGTGGCGGGGATGTTGGGATTCCGGCCGGAGCAGATCCGCGCTGGATTGCTGGTGAACGAGATCGGCAATACGTATGCAGGATCCTGTCTGATCGGACTGACGGCCATCTTGGATGAAGCCCGGCCGGGGGCTCGCATCTTGGCCGTCTCCTTCGGATCCGGGGCCGGATCCGATGCGTTCTCCTTTGTGGTCACTGAGGCCATTGAGGAGCGCCGGGATCGGGCGCCCCGGACTTGGGATTACATCGCCCGACGGCGGGTCATCGATTACGCCACATACGCTCGTTACCGGAAGAAGATCGTTCTGGACACCGAGTGAAAGGAGGGAGGATGCGAGAAGTCGCCATTATCGGCGTCGGGCAGACCCCGGTGGGGGAGCATTGGGACAAGGGGCTGCGGGAGCTGGCGCTGGAGGCGTTGGAGGCGGCTCTACAGGATGCCGGGGTGGAACGCGTGGATGCCCTCTATGTGGGGAACATGCTCTCCGGCCAGGTGGAGGCTCAGGAGCACCTGGGAGCGCTGGTGGCCGATTTCGCGGGGATGCACGGGGTGGAGGCTGTCAAAGTGGAAGCCGCATGCGCCTCCGGCGCTGCCGCGCTGCGCATCGGCTACGCTATGGTCGCCGGCGGCTTGGCTGACCTCGTGGCGGTGGTGGGGGTGGAGAAAATGACGGATACCTCCGGGGAGGGCATCACGGCGGCCCTGGCCACGGCAGCGGACGCCGAATATGAGGCCGCCCACGGGATGACCTTCACAGCCCTCAACGCCCTGTTGATGCGCCGTTACATGCACGAATACGGTTACCGGCGGGAGGACTTCGCGCCGTTCTCCATCAACGCCCATCGCAATGCGGTCCACAACCCCTACGCGATGTTGCGCTTCCCCATCACAGCCGAGGCCTTCGCCTCGGCCCGGGTGATCGCCGATCCGATCACCCTGCTGGACGCGTCACCGGTTTGCGATGGAGCAGCGGCAGTGATCCTGTGCCCAGCAGATCAAGCCCGGGCGTTCCAAGAGCGTCCGGTGCGGATCCGGGCCTCGGCGGTGGCGACCGACACGGTCGCCTTGCACGACCGGCGGGACCCACTCTGGTTGGAGGCGGTGGCCCTCTCGGCCTACCGGGCTTTTCAGCAAGCGGGGGTTCGTCCTGAGGACATCGACTTCTTTGAGCCGCACGATGCGTTCACGATCATGACCGCCCTCTCCTTAGAGGCCAGCGGCTTCGCGCCGCGGGGACGCGGGGTGGCGATGGCCCAAGAGGGGGCAATCTTCCTGGATGGCCGGCTCCCCATCACGACGATGGGGGGCTTGAAGGCGCGCGGGCATCCGGTCGGCGCAACCGGGATTTACCAAGTGGTGGAAGCGGTCCTGCAACTGCGCGGACAGGCAGGGCCGAACCAAGTGCCGCATGCCCGCCTGGGGATGACCCAGAACATTGGGGGGACCGGTGCCACGGTGATCACGCATATCCTGGAAGCGATGTCGTAAAGCCATACGCAACACTCAGCCCAAGGGCTTGCCCATCCGAATCCGATCTCTGATCAGAGGAGGCGCCTTATGCATCCAGCACGTGCATGGCGTGGACGATCCCAACGGTATCGTCTGGAGGGGGAACTGTGCGAAGGGTGTGGGGCCCGCCTGTTCCCACCTCGGGACATCTGTCCGGAGTGCAAACGGCCGGCGCGCACACCCTACCCGCTCTCCGGCCGTGGGGAGGTGTATTCTTACACCGTGGTCTATGAGCCCCCGGCTGGGTATGAGGAGCAGGCTCCCTACATTGTGGCGCTCATTAAGCTGGAGGAGGGCCCCCTGGTCTCAGCGATGCTGACGGACGTAGAGCCGGAGGAAGTCTACATCGGGATGCCCGTGGAGATGGTCACCCGCGTCCTGCATCGACAGGGAGAACGCGGGGTGATCGCTTACGGTTATAAGTTCCGGCCGATCCTCCGCCGCGCCGTGATGGCGCCGGCTCAGCCGGCTTCCGTGGCCGCATGAAGAGGGCACCTCCGGGGCGGTGTGAACGACCCTGTGTCGTTCGCACCGCCCCGGAGGCCCTCACGCTGGGGATCTGTGGGTGGATGGGAGAACACCCGAAGGCGGTCAGCGATTTCCCGGTAAAGGAGCGGCCCGCTGGGGGATCATGGCCAGCTGAGCGAGCAGGTTGAACGAGATCCGGAAGCCTGGCGCCGCTGTGGTCATCGCCGCCCTGCAGGCCCACCTGGACCAAGTGGGCTGCACCCGATTTGGAGGTGGGTTGCCTCCGGGTGGTTCAAGGCTCGCTTAAACACGCCGGCCGTGTAGGCCTCGGATCGGGCCCGACCTTCCAAGAGAGGTTCGCTCCAGGCGATCCGCCCCAACCGCTCTCCAGCAGGTTGAAGCGAACTGGATGACCCCCCTCCAGTGCAACTACTGCTGGTCCTCAAAAGCTCTCAACAGGCGTTTCTCTATCATACCCCCGTCCGAGGTCATGCCTTGAGGTTGGTGGGTCTTTTCTTGACATTCCTTTGCCAACGTATATAATTTAATCAAGCGATTAATTAATTGAAAGGAATGGTCATGCCTCGTGTAGTGAGCGCTACCCAGGCTCGCATTCGTTTGGGCGAATTGATGCGTTGGGCCGTAGAAACCCACGAACCGATCACGGTGGAACGTGATGGTCGGCCGTATGTGGTCATCCTCTCTGTGGAGGCCTACCGTCAATTGGCAGAGACTCAGGCCCACCCCAACTGGCAGGAGGTCCTGAACCAAATTCGGGAGTTCCGGGCCTATCTCCGGGCTTGGCGCGGTGGCAAGCCTTTAACTCCGCCAGAGGAAGTCCTTCGACAACTTCGGGAGGAGCGGGATGCCCAGCTTACCGGTCTGTCTTGACGCGAGTTTTCTCCTCCAGCTGCTCCTGGAGGAGACCGTTCCTCAAGCCGAGAGTCTCTGGGAGGCATGGCATCGAGAGAGACGGCGACTAGCAGCTCCTACCCTACTATACTATGAAGTGACTAACGCCCTACACCGTTACGCTATGCATGGAGACATTCCTCCCGATCGGGTGGAAACACTGCTGGACCTGGCCTTGCGTTTGGACATAGAACTCATCGGCGATAACGAACTCCACCGCCGGGCTCTGCAACTGGCCCGCACCTTCGCCTTTCCCGCTGCTTACGATGCTCATTATCTGGCCTTGGCAGAGCGGCTGAACGCTGAATTCTGGACTGCGGATGCGCGCTTGACCCATGCTGTTCAGAATCGCCTATCCTGGGTGCGCCTGCTGGGCCAGCCTCGACGCTGAGCGGTCCCCACAAACTCCGCATACTCCTCAATCAGGCGGAAGAAGGACCACGACTCGAACCGAACCGCTTCCCGGCCTCGTCCCCTATCGCTTGCCGCCTGTTAGAAACTCCCTATTTCGGTTTAGCATGGACTGAGGCTGAGGCCGGCGAAGCGGGTGTGAGGCGTTCATCAAGGAGTTACACAGCTTACAGGAGAGGAGGCCAGATGCGCGGTGCTTCGATGCGTCGTCTCCGTCAAGGGTTAATGGGGATCGTGTTCTTATTGATCTCCCTCGGCCTCATCGGGGGGATGGCCCTGGCGGGCTGGCGGATGGGATGGGCCCACGGCGCTGCGGAGCGGGAACGGCGGATCCAAGCGACGGTGGATGCGGCGATCCAGCAGGCGATGAACATGCTGGAGGAAGGCCAGGATGAGCGGGCGCTGGCGTTCCTGGAAGGCGCCCGCCGTCTTCGCCCGGCCGATCCCACCGTGGAAGCCGCCCTGGCCGAAGCCCACCGTCGCATCGCCGCCCGCCCAACGCCCACCCCTATTCCGCCCGCGGTGTTGCTGGAGGAGGTGTTTCAAATCGCCCGGGAAGCCTACACGAAGGGAGATCTGCCCCGGGCGATCGAGCTGCTGTTGCAGATCCGAAATCGGGACGCGACGTTCCGATCCGGCGAGGTGGCCTCGATGCTGCGGGACGCGGCCTTGCGTTATGGGATGCATTTGCTGGAAGGCGAGGAGGATCGCCTCGCCGAGGGGCTCTTTTATTTGGATCAGGCCGCGCGTCTGGGCCCTCTCCCGCCGGAGGCCTCAGCGGCTTATCGTCTGGCCAACCTCTACCTGGCCGCACGGGATTATTGGGGGGTGAACTGGCCGGAGGCCATCCGGCGCTTCCAGGAGGTTTACGCGCTGGACCCCGGATATCGGGACACAGCCCGTCGGCTTTTCCAGGCCCATGTGGCATATGGGGATCTTCTGGCCGCTCAAGGGGAAAGCTGCCCTGCGGAAGCGCAATATCAGGCAGCCCTTCGCCTCTTTGCGGATCCCCAGGTTGAGATGAAGGCCAGCGAGATGGGAACGCTCTGTCTTCAGGCCACCCCCACCCCCATCCCGGGAAGTCTCCCAGGGGGAGGCACACCCCTTCCACCGCCGATCCCCTCCGGGCGGCTGGCTTACGCGATGTATGACCCAGAGATCGGGACGTATGTGCTTTATACGGTCGATGCGGGCGGGCGAGGGTTGCGGGTCGCGGTAGGGGCCGATCAGCCCGCGTGGCAGCCCGGCGGGCGGCGGCTCGCTTATCGGGTCGCCGGGGTCGGGATCTTCCTGAAGGACCTGGAAAGCGGCGAAACAGTGCAAGTGGCCGGATCCGGTGCCGCTTGGCCCACCTGGGCGCCGGATGGCCGACGGTTGGCCTTTATGGATGGCACAGGAAGGATCCAGGTGATCGATCTCCAGGAGCCTCAAACGGTTCAACAGGTGGCCGTTGGACGGTTCCCCGCCTGGGGTCCCCACGGGGCGCTGGCATGGACAGGTTGCGTAGGGGACGAGTGCGGGTTGTTCCTGCTGTCTCCGGAGGCCTCGGCTCCAATCCGCCTGAGTCGGCATCCGAACGATCTCCAGGCGGCCTGGTCGCCGGATGGATCGGCGTTGGTTTACACTACGGATATCCAGGGGAGCTGGGATCTGATCGTCGCGACCACAGGGGGATTCTTCCGGGTTTTGATCGCTGAGGAAGGCTGGGAGATCGGGCCGGCGTGGTCTCCGGATGGAGCGTGGGTGGCGTATCTCTCCAACGCCGATGGCCGCTGGGGGGTCTATCTCCTTCCTGCCGCTGGAGGAGCCCCGCGCAAGATCCTGGATCTGGGCGAGAGCCTCCCGGATCCGCTTTCCCAACGGGTCGCCTGGGGGCCATAGAACCCACAGGGGTACCCACAAGGGGTGCCCCTACAAGGTGCGAAATGCCGATTGTAGGGGCAGGCCCTGTGCCTGCCCCATTGGGCGCCCACAAGGGGCGCCCCTACACAGGATGCGAATGCCAATTGTAGGGGCAGGCCTTGTGCCCGCCCCATTGGGCGCCCACAAGGGGCGCCCCTACGAAATTTTATGGAAGGCGTTCCCGGACCCGTTCGGGCAGCGGCGCGTCGGGGGCCCGCTCCCGGTACTGTCGATAGAAGCGCCGCGCCTCTTCATGTTTCCCTTGCTCCCACAAGGCGTCCCCCAGATAGAGATAGGGGGGCGCGTAATCCGGCGAGAGGACGATCAGACCGCGCAGGATCTGTTCAACCAACCCTAGTTGAACCAGATCAGGCCTGTGTTCCCGCCACATCAACATCAGGGCGGCGTACTCGGTTAGAGCCTCCCGATACAGGAGGGGATCCCCATCAGGGATCTCTTGCTTCCATTCGTTGAGAGTGCGTGGGCGTTCCTCCCAATCTAAGGGCAGGAAAGTTCCGCTCAGCCGATAGTAGAAACTGGCGAGTAGGAAGGCATTGTGGAGGGCACGCAGCCCACCCTCGACATCTCCCGCCGCCGCCCGCTGGCGGGCCACCTCCAATCCCTTACGTAACGCCAGGGTGGCGATTTCCGGATCTACATCGATATCGTTCGTAAACCCCCTATTGTAAGCGTCGTAGGCGCTCTCCAGCTCGCCAGCCTCAATCAACCTTCGCACCTCCTGGTAGGTCTCCCCCGCCAGATCCATGCGGGTGATCTCCACCAGGCGGAAGCCCTTTCCATCCCATTCCACTGTGAGCGCAACACCTCGTCCCCCTGCCGATGGGCCGTTGATCCATTCAATCCTGCGATCGGTGCAAGCGATGTCCCTGAAGAAACGAGGGTTCCTTTCCCCTTCCTGCAGCCGGTCCAGGCCGGGAGCGGTTCCCCGGAAGGTTCCCAGGAGATCAACGATCTGAAAGCCCACGACCAGGAAGGGGTGGCCCATCATGGCGCATTCGGCGATTCCGATTCCGCGCACATCCTCCAGAGCGATCTGATCGCGCTGGGCCATCCGCCGGACCACTTCATCCCATAGGGGATCCTGGATGACGGCTTCATCCCTCTCCCACCAATGGATCGCCTTGGCATCGGCCAGGACCAGATAAAAATACAGCTCATCGTGGAAGCCCTGAGGGATCGGGCCGCCTTGGGGATCGAGGCACTGACAGCCTTGGCGGACCAGCGCGAGCGCGCCCCGAATATGTTGATCCGCCTCCGGATCCTTTCCGGCCTCTCGAGCTCGCAGCGCCAGGTAGATCCCCTGAGCCATCGCCCGGTTCAGCAGGTCCGCCGGCAGCGGCGGCCCGCCGGCCGCTTCATAGGCCACCTGGGCCTTTTCCCAGTCGCCGCGTTGGATAGCCTCCGTCAGGGCTTCAAGCCCCTTCTCACCAAGCGCGGTCGGCGAAGGGGACACCGATCGCGTCATCGGGCTCGGCTCGGAGGACGAGGGGGTCCCTCCGGTGGGTGCCACGCCCGCGCAACCCATGCTCAGGATACTGATCCATATCAGCAGCCCCCGTAGAGCGCGCATCGCTTCTACCTCCTGGTCTGATTCCAGAGGAGTCGTGGATCTTCGAGAATGGGCGCAAGGTCTGGGTTTTCCGAAAGCAGCCTGGAGGCTTTCTCTTCGAAGGAGCGTTGAAACGCTCGATCCCCCGTGGCGTGATAGCTGAGGTCCCAAAGGCGGTTCAGCCAACCGGGCAGGAACTTGCGCTGGGAGGGATCCTGCGCCAGCTCCAGATAACGGTTGAGCCGTAGGTCCAGGTACATCTCCACAGCGGCCTCCGGGGTTCCCGGGTTGCGCCGTTGGATCTCCTCCAAGAATCGCTTTGCCCGCAGCGGGCCCATATTGACGGCTGTATCCATGTGCACAACCCCCAGAGACCTTGGAAGCTTTCCAGCTCCGGAGGTCTCCCAGAACTCGCGGTAAATGGCCTCGGCCTCTCCGGGCGTGATCTGGGCGACATCCTGAGGAGGGAGCCCATGGCGACGGCGGTAGTCGTTATAGGTGGTCTGGGTGATGCCCATGTTCGTCGCCCCGCCTCGGTCGTCCGGATCGTTGACGTACCCTCCCTCCCATTTGCGAAGGAAGGCGTAAGCCTCCTCAAAGGACGCGGCCACCGTCGTGGCGGGGAGTGGGGTTCC
>DATMAC010000138.1:0-2081 GCA_035573655.1 Thermoflexus sp.
CCAGCCCCCAAAGACCCCCTAGAGAGGGCGTGGGGTCATATCGAAAAATCCAATCCGGATGAAACCGTGGTGCTTTATCCGAAAGGGATGGTGTGGGCCAATGGCCCCCACCCCCCTTTCTTCTCCCTCCCCATGGCCTAATGGGCCGTGGAGAGGGGGAAGAAAAGATATTTTGGGGGCGAGCCGGGCGCCTTCGGCGCCCGGCTCGCCCTCAAACCCCGGGAATCCAAAGGGGGTGTTCGGTGGAGGGACCGCCGAAAGGCGGCCCCCATCCCTGAGATCCGAATATCAGGAGGTTCTGGGCGATGGAATCCACCCTGATCGTGAACGGACAACCTCGCCCGTATCAACCGCAAACGATCCGGGAGCTTCTGACAGCCTTGGGCCTGGACCCGGATCGCCCGGGCATCGCGGTGGCGGTGAACGCCACCGTGATCCCCCGGTCGGAGTGGGGTCACACCCAGCTCCAGCCTGGAGATCGCGTGGAGATCGTCCACGCCGTGGCTGGAGGGTAGCCGATTGTTCCATTTTTCGGAAGGGGGAAACCCATGAGCGAACCGTTGGTGATCGCCGGACGAGCGTTCCGTTCCCGCTTGATCCTGGGCACGGCCCGTTACCCTAACCTTCAGGTGATGCTGGATGCGCTGGAGGCCAGTGGGACAGAGATCGTCACCGTAGCCATCCGGCGGGTGCGACCAGGGGCGGATGGGGAGAACCTCTACGATCTGCTGAAGGATCGCTACTTCATCCTGCCCAACACCGCCGGCTGTTTCACGGCGCGGGATGCGATCCTTACCGCCCATCTGGCCCGGGAGGCTTTGGGGACAAACTGGATCAAGCTGGAGGTGATCGGCGAGGAGGAGACCCTTTACCCAGACGCGGAGCAGCTGCTGGAGGCCGCGCGGCAACTGGTCAAAGATGGCTTTGTGGTCCTCCCCTACTGCACCGACGATCCCATCCTGTGCCGGAAGCTCGAGGATATCGGCTGCGCGGCGGTGATGCCCCTGGGGGCGCCGATCGGGTCAGGGATGGGGATCCTGAACCCCTATAACATCCGGTTGATCCGTCAGATGTGCACGGTGCCGGTGATCGTGGACGCTGGGGTCGGCACCGCCTCGGATGTGGCGATCGCGATGGAGTTGGGTTGCGATGGGGTGCTATTGAACACCGCGGTGGCCCAGGCGCGGGACCCCGTGAAGATGGCGCGGGCGATGCGCCTGGCCGTGGAGGCCGGCCGGCTGGCCTATGAGGCGGGGCGCATCCCCCGCCGCCTGTACGCGGTGCCTTCCAGCCCAATGGAGGATCGCATCGAGGTATGAAGCTCCCTCACCCGCCCCTGCTGGTGATCACCGATCGTCAGCTCGCGCGCCGTCCGTTGCTTTCCCTAATCGAAGAGATCCTCGCCGCCGGCGCGCGCTGGGTGATGGTGCGGGAGAAGGATCTCCCCGAGGCCGAGTTGGCGGAGCTGGTGAAGGCCATCATCGAGCGGGCCCGACCGGCCGGCGCCTCGGTCGTGGTCAATGCCCGGGCCTCGGTGGCAGCGGCCTGCGAAGCCGATGGCGTTCACCTCCCCCAGGGGTTCTCGGTCGCCGAGGCCCGACGCATCGTCGGTCCAGCGCGCTGGGTGGGGGTTTCGGCCCACAATCTGGAAGAGGCCCTTCGGGCAGCGGAGGCCGGCGCGGATTACATCACCCTGAGCCCGATCTTCCCGCCGACCAGCAAACCCGATTACGGGCCACCCCTGGGGCTGGAGGCGCTGCGGGAGGTCGCCCGCGCTGTCCCGATCCCGGTCATCGCCCTGGGGGGGATCACCCCGGAGAACGCACGGGCGTGCCGGGAGGCCGGAGCGGCGGGGATCGCGGTCCTGGGTCCCGTGATGGCTGCGGAGAACCCCGGGGTGGTGGTGAGGGCTTATCTGTCCGCGTGGGGGCAGAGCGGGTGTTCAGGTGGGGAAGCGGAGGGCCTGGCGTCGGGCGGCTAGATGTTCCCATTCCGATGGCAGGAGGGGCGGGGAAGCCCGCAGATCGTCCCGCCAACGGGCGAGGATCTGGCAGAAGAGCTCCACGGCGGCACAGATCTCA
>DATMAC010000139.1:0-2002 GCA_035573655.1 Thermoflexus sp.
AAAACGATGGAAGCTTACATCGCGGCCAAGCAGCGCATCCTCGATTTTCAAGACGTCGAGGACATCGCGGTGCTGGGATACGACGACCCGAACGCCCGAGCCCTGGCGGCGGCGGTGCGCGGGCGGTTGCGGTTCTTCAGCCGGGAGCGGGAGGTCGCCCGCGGGGCCTTCATTCGGGAAGGGACGCTCTTTTTGCGTCTGGGCTCGGACGCTTGGCCGATCTGCCGGGTCGATGAGGTGCGGCTGCGAGGTCGACACAATTTATGGAACGTCCTCGCGGCGGCGGTGGTCGCCGGCAGCTTGGGGGTCGATTTGGGGGCGATCCGCGAGGTGGCGACGACGTTCTCCGGCGTGCCGCATCGCTTGGAGCTGGTTCGGGAGGTGCGGGGGGTACGCTATGTGAACGATTCCATCGCCACCACGCCGGAACGGGTGCGGATGGCTCTGGAGGCTTTTGAGGAACCCCTGGTGCTCCTGGCCGGAGGCCGGGACAAGCAGCTCCCGTGGGATGAAACCGCCCGGGCGATCGCCCGGCGGGTGCGGGTGCTGATCTGTTTTGGCGAGATGGGGGATCGAATCGCGGAGGCGGTGCGGGCCGCCCGCGCGGGTGTGGGGGAGTCCGTGCTGGAGCGGGTGGAGCGCGTGGGCACTTTGGAGGAGGCGGTGGCTGTAGCCGCCCAGTTGGCCCGGCCGGGGGAGGTGGTGCTGTTATCGCCTGGGGGGACCAGTTACGATGCCTATCGGGATTTCGAGGAGCGGGGCGCGCATTTCCGCCGGCTCGTGGAGGCGTTGGAATGACCACAGCGCGACGAAGGTGGTATGAACAATCGATCCCGCAGAGCGGCTCTCTGGCGTGGTCGTTTCCAGCGAGCCCTCTCGAGCTGGGGTTGTTGATCCTGATGGCCGCGTTAGTCATGATCGGTCTCGCGTTGGTTTATAACGCCACTTATTACCTGGCGCAGCAATACTTTTCTGATCCTTGGTATTTCGTCCGACGCCAAGGAGGGGCGGCGCTTTTGGGAGCCCTCGCTCTCCTGGGGCTTTGGCGGATCGACTACCGACGTTTGCAGCGCCTCTCTATCCCCCTGGCGGTGCTGGGGGTGGCGTCCCTGATCGCCGTGCTGATGGTCGGTGAGGATCGGCTCGGCGCACGGCGGGCTTTCTCGGGCGGTTCCTTCCAACCGGCCGAGTTTGTGAAACCGATCATCATTCTCTATTTGGCCACCTGGCTGCCGACAAAAGGTGAGCGTCTCCGGGAGCTCAGTCGGGGGTTCGTTCCGTTCTTGATGGTGCTGAGCGTAGTGGTGATCCCGATCTTCCTCCAGCCGGATTTGGGGACGGGGCTGTTGATCGCGGGGGTCGCCGCATGGATGTTTGTGGCCTCCGGCGCCACGCTGGTTCAGGTCCTCCTCGGGTTGGCCGTGGGGGCGGGGGTGTTCGGTGTGTTGGTTCAAGTGCATCCCCATGCGATGGCGCGGTTGATCAGTTACCTGGAGGCCCTGAGAAACCCTGATGATGTCCGCGGGCATCTCAGCATGGTCTGGCAGGCGATCCGCTCCGGCGGGCTCTTCGGGAAAGGGCCGGGAGCCACTTGGTATACCCTGAGCGGCCAGGTGCCCCTTCCCCACTCCGATAGTGTCTTTGCAGTGCTCGGCGAAGCCTTCGGGTTTATGGGGGTGATCGCGGTCATCACCTTGGTCGGCATCTGGGTGGGCCTCGGATTCTTCACTGCTCGAAAGGCAAAGGACGCGTTCGGCGGGTTGTTGGCCCTGGGGGTGACGCTGTGGATCGCCTGGCAGGGGTTGATCAACCTGGGGGGGTTGATCGGTGTGATTCCCTTCTCCGGGGTGCCTTTTCCGTTCATTAGCTATGGCGGTTCTGCCTTGCTCAGCGAGTTGATCGGCGTGGGGATGTTGCTGAGCGTGGCCAGGAGGCTAAGGGATGCGGATTTGGATCGCCGCCGGCGGGACCGGCGGGCACATCTATCCGGCGCTGGCCGTCG
>DATMAC010000140.1:0-6996 GCA_035573655.1 Thermoflexus sp.
CGAATAGTTACATTGGAGCTGGGGGTAGGTTGGGCGCCAAAGGCGCCCAGCCTACCCCCAGCCCCTACGGCGCTTGGAGCCGTAGGAAAGGGGGATCCAAGGGATGATTCGCTTTCTCCACCGCCGGAACGGGTAGCGGCCTGGCGGTCTTCAGATGTAGATATCCCGCCGCGGATACACCGTGTAAGCCAGGATCACGCTGAGAAGGACAATCACCAAGGAAAGCAACAGATATCCACCATCCAGCCGGCCCTCTTGCATAAAGATCGCCGCGTCAAAGTATTTAAATGGCGTGAAATACTTCAAGAAATCGAGTTTCTCGTGCATATTGGATGCTGCAAACATAAAATATGTGGCTAAAATGATGGCGACGGCGGCCGAGAGGGCGCGGCTGGCCGGCCGCATGAGACTGGCCAACAGCAGCCCGAGGGCCAAGAAGATCAGCTCGATCGCGAACATCGCCTCCATCTCCAGGATCAGGAGGCGATAGAACGCCGCGTCGGGTTGGTATGGTTGGACGGCGAGCGCCGAGACGATGCCGGTCACCAGAACGAAGAGGGCACAATTCGCCAGCGCCGCGAGGGCCTTTGCCGTGAGCACGCGGGACCGGCTCACCGGGAGCGCCAAGAGGAAGTCGGCGGTCTTGGCGCTTTCCTCTTTGGAGAGGACGCCGCTCCCCCACATCGCAGCGGCCACGGCCCCCATCAGCGCAAAATAGAGGAACAGGGCCCCGAACCAGCCGTCCAGGGTGGTGAGGTTAAAGCCGTGCATGCCGAGAGCGGCCGAGACCGCTTGGGGGATCGACGCCAGAATGGCCATCGCCTCCGGGTTGTTGATGTAGCCAGCCATCTTGCCCACGGAGAGGAGGATGAACAACGTCATCACGACGCTCCAGACAAGGAGCGAGCGGAAGCCGGCCTTGAGTTCATGCCAGAAGATGTTCATGGAACCCCCTTCCGTCAGACGACCGCAGGGATATCGCGGCGAACATACCGCCAGTAACTGAAAGCCAAAGAGACCACGATCATGGCCCCGCTGAGCAGAACCAGAGACGCCTCATAGGCATTATGCTGAACCACGTAGGTGGGATCGAAATGATGAAAAGGGGTGATGAGCTCCAGCTTGACATCGCCGAGCAGGTCCCCAAAGGCGTTCAAGACGTAGCCCCCGAAGCCCAACATCAGGCCATAGGGCGTCACGTTACGGGCCCGCCGCACCAACAGGGAAAGCGCCAGACCCACGCTGAGGAAGACGGCCTGGAAGACCGGAATGCCCGCTAACATCACGAGCAGGGTGCGCGGATCGTAGGAGCGCCCCCCGCGGAACAGCTCGATGAACAGGAAGCTGCTGGCCCAGACCACCCCATCCGTAAGGACCAGAGCGGTGAGGGCGGCCAGGAGTTTGCTGATCAGGATCTGCGCCCGGGTGACCGGCTTGCTGACCAAGAAATCCGCGATCATCCGACTTTCTTCCACCAAGAGCAGGCCGAAGCCGTAGTTGCTGGCCTGGAGGGCCAGCAGGATTTGTAAAAGCGTCATCACAAGGCTGTAATAGCCCATCACCGAGGAAAGGTCCACCCCCGCCATCCCGAACGCTTCCAGATATTCCCGCGGGAACCGCTTGAGCGTTTCCTGCAGCACCGCCGCATGATCGGCGAAGGTGGGATAAAAGCCCATATACAGCAAAATGAGGAGGACGGCGCCCGCTGACCAGCCGAGGATCGAGTTCCGCTTCCGTCGCAATTCAAACTGATAGATATTGATTTTCATGACCCTTCCCTCTGGTAATAGTGCATAAAGATCTCTTCCAGAGTGGGCTCCTCGATCGTCACATCGGTCAGGTTCAGGGCGCTGAGCCGGCGCAGCATCACATTGATATCCCCTCGATAAAAGAAGTGCACCGCGTTGTCCGTGCGCTCCAAATTGGTCACGCCGGGCAGATCGAAATACGAGAGGTCGATATCTTTGACCACCACCCGCACTTTCTTGTAGTTGTTTCGAATCAGCGTCTCCATGTCGGCGATCTCTACGATGCGCCCTTCGCGGATGATGGCCACCCGATGGCATAACCGTTGAACCTCGCTCAGGATATGAGAGGAAAAGAAAACCGTCACCCCGCGGGCGTTCTCCTCCCGGATGAGCTCGAAGAACTTGCGTTGCATCAAGGGGTCCAGGCCGATGGTGGGCTCGTCCAGGAAAACCACCTTGGGGCTGTGCATCAGGCCTTGCACGATGCCCACCTTCTTGCGGTTGCCGTAGGAAAGCTCATCAACACGGCGGTTCAAGTCCAACTCCATATATTCGGCCAGCTCATACATGCGCCGCGTGCACTCACGGTTGTAGAAGCTGGCCGCGTATTTCAGCAGGTCGATGACCTTCATGCGCTCGTAGTAGAAGACCTCGCCGGGGAGATAGCCGACGTCCTGGCGGATCTCCGGCCCGTGGGCGAACACATCCTTGCCGAAGATCCGGGCGCTGCCCCGCGTGGGATAGATCAGCGAGAGAAGCAAGCGGATAGTCGTGGTCTTCCCAGCGCCGTTCGGCCCGATGAAACCGAAGATCTCTCCCTCCTCCACGCTGAAGGAAACATCTTCAATCCCACGCGTCTTGCCGTAGTATTTGGTTAAGCCCTCGACCTCAATGATGCCCATTGCGTTCCTCCCGGATGTTTCTAACGACCCGCCGCGATCCCTCGGCGGAGAAATTCGATAAATTGATCCGCCACCGTCAACAGGCGCTCATCATAATCCGCCGCTACGTGTTCCGTGTAATACTCCACCACCAGATTGTTCAAAGAAGCCACCAGGAAGGTCATCAGATGGACATCCAGGTCATCCCGCACCTCGCCGCGCCGAACGGCTTCCCGGAGCATCTGCTCAAAGATCTCGTAAGCGATGGGCTTGCTCCGTGCCAGGGCGTCTTGGTAAATGGGGGAATTCCGGCTTGCCAGCAAATGGCGACCGATCTCGATGTAGAGCGGGTGCTCCTGAGCGAACCGGATACCGGCGATGTAGAGCTCCCGCAACAGGGTGAAGAAATTCTCTTGGCCGATACGCTCCAGAACAGGGCGCAAATAAGCCAGCTTTTCCTCCCCGATGATCTGCAAGATATAAATCAAGAGATCTTTTTTGTCCTCGAAGTATTGATAAAAGCTTCCCTTGGCAATCCCCGCCCGCTTCACGATCCGGTTGATGCTGACCCGCACGAAGGGGTGGGAGGCGAATTCCTCCATCGCCACCCGCACGATGAGCGCCCGCTTGTCCTCCGGCAGATTGAAGAAAGTGGCCTTCGGCATATGCTGGCTTCCCAGTGACCTCCAGGTCATATGACCACCTGGTCACATTATACGGGGAAAAGACGGGTTTGCCAAGCAGAAAGTGAGCATCTTTTGATCCGTTTCTGGTCTGGATTATGATCATTATTGTGGATCAAAATAGGTGTCGTGAAATGTAGAGTTGCAATCTGAGGTTCCATCTAACCGCTTGACAAGTTCTCTTGCAGAGGGCACTGGGAGGGTGCAACCTCCCTCATCGCTCTCCTCTGCAGGGCAGGTTGAAATAATCATTCAAGGGTGCCAGGAAAATTTGGGGGGAACATGTTTCCAGATCCTTTAGAGGGGAAAATGAAAATGTTTTCAGATCCCGAACTATGGGCTCGGTTACATGCGGAGCGAGTCGCTGAAGCCCGGGCGGGAGCGTTCCGGCGAGAGGCGGAGTGGGACGGGACGGGCGAGACGTTCTGGTTCCAAGTCGGTGGGTGGGTGATCCGTTTCGGGCACTGGATACAGGCGTGGTCGGCACGTTAAGGGAAGGGTCATCACGGTAGGGCCAGGAGTGGAGAGCACCTGGCCCTATCTGTTTACCCTCGTTGCCTCCGGATCGCGTCGTCTAGGTTACGGGGATATCGCCTCCAAATGCGCTCGAGCGGCTTGGAAGTTCGGGTTAAACCGCAGCGCCTGCTGGAACAGCCTCCGCGCCCCTTCCCGATCCCCCAGCGCCAGGAGCGCCTGGCCTTTGTAGTTATACCACTCTTCCACATATGGGGTGACCTGTAGGTTCGCATCGACCAAGGCGATGACATCGGCGTAACGGCCGACCGCCAGATAGGCCTCAAAAGGCTCGAAGCGATACCACAGGATCCGCCACGGCAGCTTCAGGGCCCGCGCTTGATCGAACGCCGCCGCCGCGTCCTCGGCTCGCCCCATGTGGAGGAGCGCCGCACCGGCGTTGAACCAGGCGAAGGGATCTTGGGGATTGGCGGCCAGCTCCTCCTGGGCCCGGGCCAGCGTCTCCGTCCACATCCGGGCGTCGTCGTCCCAGACCGGACCGACAAGCTCCCGTACGCGGCCTTCTTCCTCCGGGCGATAAACCACAATATATGTCCGGTTGAAGTGACGCCAGTAGCGATCCACCTCCTCATAGGGAACACCCTGATTAGGTCCCATATAAGAGTCCATGATGATGAACTGCCCAACCCGATCGCTGTAGCCGATCAGCAGCTTATAATGCCCCATCCACCCTTGCCGGGGATCCGGCTCGAAGCCTGTCTCGATGATGACCGGGAAGCCGGCTCGAAGCAGCCGCTTGAGCCCCTCGATATCCCCGTTCACCCGAACCCGCGCGCCCAGCCCCACGCTCCGGGCGAAGGCCGCCATCTCCTCCGGCGAGACGTTCTTGTCCTCCGGATCAGGCTTGAGGACAGCCGCGGCGTCCCGCTGGGTGCCCCGCCATCCGTAGAAGCTCAACGCCATCGCCAGCGTGGCGGGCCCGCAGTTGTTCCAGGTCTGGAACGCATGGCGCACCCCATACAGCAGGACGTCGGCTTGGTCCAGCGCCGCGGGGGTGTTGCGGGCCGCCTGGGTTGGCCCGGGGAAGACCGGGGGGGTGATCGTAGGGGTAGAGGCAGGCCGAGTGGGCGTGCTCGTGATCGGGGCCGCCTCCGTCGGCGATGGGGTCCAGCGCGGCATCGGCGTTGCCGTTCGCGCTGGAGTCGGAGTGAACACTGAGGGCGCAGCTGGGGTCAGGAGAGCAGCCAGCCGCTCCGGCGGGACCGTGGCCGCTGGCGTGGGGACTTCCTCAGGATGCGCAGGCCAGAACCACGGCTGAAGGGGCTCCGGGACCACTCGCGCGACATAGCGCGGGGGAAGACGATGAAGGCCTCCCCACGCTGCACCGAAGCCCATGAGCACTATGACAAGGCTTAGCCACACCCACTTCCGGTTTAACCCCATCTTTGCCCCTTTCGGTTTTGGAACCATAGCCAGGCGTTCTTCACGCAGTCCCACGCCCATCCTCTGAGAGTCCTTTTCAATCCCCCGGTGAGCCCCCTATCGCCAGCCCGCCGGAAAGCGCGATCCTGGGGATGCCCAGGGCCGCCTCTAGCAACGCGACAAGCCCCGCGGACACCAAGGTGTGACCGCCGACCAGAACGGTGAGAGGGGCTTGGGCGGCCGCTTCGATCCACCCCCGGATCACCGGATCCCGGATCTCCGAGACCGCAAAGAGATCGGCCGCGTAGCGGTCCACAGGCTCCGGCCAGCGGCCGGCGGCGGCCATCCAGACCCGGATATCCAGCAGGGCCCCATCCGCCAGTTCCCCCAGGGTCTGAAAGAAGCGTGAGGCCCCTACCGCTTGTAGATAAGCATACACCATGGACCGCACTTCGCCACGGTGCATGCGGGCGCTGGCCTGCATCCCCCGCTCCTCGCTGAACACCCGGGTCCACACGTGGGCATGACGCTCCAGGGCCGCCCAGGCCCATGAGGGGACACGGCCTGCGAGAACCAGACGGCTCCCGGGGGTTCGAAGCAGGGCCTGGATCCGCTGCACCCGCGAGGGATCCCACCCAGTGCGCGCCACGGCCTCCCGGAGGGCGGCAGGCACCTGGGGATGCTGGGCGACGATCAGGGCATCCACCGGCGTATCCAGGTCCAGAAGCGAAGCCGTGGAGCGCGGCCAAACCCGAACCGGAAGCCCGGCCTCCCGATGGAGCACCCACGCCATCGCATTGTCAGTGGGCAGCCGATGCGCATAAGGGGGGACCGCTTCCGCCGGGGCCACGGCGACCCAGTCGCTGGAGTGCAGATTGTTGGTCACCAAACCCTCCCGGACCTCCGCAAACTCCGCCAGAACGGCATCCCAATCCACAGCGCTCATCAACGGCGCAGCGCCCGCCCCGACATAGAGCAAGCGGGAAACCCGGTGGCGCTGGATCAGTTCGGCCAGGCGGACCCCGAACTCAAAGGGCTGATGAACCGGATCGAGATCCAGTTCTAAGGGAAAGGACGCATGTCCCAACGATTCCAAACCCTCTGAATCCGGAGCGGCCAGGATGACCCGATCCACCCGCCCTGTGCTTACGATCCGGCGGATCGTCTCCTGGGCAGCCACCCGCAGGATCCGCCCCATTTGCCGCTCCAAGGGGTGGCTCCCTAGCGGGCCGATCATGACAATCAAGGCGAGATCTTTCATCCGACCACCCTCAAGGGAAGGACTCCCTCGCCCTCCTGATCGAGCCTGTCGCGCTCGAGCCTTTTGAGACCCTTGCTGATCCTTGGAAACAAACCAGCGCTCAGACGTCCAGCGAACCCATAGTGCCCGTTCAAGGCCGTCACCAAGGCTTTTTATCTTAACATAATCCGTGGGGCTGAGAAGCCTTAGAGACACTATCCCCCACGAATAGCGGTTCCATCCATGATCGTGCGCTCTCCCACTTTGTGGGAGAGGGAGTAAAAATAGGTGTGGGGATGATCATCTCGGACTGGCACTCCCTCGAAGGGCGGCTTTCCTTCCCTTGGAGGAAGGCCGAGCAGATGTGCAAGCATTCTTTTCTCATAACGGCTGGCCTGGGCAGTCGCCCCAACGCGTGGGGACGGTCTTTGTGCAGGGAATGCGGATCAGTGCGGCCGTAAGGTGGAGCAGAGGCACCCCTTGTGAGTGCCTCCAATGGATGCCTTAGAGCGTGTCTGAGAAATATGCAGGAAGCCACGTCGCGATTC
>DATMAC010000141.1:0-29550 GCA_035573655.1 Thermoflexus sp.
CCTCCTGCCTTCTTAGAGAGCTCTGAACGGAATGGAACCGGGCTGAAGCGTTACAAATCGGTTCGAAAGCCGCCCTCGTTGGGGCGCTTGTTAACGAGCTTGCCTTAAAGTAGGGTCACGGTGATGGCCCCGTTCCCACGAGCGCCGCCTCTAAACGGCGCACCTCGTCGTACCAGGCATCCTCTCCAGCCACAAAGCGTTCCACCCCGATCGCGCGAAGCGCCAATTTCCCCTCCGGATCCTGATGGGCGTTCAACAAAAGGTCCTGGATCTCCACTCGAAGGTTCGGGGGGAGCGTGGGAGCGGCTACCACCGGGGGCGCGCCGAATTCCGGCGAGCGCGCGATCACCCGTACCTTCGCCCCCAGCTCGGGTTTCTGCTCCACCAGGAACTGGAAAACCAGGCTATCCACCGCCGCGCCATCGGCCACCCCCTGGGCCACGGCCTGGATCGCTCGATCGTGACCGTAAGTGAAGAACGTCCGCCGGAAGAACGTCTCCGGCGTCTCCCCAAGCTGATGCACCAGATATCGCGGGTAAAGATACCCGGTATTCGAAAGAGGGTCCACAAAAGCGAAAGTGCGGCCTCGCAGATCGGCCATGGTCTGGACGGGAAGATCCGCGCGCACGATCACCCAGGACTGGTAAGTCGGCTTCCCGTTCACCACCGGGACGGCCAGCAATGAGAAACCGTGCTCCCGTCGGCCGATCACGTAAGCCCATGTGCAGACAAACGCGATATCCACCTCCCCACGGGCGATGGCCACGTTCATCGCCGCGTAATCCCGGCGCTGAACCATCTCCACCGGCCGGCCCAGGCGGCGGGCGAGATAGTCGAGCAGGGCCTGATAGGCTTCAGCGGAGCTTTGCGGGGAGAGGACAGCGGCGATGCCGACCCGCAGAGGAATCACTTCGGTGCGTTGCGGCTGTCGGATCGGCACTCGCCGGTTGAAATCAACGTAAGGCAGCGGCTCGGAAGCCCGCTGGCAGGCGGTCAGACCCAAGAGAAAGATGCTGATCCCCAGGAACCGGATTCCTCGAAGGGCCATCGGGCGCTCCTCTGCTTCGGCTTCACTTAACCTAATTGTAACCTGTAGTGCTCGTTGGATGATGACCCTCTGAGGCGTCGGCACTTTTGGGGACTCCATGTCAGGAAATTCCCCATCAATGAAATCCGGGAATTCCCCGATACAAATCCTCAGCAAAAAAACGTGAGGGTAAACCCTTGGAATTACCGAGGATTCTGGTCAGCATAAAGATGGTGTATTCCCCTCCCCGATGAGAGGGCTTGGAGGGCTGGCCACTGGGGCTGGTCCGTCGCTCCAATGGTGCAGGGCGCTTGGAGCCTGTTTGGCGAATTCTGAGCTCACGAGGAAGAAAGGGGGAGCTCAATCGCTCCGGATCGGGCTCGCGAAGGCGCAGCCTGCTTCTTTGATCGGCATGGAGGGCAGTTGGCTTTGCGCTGAACCCCCTTGATTCCGGGAGGCGTTCCATGCCGCTTCGAATGCCTTGCCTGGGGGGATTGGTGGCGCTTGGGGGGCTCTGGCTGGGGACCCTGGGTGGGGTTTCCGGATCCACCCATCTCCCTGCGTCGCCACCGCCGTCTCAGGCCCGCCCGGAAAACGAGCGGGCGTGTTCAAAGTGTCATGCGCTTCCGGATTTGATCCGCCCGCTGCCCAGCGGTGAGCTCTGGTCTCTTTGGGTTGATGAAGAGGCCTATCAGCGTTCCGTTCATGGGAAGGAAGGGTACACCTGCGCGGATTGCCATCCGGAGATCACCGGCTTTCCGCACCCAGAGCGGGCCTTTCAGAGCCTACGCGAGGTGCGGACCCAGATGGCAAAAGTTTGTCGGGATTGTCACGAGGAAGAGGCCGCGGCGTATGATGAGGGCCTTCACGCCCAGGCCTTGCGGGAGGGGCGTTTGGAGGCGGCGGTCTGCACGGATTGCCATGGGGCCCATGAAACCCGCGCCTTCGACGGACAAAAGGGGCGGATCGCGGCGACGTGCCGAGGCTGCCATTCGGAGATCTACGAAGTTTACCGGAATAGCGTTCACGGCGCCGCCTTACTGAAAGAGAACAACCCCGATGTCCCGGCGTGCACGGATTGCCACGATTACCATCGCAATGCCGGTCCCACGCGGGAGGGCTTTCATCTCTTCTCCCCCCAGCTGTGTGCGAAGTGCCACACGGACGAACAGTTGATGGCTCGTTACGGGATCCGGACCGGTGTCTTTAACACGTATGTGGCGGATTTCCACGGCACGACGGTGGTGATCTTTGAGAAGATCGCCCCGGATCAACCGGTCAATAAACCGGTCTGCGTGGATTGCCACGGGGTGCATAACATCCTGCCGCCCACCGATGAGAACAGCACGGTGCTGAAAGCGAACCTCATCAACACCTGCCGGCGTTGCCATCCGGAGGCCGATCTGAACTTCCCGGACGCTTGGATGAGCCATTACGAGCCGGATCCGCAGCGCACACCCGTGGTCTTCGCGGTCCAATGGTTCTACAACATCCTGATCCCCACCACGGTAGGTGGGATGCTGCTTTTTGTCGGCACAGATGCCTGGCGGCGCTGGGCGCGAGGCCGGCGCCCGTGAGGGGGAAGGTGGTCATGGGAGATCGGGATCGAATCTATCGGTTCTCTTTGCTGCGGCGGATCGAGCACGGCGTCCTCATGGTCGCCTTCGTGGTGCTGGCGGCGACCGGATTGCCGCAGAAGTATCCTCAATCCCCTGTCTCCCTCGCGTTGCTCCAGGCAATGGGTGGCCTGGAGAACGCCCGGATCATCCATCGGGCGGCGGCCATCGCGCTGATGCTGCTGGCGCTGGAGCACATCGGATCGGTGCTTTACGACCTCTATGTGCGTCGGGTCCCGCCCAGCATCCTGCCGACCCGGGAGGATTTCCGGAACGCGTGGCGGGCGTTGCGCTATAACCTTGGGCTGACCGACTCGCCGCCCCGTCAGGGGTGGTTCACCTTCCAAGAGAAATTCGAATACTGGGCCTTGGTCTGGGGGCTGCTCATCATGGGCCTCACGGGGTTCATGCTTTGGAACCCCATCACCACCGCTCGCTTCCTGCCTGGGCAATGGATCCCAGCGGCGAAGGTGGCCCACGGATCAGAGGCCTTGCTGGCAGTTCTCGCCATCCTGATTTGGCATGTCTATCACGTTCATATCCGACGTTTCAATCGGAGCATGTTCACCGGCTATCTGAGCCGGGCGGAGATGGAGGAGGATCATCCCCTGGCGCTGGAAGCTCCTCCGCGCCCAGCCCCTCTGGATCCGCTGGAGACCCGCGCCCGCGCCCGGCGGTTCTGGGCCGCCTATGGCGTGCTGGCGACCCTCTGGTTGGTGGGGATGGTTTGGTTCGTCTCCGGCGAGAAAACCGCGGTCACCTCTCCGGGCCCGATTCCGGACATCGCCCGGGTTCGGGCTTACGCCCCGCTAACGCCCACACCGGTGCCAACCCCTTCCTACCTCGGTAGGGGAAGTGCCGACATCGGCCCCACCTGGGGGGAAGGGATCGGGGCCTTTCTGGAAGAGAACTGTGGCTTCTGCCATGGTCCTCAGCGACGGGAGGGGGATCTGGATTTGACCACTTATGAAGGCGTCTTAAGGGGTGGGAAGTCCGGGCCGGCGGTGATCCCGGGCGCGCCCGGGATCAGCCCGGTCCTGATCTGGACGGCCTTGGAGGATCATCCCGGCCGGCTCCGGGCATCGGAGCGGGCGGCGATCTGGTTGTGGATTCAAAACGGTGCTCCCAGGTGATGACGGAGGTGCCTATGCGCGGAACCGGTTGGATCCAGTGGAGTGCGCTGGCTGTGGTCGGCCTTCTGTTCGCGGGGATCGGTTGCGCGCCCCGGGCGACGCCCACGCCGACGGTGACGGCGACCCCGGCGGAGGCGACGCCGGTCGCCCCAGCGATCCCCGAGGTGCGCGTCCGGGAGATCCCCTTCGAGCAGGAATGGCTCTCCTCGGCCCACGCGGATGCGAAGGCGGAGGCCTTCCGACACTGGGATCAGGAGAGCCCCCCGGAGATCCCTGTTCAGTGTGCCAAGTGCCACAGCGCCTACGGATTCCTGGACTTCCTGGGGGTGGACGGCTCTCCGGCGGGCGTGGTGGATAAACCGGCGGCCATCGGCTCGGTGATCGACTGCACCACATGCCACAACTCGGCCACGCGGACGATGGATCGCGTGACCATGCCTTCGGGGGTGGAGATCACCGGGCTTGGGCCGGAGGCGCGCTGCATGCAATGCCACCAGGGCCGGGCCTCCAGCCAGGATGTCGAGAAGGCCATTCAGGAGGCGGGGGTGGAAGCAGACCAGGTCAGCGAGAAGCTCTCTTTCATCAATATCCACTACTATGCGGCGGCGGCGATCAAATACGGCACGGTGGCGAAAGGGGGCTATCAATACGCTGGCCGGTCTTATGAAGCCCGCTTCGACCATGTGAAGGGTGTCAGCACCTGCACAGACTGCCACGACTCCCACACACTGAAAGTGAAGGTCGAGCTCTGCAGCACCTGTCATAAGGAGGTCCGGTCGGAAGAGGACCTCCGGCGTATCCGGATGGAAGCCTCGCTGGTCGATTACGACGGCGATGGGAACATCCGCGAGGGCCTGGCGGATGAGATCGCCGGCCTCCAGGAGCTGCTTTATCAGGCGATCCAGGCCTACGCCCGTGAGGTGGCCCGCAAGCCGATCGTCTACGACGCCCATACGTATCCTTACTTCTTCGTGGATCTAAACGGCAACGGCGCAGTGGATCCGGATGAAGCCAAGCCGGACAACAAATACAACGCGTGGACGCCGCGGCTGCTCCGCGCCGCTTACAACTACCAGGTCTCCCAAAAGGACCCTGGGGCCTTCGCTCACGGCGCGAAGTATGTGATCCAGTTGCTGTATGATTCCATCGATGATCTTAACCAGGCCCTGGCCACGCCCATCGATCTCTCGCGGGCCCATCGGGATGATGTGGGCCACTTCGCCGGCGCCTCGGAGTCCTTCCGCCATTGGGATCGTGAGGGGCAAGTGCCGCCGGCGTGCAGCCGCTGCCATACTGCCGAGGGGTTGCCGCTCTACCTGCGGGACGGCGTGTCGATCTCCCAGCCGCCCTCCAACGGCTTCCTCTGCTCCACCTGCCATGACTCCTTGACCGAGTTCACCCGCTACGAGGTCAAGCGGGTCACCTTCCCGAGCGGCGCGGTGATCGACAGCGGCGATCCCAACACCAACCTGTGCATGACATGCCACCAGGGCCGCGAGTCCAAGGTGAGCGTCGACCGCCTGATCGGGAAGCTGGCGCCGGACCAGGTCTCCGATCAGCTGCGGTTCCTCAACGTGCACTACTTCGCGGCGGGGGCCACCCGCTTCGGCACCCAGGCGAAGGGGGCCTATGAGTACGACGGGAAGACCTATGTGGGCCTCTTCGAGCATCATGCGCAGTTCCGCGGCTGCACCGACTGTCACGACGCCCACGAGCTGGAGGTCCGCGCGGAGTTCTGCGGGAAGTGCCACGAGGGCGTGCGTACCTCGCAGGATCTCCTGAACATCCGCCTGCCGGAGACGCCGGACTACGACGGCGACGGAAACACGACCGAGGGCCTGGCCGGGGAGATCGAGACCATGCGGGAGGCCCTTTACCAGGCCATCCAAGCCTACGCCCGCGATCGGATCGGCACGCCCATCGCCTATCATCCACATGCCTATCCTTACTTCTTCACGGATACGAACGGGAACGGTGTGGCGGATCCGGAGGAGGCCAACCCGCAGAACAACTACAAGGCCTGGACGCCGCGGCTGCTCCGCGCGGCCTATAACTACCAGTTTGCGACCAAGGATCCGGGCGGCTATGTGCACAACGGCAAATACATCGTGCAGATCCTCTACGACTCCCTGGAGGATCTGAGCCGTGCCGTCCCGGTTCCGGCCCTCAAGAAGATGATCCGCCCGTAACCGCCACTCCTCCCGAGGGCCGAGCGACGTGGGGGTGGGGTGGAGGGATCTGCCCCACCCCTTTGTTTGGGTCGTTTGCAGGGGCGTCCTGAAGGTAACAGTTTGGGGGTTTGGGGGGCGGGGCCCCCGTCTCTTGTCGTGAGCTCCGAACTCCGTAATTCCTATCCAGAACTCTGTAATTCCTATCTAGGAGTAGAGGGAATCCGGTTCTTATGTTAGACTCTGAACAGAACGTCTCGAGGCGGAGGTCTTCCATGAGCGTCCGATTTTGGGTGGGAGGGGGATTGCTGCTCATCGCCTTGGGGCTGCTGATCGCCAACGGGCTCCGCAGCGCCTCCCAGTATTATCTGACGGTCTCCGAGCTGAGGGCGCGGGCGGAGAGCCTGCAGGGCCGGCCCATCCGCCTCTCGGGGATCGTGGATGGCGGAACGATCCGCTATGATCCGGAGACCTTTCACGTCGAGTTCGGCCTGGTGGAGCGCGTGGCCGATATCGGGAAGGTCCCACCGTTGAAGGTGGTCTATAAGGGGGTAAAGCCGGACCTTCTGCAGAACGAGGCGCAGGCCATCGTGGAGGGCACCCTCGGCCCGGATGGGGTGTTCTACGCTCAGAATCTCCTCCTCAAGTGCCCGACCCGCTACGAAGAGGAAGCGGCCAAGGGCTCGCGATAAGAGGGTCGAGGTGGCCACCTTACGGATCGCGGAGGGGAACCGATGAGTCTGCTGGGCGAAGGGTTGCTGGATCTGGCGTGGGGTCTGGGCCTGGTCGGGATGATCATCGCGTTTTACGCCGGATGGCGGAAAGAGGCCCGGTGGGCGGAGGTGGCCCGACGTATCGGCTTGGTGATGGCGCCGCTGCTGAGCCTGACGGTCCTCATCTTGGAGATCGCCCTGCTCACCAACGATTTCCGCCTGGTCTATGTCACCCAGGTCTCCCGTCAGACCCAGCCGCTTTTCCTGAAGATCACCGCCCTCTGGGGCGGCCAGAACGGCTCTCTGCTCTTCTGGTCCTGGCTGATGAGCCTCTTCCTCTTCGCCGCGATGGCCCGGGCGGATCGGTTTCCCCGCGATTTGCTTCCTTATATGACCGGGGTACTGTTGCTGACCCAGACGTTTTTCCTCCTTCTGAACCGGTTCTTCGCCAACCCCTTCGAGACCTTCCCGGTGCCGCCCGCGGATGGGCGCGGGCTGAACCCTCTGCTTCGCCATCCGGGGATGATCGCGCATCCCCCGCTGCTCTATCTGGGGTTTGTCGGCTTCACCGTTCCCTATGCGATCACGATCGCTGCCCTGCTGGCCGGCCGGCGGGATGAAGGATGGCTTCGCCTGCTCCGGCGGTGGACCCTGGTGGCGTGGCTGTTCCTGAGCCTGGGCCTGCTGGTGGGGGCCCGCTGGGCGTACGACGTGCTGGGATGGGGGGGCTACTGGGGGTGGGATCCCGTGGAGAACGCGGCGCTGCTCCCTTGGCTGACCGGCACCGCCTTCCTGCATTCGGTGATGGTCCAGGAGCGCCGGGGTATGCTCAAGGTGTGGACGGCGCTGCTGATCATCCTGACGTACGCCCTGGTGATCCTGGGGACGTTCATCACGCGCACCGGGGTGATCGCCTCGGTGCACGCATTCGCCCGCTCCGCCATCGGGGTTCCCTTCTTGATCTACGTGGGGCTGGTGCTGGTGGGTTCTCTCATGCTTCTGGCGGCGCGCTGGGACGTCCTGCGGGCGGAGAACCGGATGGAGTCTTGGCTCTCGCGGGAGACCTTCTTCCTCCTGAACAACTGGCTCTTCCTGGGGATCGCCTTCGCCGTCTTCTGGGGGACGTTCTACCCGATGTTCTCGGAGCTGCTGTTCAACGAGAAGCTCACGGTAGGGCCTCCATATTACAACCAGGTGACCGGCCCGATGTTCGCCGCCCTTTATCTGCTGATGGGGGTGATCCCCTTCATCCGCTGGCGGCGGACCCCGGGGGCGTTGCTTCGTTTCTCCATCGGCTCCTCCGCTCTGGCGGCTTTGGGCGCTGGGGCCCTCGCCCGCGCGATGGGGGTTCAGCATCCGTGGGCCCTTCTGGGATTCGGCCTGTGCGCCTTCGCGGGGTGGGGGACGTTGCTGGATTACGCGCTGGGGGTGCGGGCGCGGCAGCGGGCCACTGGGGAGCCGTGGCCTCTGGCCCTGGCGCGGCTGGTGGCCCGGAACCCTCGCCGTTACGGCGGTTATCTCGTCCACCTCGGTGTGATCTTGATCGGGATCGGGGTGATCGGGTCTCAGTTTTACCAGCGGGAAACCCAGCGCACGCTGGGGCTGGGGGAATCCCTGGCTTTCGGCGGCTATCGTCTGGTCTATCAGGGGATCCGGCAGTATACGCCGGCGACGGAGCCCGATGTGGTGGTGACCGAGGCCTGGGTACGGGCCTATGACCGCTCGGGCCGGTTGCTGGCGGATCTCTATCCTTACGTGCTGCAATACGATACCGGGGAAACCCTGACGCCGCCGGCCCTGCGGGCCACCCTGAAGGAGGATCTCTATCTCCTGCTGAGCGGCTGGGTGGAGGGCGGAAACCGCGCGACGTTCAAGGTCTACATTAACCCCATGGTCTCGTGGATCTGGATCGGAGGCATGGTGCTGATCCTGGGCACGTTGGTCGCCGTGTGGCCGACGCCGGTTCCTTTGCCGGCCATCGCGGGGCTCGAGCGGCGGCCGGAGGAACAGCCCATTCCCGCTTCATAGAGGTTTTATGGTCTATCAGGGAGATCGGCCCTGGAACTCAAGTAGGCAATGTGCGATGAGGCCGTGATCCAGAGGTGATCCCGAAAATGCGCCGATCGGTCGTTCTCGGCCTTGCGATCTGCGTTCTCCTCATGGTTGGGGTTCTGATGACCGGGGCTCCTGCGCAGGCTCAGCCCCCCACGCCGGTCGTCCCGGATGATGAGGTCAACCGGGTGGCGAAGAACCTGTACTGCCCAGTGTGCGAGAACGTGCCGCTGGATGTATGCGACACCCCGGCATGCATCCAGTGGAAAGAGGAGATCCGGGCGATGCTGGCCGAAGGGCGGAGCGAAGCCGAGATCATCGATTTCTTCGTCACCCGCTACGGGATGCGCGTGCTGGCCGTCCCGCCGCCTCAGGGGATCGGATTGGGGGTCTGGTTGATCCCGGCCATCGGCCTCCCGGCGGCCGGGCTCTGGTTGGCCTTCCGCCTGGCCCGCTGGCGGCGCCCCTCTCCTGCCTCGGAACCCGTATCCGAGCCAGCCTCGGACGAAGCTGTCCGGGCTCTGGATCGCTGGATCCGGGAGCACTGGTGAGTTGGTGAGGAGGAAGGGCATGGCGCGATGGGGACGATGGGGCTGGTGGATCGGTTTGGGGACCGCGATCGTCTTCCTGGCTCTGCTGGGCTGGGCTTTCGTGGAGCGCGGGCGGACGGCCCCCGGCCGAGGCCCCGCGCCGGACTTCACGCTCCCGCTCTATGAGGGCTACGACGGCGGGCTCGGGATCCGGGAGTTCCGCCTGCAGGACTGGCGGGGGCATGTGGTGGTGATCAACTTCTGGGCCTCTTGGTGCAAGCCATGCGAGGAGGAAGCCCCTCTCTTGGAGGCGTTGTGGCGGAAATATCGGGATCGAGGGGTGATCTTCGTGGGGGTGGATTACTTGGATACGCCTTCCGCGGCGTTGAACTACCTGAAGCGCTTTGATATCACCTATCCGAACGGCCTGGATGTGGGCACCCGGATCTCGCGCCAGTACCGCATCACCGGCGTCCCCGAGACGTTCGTGGTGGACCCCCGGGGTTGGGTGGTCTTCTATAAACCGGCGCCGATCCGGCCCGGTGAGCTGGAGGCGGTGATCGACCCGCTTCTTAGTGCTCCGTGAGCAGTTTCTGGAGCTGGCGATGCAATGGACAAATGAGAAGATACGGGAGTTCCTGGAGGACCTCGAGGCCCTGATCGATTTCCACCTGGAGGAGCGCCTGAACGACGCCTTCCCATCTTGGGTGATGGCACGAGGCGGGGTCTTCCAGGGGGATATTCTTCGGATGGCCTTGGGGCCGGAGTGGAGGGTCAACTGGGCGGCGCGGGTGCGGTTTCCCGACGGATCGGAGGGCTGGGTTCTGGTCTCCGCGAGGGCAAAGGCCTGGCTTCAGACGGTTCAGGATTTCGTCCGGGAGATCTTGCGGGATCCTCAAGCGAGGGCCGCTTTGCAGGCGAAAGGGGTGGGCGATCCGATGTGGCCGGTGGTGTTCGCCATGGCCGCGGAGGATCGGGCCCTTGAGGCCGCGATGCAGGCGGGGGTGGGCCTATTGCTGAGCCGCCAGGGCATGGTGGTGGCACCGATGTTATGGTCCCTGGAGCGAGGCGCGCCGCTGGAGGAGTAAGATCCCAAGCCTGCTCTCTATGGGGAGGGGTCTGGGGCAAGGGACGCCTGCTTGCGCTCTGATCCAGCTTACGCTGTAACTTCTGCTCAGACGTGGAGCCATAACCAGATGACCGAGATCCTGGTTGCGCTGATCGTGTTGTTTGGGGTGACCGTGTTGGTTCTCGGATATATCCTGCAACCGCTCCGGGAAGCCCGGACCGATGAGAGGATCCCCGCACGGGCTGCCCTTCAGGCCCAGTATGAGCAGGTGCTGGGCATGCTGCGGGATCTGGAAACCGATTGGCGGACCGGGAAGATCCTGGATGAGGACTATCGCGAGCTGCGCCGGCGCTACCTTCAGGAGGGCGCCGCTTTGTTGCAAGCGTTGCAGGCGGGGGAAGGGAGCGTCGATTGGGAGGCCCGGGTGGAGGCGGCGGTTCAGGCCCGCCGAGCTCAGCTCCGGAGGCATCGGCAATGAGCCGGGATCGAGGCCCTTGGCTGATTCTCGGGCTGGCCCTATGGTTCCTGACCGGGTGCTCCCTGACGCTGGCGGCTCCCCCTCCGGCGGGGGAGATCCCGTTCCGCACCCAGCCCTGGCCCACCCCGACGCCGGCGCTTCCCCCAACCGGCCTCTCCCTGCAGACCGGCCAATCCCTCTTCCGGGAATACTGCGCCGCGTGCCACGGCTTGAGGGGCGAGGGAAATGGCCCCCAAGCGCCCTCCCTTCGAGCCCGGGTCCCGGACGCCCGGCTGGCGCTGACGGGGAGCTTGGCGACGCGCGAGGCTTCCCTCCGAGATTGGTTCCAGGTCGTCACCCAAGGCCGGATGGAGCGGGGGATGCCATCCTGGTCGAACACGTTGAGCGAACCCGAGCGCTGGGCGGTCGTGTTCTACGCATGGTCCCTCGCCGTCCGACCGGAAGCCCTGGCGGAAGCCGGCACTCGTTACCGGGAAGCCTGTGCGGCCTGCCACGGGGAGGACGGGCGGAAGGGACCGGCGCCCCTCGCCGATCCGGAACGGGTGCTCCAGAGCGCGCCAGCGGCTTGGATCGAGGCCCTGCAGCCGGGGCGGATCGCCGCCCACGCTGAGCTGCGCCCGCTCCCGGCGGATGTTCAGGAGGCCCTCATCGCCTATCTGCCCCAATTGGCCTTTTCCGTCGCTGACGGGGAAGCCCTGCAGCCCCCACGGCCGGTGGCCACCGCCTCGGTGAGCGGTCAGGTCCTCAACGGAACCACCGAAACGCCGGCCGCTGGGGTGACGGTCACCCTTTACGCGATGATCGAGGCCTCGCCAGTCTTTTCCCGGACGGTTCAGACAGGGACGGATGGGGCCTTCCGGTTTGAGGCGGTGCCGATCTATCCGGAGGCCGCTTATCTGCCGGTGGCGGAATGGCAGGAGGTGGCTTACCCCGCCACCCATCCGCTGACGCTGACGGCGGGCCAGGAGGTCACGCTGACCCTCATGGTTTTCGATCGGACGGCCGACCCGGGCGGCATCCGGATCGACCAGGTTCATTGGATCCTGCAGCCGCTGGCGGATCGCCTGTTGGTGACCGAAGTGTGGGTGTTTTCGAACGTGGGGTCGACCACCTATGGCGGGGCGGGCCGGCCGGGGATGATCTTCCCCCTGCCGCCCGGGGCGACAAATCTACAGGTCACTGAAGGGGAGCTCGGGCTTCGCTACCGCCAGGAGGGCGATCGGCTGGTGGACACTGCGCCGCTCCCGCCGGGGATGGGCTATCAGGCGGCGTTCGGATATGAGATCCCGCTCGCGCAAGCGCGGACGCTCACCCTGCGCACGGTTTACCCGGTGGATCGATGGAACCTATTGATCGCAGGAGGCGCGTTGCAGGCCTCCGGTCCCGGATTGCGGGACCTCGGGATGCGCACCATCGGCGGGACCACCTATCGCCTTTACGAAATCGATCCGCCGGCTCCCGGCGAGGCCCGAGCGATCGCGTTGCGGCCGCGCACGCCAGTTCCCTCTTGGCTGGTGCCGGCCCTCCTCGTGCTGGGCGCCGGCCTGGCGGTCGGTTCAGTGAAGCTTTGGCGGCGGCAAGCGATGGACCCCATCGACGAGATCGCCCGGCTGGATGAGGCCTATGCGGCGGGGGAGGTCGATGAGGCGACCTACCGACGGCGGCGCGCGGCCCTGATGGCCCGGGCCCTCCGCCAGGGGCAGGGCAGGGGGAGCCGTCCTGGATAGGGAGCGGCGCTGGAGACTTTCGCGGTGTTGCGAGCCCCGTATGGAACCATCGCCGGTTCTGCGGCTGGAACGGGTTTCGAAAGCCTTTGGCCCCCGCTGGGCGTTGCGGGAGGTCTCTCTCTCGGTATGGCCGGGGGAGATCGTCGCCCTGATGGGACCGAACGGGGCCGGGAAGAGCACCCTGCTTCGGGTAGCGGCCACTTTGCTGCGGCCGGCCTCCGGCGCCGTATGGGTAAGGGACCACCGCTGGCCTCCCGATGGGGCAGGGGTCCGGGCGGAAGTTGTCCTGCTGGGCCATCAGCCCTGGCTCTATCCGGATCTCACCGCGGAGGAGAACCTCCGCTTCTACCAACGGTTCTACGGCTGGCCGGAGGATCGATGGGCTTTGCGGGCGGCGCTGGAGCGGATGGGCCTGGCGGAGCGGGCCCATGAGCGGGTGCGCGGGTTCTCCCGGGGGATGCTGCAACGGTTGGCGCTGGCGCGAGCCCTCCTCGCGCCGACGCCCGTGTTGCTCCTCGATGAACCGTTCACTGGCCTCGATGTGGAGGGGCTGGAACGGGCGCGGGAGGCCGTGCGGGAGTTGGCGGCGGAGGGGCGCGCGGTGGTGATGGCGCTTCACGATCCATCCACCGCAGACCTCGCCCATCGCGTGGTGGTGTTGGTGGGCGGCCGCCTGGTCGCGGAGGGCCCCCCGGAGGCGTTTCACGAGAAAGCCCTCCGGGACCTGTATCGAGGCGGTGTGGGCCTGCCGGGATCCGTGCTCTCCCATCGGTCCGAGGGCCCGTCCGTTCGTTCGAGCCGCGCTCCGGAGAAATCCACGCGTGCCGTCGAGCGCGAGGCGGGGCGGAGCGCTGACGCGGGCGTCCTCTCCGTTCCACCGACGCAGATCCGCGCTGCTCCCCCGACGGCTCCTTCGCCCTGGGTCTCTCCGATGGAGGACATTTCCCCTGCAGCGAGGAAGAAGGGGAACAGGTCGGGCTCTCCCTCTTCGCTTCGGCCGCTGCTGGCGTTGCTTTGGAAAGACCTGCGGGTGGAGGGGCGGGGGCGGGAGACGCTGGCCCCCTTGTTGACCCTGGCGGGGCTGAGCCTCTTCCTGTTCGGAGCGGCCTTCGAGTTGCGTCCGGACCTGGCCCGGGCCTTCGTCCCGGTTTTCCTCTGGATGCTCCTCCTGTTCGCCAGCAGCCTGGGGGTGGGGCGGATGATGGCCTCCGAGATCGATCGGGGGACGTGGGAAGGGCTCTTGATGGTGCCGGGGGATCGAAGCCTGCTGTTCTGGGGCAAGGCCGTTGTTCACGGGCTGTTGTTGGTGTTCGTCCTGGTGCTCTCTCTGGTCGCCGCGGGCGTGTTCTTCAATCTCTCCTTGTGGGATCCCGTCATCGTCGCGCTCCTGCTCCTGGGGATCGTCGGGCTGGGCGGGGTGACCACCCTGCTGGCGGCGATGGCGATGGCCACCCGGGCCCGCGAGCTGTTGCTGCCGATCCTGCTGTTTCCGGTAGCGGCCCCGCTGTTGATCGCGGGGATTCAGGGCATCCGCGCCGTTCTGGAAGCGGATCCCTCTGGGTGGGGGACCTGGGTGCAGATCATGATCGCTTACGATCTCCTGCTCTTCACGGTCGCTTGGCTGGTGTTTGAGGAGCTGATCAGTGCGTAACGCTAGGCGCGCGGCTCAGCCTCCAAAAGCCCCCCGATATTTGAGGGCGTCCAGATCTCCGCTTAAGGGTCGTGGGCGAGCGGTGAATCGCCCGGTGAGCCCTCAGCATCCCGCCCAAGCCCGGAGCAAGCGCTCCAGATCTTGGGGCCAGGTGGGTCGACGAGGGATCCGCACGGCGCCGTCGGCAATCCAACCTCCCAGTTCCCGGACCAGGCCATCCGCCTGAGGGGGCGCCGGGCGAAGGACTAAGGTCCGCCCTTCGGTGTAGATCCGTTCGATCCCCGCGCGGGCGGCCAGGATCTTGAACCGCAGTTGCTGGAGCAGGTTGCGGGCCTCCTCCGGGGGCGGGCCGAACCGATCCTTCAGCTCCGCCGCGATCTCCTCCACCCCTTCCAGCGTCTGAACCCCCGCCATTCGGCGGTAGAGTTGGAGCCGGAGCTTCGGATCCGGCACGTAGTGTTCGGGCAGCCCGATGGGCCACGGGAGGTTCAGGGTGACCCCCTCGGGGGAGGGCGGCGGCGGGGGCGATCCTTCCCGCTCCGCCCGCAGCTCCGCGATCGTCCGGTTCAGCATCTTCATATAGAGATCGAAGCCCACCGCGGCGATGTGCCCATGCTGGCGCGTGCCCAAGATCTCCCCCGCGCCACGGACCTCGAGGTCCCGCATGGCCAAGTGGAACCCGCCGCTGAGGCCGGGGATCTCATAGATCGCAGCCAGCCGCTCCCGGGCCTCCGCGGTGAGCGGGATCTTCGGATCGTAAAGGAAGTAGGCGTAACCTTGGAGGACGCTGCGGCCCACCCGCCCGCGCAGCTGGTAAAGCTGCGCCAGCCCGAAGAGATCGGCTCGGATCACGATCATGGTGTTGGCGTTCGGGATGTCCAGCCCGCTGCTGATGATGTCCGTGGCCACCAGCACGTCGATCTCGCCCCGGGTGAAGGCCATCATGGTCTTCTCCAGCTGACGGGGCGGCATCTGGCCGTGGGCCATGCCGAAACGGGCCCCGGGCACTAACGCCTCGAGCCGCTCCTTCCAGGCCTCCAAACCGTGCACGCGGTTGTACACCACGAAGACCTGTCCGCCCCGGTCTAGCTCCCGCATGATCGCCGATCGCACCAGGCGGTCATCGTAAGGCCCCACATACACCTGCACCGGCAGCCGCTCCTCCGGCGGCGTCTGGATCAGGCTGATATCCCGCAGGCCGCTCAAGGCCAGATACAGGGTACGGGGGATGGGCGTCGCCGTAAGGGTGAGCACATCCACCTCGGCCCGGAGGCGCTTGAAGTGCTCCTTGTGCATCACCCCGAAGCGCTGCTCCTCATCGATAATCACCAACCCCAAGTCCTTGAAGACCACATCGGGCTGGAGGAGCCGATGGGTGCCGATCAGGATATCGATCTCCCCCTCCCGCAGCCGGCGCAGGATGTCCGCCTGTTCCTTCGGCGAGCGCAGCCGGGTGAGGACTTCCACCACCACCGGGAAGGGGGCGAGGCGGGCGCGGAAGGTCTCGTAGTGCTGGTGGGCTAAGATCGTGGTGGGGGCCAGCATGGCCACCTGTTTGCCGTCCATCACGGCCTTGAACGCCGCCCGCAGGGCCACCTCCGTCTTCCCGAATCCGGCATCCCCGCACAGCAGCCGATCCATCGGCCGCGGCTGCTCCATATCGGCCTTGACCTCCTCGATCGCCCGCAGCTGATCTTCTGTTTCAATAAAGGGGAAGGAGGCCTCCAGCTCCCGCTGCCACGGGGTGTCCGGTGAGAACGCGTGGCCGCGGGCCACCTCCCGCCGGGCGTAAAGCTCCAGCAGCTCCCGGGCGACCTCCGCGGCGGCCTGGCGGGCCCGCGCCCGCGCCTGCGCCCAATCCCCGCCGCCCAGAGGATGGATCTCCGGCGGCTGATCCGTCGGCCCCACATAGCGGCTCACCCGATCCGCCTGATCCACCGGCACGTAGAGGCGGTCGTTGCCCGCATAGCGTACCACCAGGTACTCCCGCTCCACGCCGTCCAAGTTCAGGCGGACCAACCCCTCGAAGATCCCAATGCCGAAGTCCTCGTGGACGACGTAGTCCCCTTCCCGCAGTTCCCGGATCCACTCCGGCGGGGGCCCCCGCCGGATCCGCCGACGCCAGGGGAGCGGACGCAACACCCCGAAGAGCTCCGCGTCGGTGAGCAACGCGAAGCGACGGCCATCTTTTGTGCGAAAGAGGAACCCCCCGCTCAGCGCCCCGTTCACGAAGTAAACCCGGCGGGGAAGGGGCGGAGCGTCCAGGGACTCGACCACCAGGGCGGCCTCCTCCAGGCCCCGGGCGTGATCCGCCCAGACGGCGGCCAGGCGTGTGGCCTGGCGGCTGACGATCACCACCGCCTCGCCCAGATGCAGACGCCGGGCCACGTCCTCCAGGATCCGTTGGAGCTGTCCGCCGAACCGAGGCGGCGCTTCGATAGGGAAAGCGGGGACCCCCCCCGCTTCGGGGAGGGCGGTGATATGGAGCGTGGGCCGCTGTTGCAGATAGCTCTCCCACAGCGAACGGTTCACGAACGGATCCGGGTAATTCGGGGGAAGGAACCCCGCCCCCTCGGCGCGGGCTCGGAGCTCCTGGGCCTCTTCCATCAGCTCCTCCCACGCCGCCTGGATCTCCGATTCGTCCAAAAGGATCACCCAAGCCTCTTCCGGAAGATACGCAATGGGTGTAGTGGCATCCCCATAAAAATAGGGAAGGTAAAACTCCAGCAATGGAAACGGCGTTCCCTGAGCCAGCGATTGGCGTTCCCGCTCCAGGGCTTCCGCCTCGGCAGGGGCTTCTGCCGAGGGCTGCCAGGCCGCGAGCTGCTCCGCGACCGCAGGCCCGTACGTCGGCAGCGCCTCCCGGGCGGGCAGGATGCGAACCTGTTCCACCACCCGAAGGGTTCGCTGGGTGGTTGGATCGAAGGCTCGCATGCTGGCAATGCGATCCGCTTCCCATTCGATCCGAACCGGCTCCGGAGCAGTCGATGGGAAGAGGTCCACGATCCCTCCCCGGCGGGCGAACTGGCCGGGATGGGTCACCACAGTGACCGGTTCATAACCCGCCTCCAGGAGATAGCGGATGAACCCTTCCATGGGAAGGTCCTGGCCGGCCCGCAGGATCCGGCGCAGCCGGTGGAAAAGCCGTGGGGGGAGCGTGCGGAGCAGGAGAGCGCGGGTGGAGGCCACGACCACCGGCGCGGGGTCACCGTTCAGTCCGGCCATCGCGGCCAGGGCCGTCAACCGCTCCGCTCGGATCTCCGGGGGCCATGGAGCCCGCTCGTAGGGAAGCACCGGGGGCTCCGGCAGCCGGTGGATTCGCTCCGGACCCAGCCAGAGCGCCAGATCCTGGGTGAGCAGCTGGGCTCGCTCGGCGGTTCCAGCCACGATCAGGACCGGCTGGGAAGCCCGCTGGGCCAGCGCGGCGATCCAGAAAGACCAGGCCGCCCGAGGAAGCGCCATCCGGGGGTGCTCCCGAGTTCCCAGGGCCTGAACCATCCGAGCGAGCGTTGGATCGGATTCCAAAGTTTTCAATAAACCGTTTAGAGATCCCATCGCGACCACTGCATCCGTGTGGAGAGGTTAGGAGGCGCACAGAGCACCAGGGTTGCCCCGCTCGCCCCCGCGATATTCTTTCCTTGCTCTGTTGCAAACGCGTGCTGCGAATTCGTTGCGAACCGGATCGTAGGCTTCGTTTGCAGCCCTCGTGCGGAGCAAGCCCCTCCCCACGGCCCTTCGGCATTTCGAATTCACAGCAAGGGTTTGCAAACAACGTCTAACTCGTAGTGATGGGCTTTCGACCCATGGGATTTCTGGGATGGGCGAGCCGTGTGAGCGGCCTGTCTTTCACAAAACTATATTTTAGGAGTTACGTGGCGGATTTCCTCGCGGGGTTTTGGGCGGAGCCGGGCGCCTTCGGGGTCCGGTTCCGCATCCCTCCTCGGTGACGAGAGGGATGGCTCCTCCCCTAAATTTTTTCCAGGGCTGGGCCGGGGGCCTTCGGCCCCCGGCCCAGCCCTGGAAACCCCCAAATAAGGCTTGAATCGCAACGCAGCCCATGAGGGCGGGTTGAGGGACCCCACCCGCTCGATATCCCAGCTCATCTCCGAACTTCAATTATCGGCCTTGACAACTCCGCCCAATTATGTTATCGTAGAGCCAGCTTTTTAAAGGGTTTGGCAAATCCATTTTACAGCAGGGATCCCGGATGGCCGGAGCGAAGGATCTTCCATTAAGGTATAGTGGAACCCATCTGGGTGTTCCCCACCTAGGTGTATCCTCTTTTCTGACTTCCTCGGTTTCCTTTTTGAGATCACCCGAACGATCGATCGTCCGTTGAGCAGCCGATCGATTTTTCCCCTGGGACTTTTTTCCTATTTCTAGAGCTCGAGTATCCTCCAAAATTGGTATTGGTATAGGTATTCAAGCCCCCTTAGCTCAAAGGGAAAGAGCAGCCGCCTTCTAAGCGGCAGAGTCCGGGTTCGAATCCCGGAGGGGGCGCAGCGGGCCGGCCCGAACGCCGGCCCTTTTTTGTTTAGAGAGCGTCTGAAAACTTGCTCTGGGTAACGACCTACCCTGTAAGTCGGGAAGTGCCCCACCCCCCTGGATCCCCCCCTCCCCACGGCCCTTTGGGCCGTGGGGAGGGGGGATCAAAAAATATTTTTAGGGCTGGGAAGGCCGTCTTCCGCGGCCAAAAACTTTATCTTTCTTCTCCCCTGGAATTCAAGGGCCGAGAATGATAGGGGCACCCCTTGTGGGTGCCCCTACCCATGGTGCCCTTTTGCGTAGGTTCCGGGAAGGAGGGTAGAAGAAGAAACAAAGGCCGCAGGTCGGGCCTTCGCTCACCATCTTTCACTCGATCCTCTCTCTCCAGACCGCGGGGAGGGGAACCTCACAAGCGAGGCGAAGCGGATGCGACGGGCGCTGCTGATCGCCTTTGGAGGCGTAACCCTGTACCACGTCATGGCGGTGTCCTGGGGGTGGCCGAACCCCTTCTGGCTGATGCCCTTAAATACATTGCTCCAGTGGGGGTTCGCCCTCGCCCATGCCCTTCCCACCCTGGGCCGTCTCCGGGCGCTGCTCCTCCTCGGCCTCACCTTTGGGATCAGCATGGGGATGGAAGCGATCGGGGTGGCCACCGGGTGGATTTACGGCCCTTATGTGTATACCGGGCGTTTGGGGCCTCTCCTCTTGGGGGTTCCCGTGCTGATCCCCTTCGCCTGGTTCATGATGGCCTATCCTGCCCTCATCGTGGCATGTCAAGTTTTGGACGAGTCGCCGATTGCGCCTCGACGTCCATGGGGGGTCGCCGCCCTGGCCGCGATTTGGATGACCGCGTGGGATCTGGCGCTGGATCCCGTGATGACCCGCATGGGCTTCTGGGTATGGAAGACCCGCGGCCCCTATTTCGGGGTCCCGCTGCAGAACTTCGCCGGATGGATGGTGACCATGCTGTTGATCTATGGGGCCTATCTCGGGGTCTCCAGCCGCTGGCCCTCCCCTGTGCCCGCTCCGCCTGGAGCGCCGCGGATGGAAGCGGTGCTCGCCTATGCGCTCGCGGGGGCACCCTTTGTGCTTTACCCCCTCCTCAACCCTCGAGCCGATCCTACCGCCCAGACCCTCGGTCTCATCGCATTCTTCACCATGGGACCACCCGTCCTGATTGCCACATTGCGCTCTCTCTCCTTCAAAGTGGTGAGAAAATAAGAGAAGGGCTACGCCGTGCGGGGCTTGCGAGCAGAGATGGAGGAGTCCCAACCCCTTCCATCCTTCTCCCCACCGCACTCTTATCCGGTAGGCCAGGGGGATGGAAAGGATTGGGGGGTGAGCCGGGCGCCGAAGGCGCCCAGCTCACCCCCTACGCTCCCAGAGAACTTAGACTGGAAGGATCGCTCCGATGTTGCGCGTGCGGATGTTCGGGCGTTTTGAGGTGTGGCGGGGGGAGTCTCTCATTCCCGAGTCTGCGTGGTTCACCCGTCAGGCTAAGCAGCTGTTCAAGATCCTGCTGCTGGCCCGCGGGAAGCCGGTGCCCGCCGATCAGCTGCTGGACTGGCTCTGGCCCCAAGCTGATCCTCAACGGGCCGCGATCACCCTGCGCAGCACCGTTCACGCACTGCGCCGCGCGCTGGAGCCGGACCGCCCGCCCCGCGCCTCGCAGTACATCCTCTCTCAGCCGCCCGGCTACGCGGTGGCCCACGATGCGCCGCTCTGGGTAGATGTATGGACGTTCGAGGACCTCCTGGAGGCCGTCGGGCGGACGGACGCGCCGGAGGAACGACGCGCCCGCCTGGTGGAAGCCCTGGCCCTGTATCGGGATGATCTTCTGATTGAGGACCCCTATGCGGAGTGGGCGCTGGCGGAACGGGAGCGGCTGCGGGAGCGATTCATCGAAGCGGCGCTGGATCTGGCGGAGCTCCTGGCCGGTGCAGGCACCCCCGAGAAAGCCATCCCCCTCTGCCGGCGGGTGCTCATGCTGGACGAATTCCGGGAACCGGCCTATCGGGCCCTGATGCGCTATCAAATCGCGGTTGGGGATATCGCGGGGGCGCTGAGCACTTATGAGCGTTGCCGTCAGGTGCTGCGGGAAGCCTTTGGGGTGGAACCTTCCCCTCCCACCCGTGCCCTTTATGAGGCGCTCCTCCGGGGCGAGCTCCAGCCCGCCCGTTTGGGCGCTCCGCGGCCGGTTCAGGATCTCCCCATCCCGGAAGGGCGCGCGGGGGAGATCTTCGTCGGGCGGGAGGGGGAGCTTGAGCGTCTGCAGGAAGTCTTCGGAGGATTCCCTAAGGGACATGGAGGCGTAGCGATCCTGATCGGGGAGCCGGGGGCTGGCAAAACCCGCCTGGCGGTGGAGGCGATCCGCCGCTTCGCCCCGGATGCGGATGTCCTCCACGTCCGCGGCCTCTTCATCGAACGCACACTTCCCTTCTCATGCCTAGCGGAAGGCCTGCGCCGCCTGTTGAGCCAGCTTCCAGAGGATCGGCGGAGGAGGCTGCCGACCTTCGCGCTGGCTCAGGTGGCCCGGCTGATCCCTTCCCTGCACCTGATTTATTCGAACCTGCCCAGCGTTCCGGAGACCACGCCGGAGGAAAACCGGCACCGTCTGGTTGACAGCTTTTCCAACCTGATCATCACCTTGGCGGATCAGCACCCGCTGGTCGTGTTCGCGGATGATCTGCACTGGGCCGACGAGGCCACCCTAACGGTGGTGGGCCGCCTGGCCCGGCGGGCGTCCCGACATTCCCTCGTGCTGCTGCTGGTGCATACGCCGGAGGAGGAGCCCGAGGGGCGGGAGGTCAGTCATCTGCTGGAGACGTTACGTCGGGAGGGGATCGGCCGTTGGATCCGTGTCGGGCGTCTGCCTGTGGAGGCCATCACCCGCTGGCTGGCCCAGTGGAGCGGGGAGCCCCCGGAGCGCCTGAAGGATCTTGCCCATCGCCTTTATAGCTTGACGGAGGGGAACGCCCTCTTCACGGCCGAGCTGCTGCGGGCGGCGTTGGGGATGGGGGAACCATTCCGGCGGGAAACCCTGGAGCGCTACCTGGAAGGGCCGGCGGCGATCTCCTCCCTGCGGGCGCTGATCGCGGACCGCATCGCCCGCCTGCCGGAGCAGGCTCGGGAGATCCTGGAGATCGCCGCCGTGATCGGACGGGCTTTCCCTGTTCAGTGGCTGGAGCTGGTCGGCCCGCCGGATCCGGAGCCCTATCTCCGGATCCTGCTGGATCGGCATTTCCTCCAGGAGGATTCGGAGGACCGCCTCTCGTTTGTGCACGAGGTCGTCCGCCGTGTCATCTATGAGGCCATTCCCCCGGTGGTTCGACGACGTCAGCATCTGCGCTTGGCGGAAGCGCTGGCTGCTCTGTACGGACCCCATCCGGGCCCCTACAGCGTCGAGATCGCCTATCACTTCCAGCGCGCGGGCCGATCCGCGCTCCCGGCGATGGTGCGCTATGCGGTGGAGGCCGGCGATCACGCTCGACAGGCGTACGGGTTCCGACAGGCGGTGCGCCATTACGATGAAGCCCTGTCCGCGGCCAGCCTGAGCCCGCATAAAGAAGGTCTGGCGGAATGGATCCGGCGGGCCTATCTGGGGCGTGGGATGGCCCTCGAGGCGTTGGGGGATTGGGAGGGCATCGTCGAGACCTACACACGATTCCGGGAATGGGCGGAAACCCATGGAGACCGGGTCCATGCGCTGAACGCGGCCCGCCGGCTGATGACCACGCTGGCCATGCTCGGCCGGCTGGAGGAAGCCGGGGATCTGGCGGGGGAGATCCGGGCCCAGTTTGCGGCCGCCCTCAGCCTCGCCGAGACGGATTTGTTGGATCGCCTGGAGCTGGTCTTCGGGGAGGAAGTTGTCGCATCTCCTTCGGGGGAGGGGTTTTTCCAACCCGCTCCTCCCTTGTGGGGTCGGCCCTGGGTGGAGTTGGCGGAAGCCACGGCACCGGAACAGGCGCCGTTGCTGCTGAACCTTTACGGATGGATCTTAACGTTGCAGGGGATGTCGGAGCCTGCGGAGGCATGCCTGCATCAGGCGTTGGCCATCGCGGAGGCCACGGCGCAATGGCCTCATGTGGTGATGAGCTGCAATCTGATGGCTTATCTGCAGGACCTACGTGGGGATTTCACCGACGCCCAGGCCTGGCTGAACAAGGGACTGCAGCTGGCCCGGCGGGTCCCGGAGATGGACTGGAGCACCATCTGGGCGCGGATCTTTCAAGGATACCTCGCGCTGCGGGCACGCCAGCTAGAGGAGGCCCAGGCCCAGTTCCAGAGCGTGCTGACCCTGTTGAAGGGTCAATCCGCCCTTCGAGCGCACCGCCTGAGCGCTCAAATCGGCCTGGGGATGGTTTTTCTGGCCCGAGGGGATCTCGAGCGGGCGACGGCGTTGCTCGACGAAGCCTTGGCCCAGGGGCGGGCGGTCGATGCGGTGGCCCGGAGCGTGGGGCTGGTCGGGGAAGCCCGCCTGGCGCGCCTGCGCGGGCGCTTCGACGAAGCCCGGTCCGTGCTGGAGCAGGCGCTTCAATACACGGGGCGCCGGGGGTTGGTGGTGGAATTCGTGCACGCCGCCGTGGAGGCCGGGCGCTGGGCCCGGGCGGTCGGCCATCCGGAGGAAGCCCGCCCGGTTCTGGAGGAGGCCAGCCGGTGGGCGGACGCGGCAGGGTTCCGGCCGGCCGCGCTGATGAGCCGGATTGCGCTGGGGAAATTGCTCCGGGCCGCGGGGGAGGTTCGCGCCTTAGAGGCTGTGCGGGAGGAAGCCCGCCGCCTCTGGCGGACCCTGGCCGCCCGCCTTCCGGATGGGGAGCCGGTTGAGCGATATCTGGTCCCCCGGGAGGTGGTGGAGTCCATATAAAAGGTGGCGGTCACCTCCAAGGTGACCGCCGCCTTTATGCTCGGGGCGTCTATGGACTGGCTTTCTTCATCACCAGCGGCAGGTAGATTGTCGCGCGAGGCACCGTGCGGATGGTGACAGGGACCTCCACCACTGTCGGGGTCGAGGCTGGGCCGATGTAGAGCAAGCCCTCCCAGGTGGTGCCGAACGTTGCCGTCTTGGTGAAGGTCACCGTGAAGGTGACTGGCGTGTTGGGGGCGATAACCCCGGTTGGCACGCCGCTGATCACCAGATCGGTGCCCTGGATGACCTGCAGGACCAGGTTGAAGGTGCCGGGTGTGCCGGACCAGTTGTCCACGCAGACCTGATAGCTCCCATCCGGTGGCCGCTTCACCCGCACCGGCTCCCAGGCCGTGGGTGTGGTGGAGGAGGCGATCAGGGTACTCCCCCTGTACAGGTAGAGGTCGATGTCGGCGATGTTCGTGCTCCACGCCGTGGCCTCGATCAGCCCGCCGTTGGCGACCGAGAACGAGTAGGACCCATTGCATACACCGGAAGCCGGAGGCAGGTTCACGCCGCTCCAGGACTGCGGCTGGCTCAGGCCGTAGGCCAGGACGCCCAGCCCTTCGGTGATCGTGTAGGTGGTGGTGAAGAACTCCACCTGGAGGATGGCGTCTGCGAGGTTCGCAGAGTACGTACCGGTACATGTGTTGTGGATAGTGAAGGTCTTGGCCGCCGTATCGCCGGGGTGCATGATGGCGGGGAAGGCCGAGTTTCGGCTCCGTGGTAGTTCCCGGCCACTCACTGGGCCGGTTCCACCCAGTAGCCGAAGTTGGTCGCGGCGGCGTCGTAGAGGTCTGCCCTGGCCAGTTCGTCCCCCTTGCGCATGGGCTTCTCAGCGGTGAGGTCCTGGTCAAAGTCCACATCCACGTAGACCGTGTCATAAACCCCGGCAGTGCTCTCATCGGCCACGATGACCGCGGCAAGAGTCACATCGGCCGACGCATAGCCCGGACCGAGATAGTAGCCGGCCAAGAGGTGGTAGAGAAGTCTAGATGCACGGTGTAAGAGTACTGGCCGCTCTTGGAGATATCACGCCAGACGAAAGGGAGGGTCATACTGGAAGCTGTATCAATGGTCAGATTGGCCGTGCAGGCGACGCCGTTGCAGGTGGGGGTTTCCACCGGCAAGGTGTGGGCGTACCAGGTCCATGTTACCCAATCCCAGTTAGGTATCCGGCCCGATGGTGGGATATTCCAAGGCGTAGAAGATGCCGAAGAGGGGGTTATAAGCGAAGGGCCAGCCGGCGTAGGGGCCGGAGGGAATGCGGGCCTGGGTGCCCTGGAGGTCCGGATGGCCGAAGTCCACGCCGGTATCCACCACTGCCGCGATCACCCCTGTCCCGGTGTAACCCTTGGTGTGGGCCGCCAAGACGTCCTGGATATCACGGATCTCGACGATGGGTCAGTTCAATGCCGCCTCGGTGGATCGCTGATGGGCGGGCTGGCTTGAAATCCTCCTCCCCCGGTGCGGGCACCGGCTGATAGGTCTCAGGAGAGTTTTCTCTTCCTGGCTCTTCGGGGCGTGGGGGGAAGAAAAAATGGGGCTGGGAAGGCCTCCTTCGGTGGCCTTCTCAGCCCCAAAAACCCTCCCAGGAATTATGCGGTAGCTCTATATATTCATCTGCAGCGAAGGCAGGGAGCCTAAGGTATCTCTCTTGGCTCATCCATATGAGGGGCGGAAAGGCCTTAGGCCATGGCCTTTCCGCCCCTAAGAATACCGTTTATGGCCCAACAGATTCCTTGAACACTGTTGGCATATATGTCCTAAACGCATCACAGGCAGGGAACTTGAAGAACCCAAACCGTGTATGCCAGCAAGCCGACGTTGAGCAACCGGTTGGGTTGGACGTCGTGTAGTATTCATGAATCGGCCAGAATGTGCAATCGTCGACCGGGTCGATACTGATCATGCTGTAGTCGCCCCATCGGCTGGCCGTATGCGTCTGGGACGCTGAACCGGCCTGGAGTTCCGCTTCTGGACCCAGGGTCCCCGGCGGATCTCCTGGCTCACGGCAGGCGTAGCGGATGCTCGGATAAACGCTCGTGCTGGAGACACTGTAACTCACGCAGAATCTTCCGCCTTTGTCGAAGGTCACGCTGGCCATCCACCGGCTGTGGGTATCGGGCGGGTTGCCGACGTAAGTGCCTTGGTCGGCAAGGGTGACCGCACCGGTCGTAGGATTGTAGTTTAGGATATACCACCGCACGGCAGCCCGATACTGGCCGACCGTTGTGCATTGCGCCGGCGTCAGGCCCGGGGCACACACCGTATGGTTGGCCCCGATCAGGACCTGAGACAGCCGGTTGCGGATAACGACCCGGTGCATGAGACGGTCCGAGATGGAGTCGAGGTAGGCGCTCGTCGAGACGCCGGGCTGGGGGATGTCGTCCCGACCGGTGGGGCTCCGGGGGTCAAACGGGGCGACAGGCAGGGTTGCATCCAGGACGAAGTCGGCGGCCGCCGGATTCGACCAGTCGATGATGAACTTGTAAACATTCAAGGCATCCGTGGGGGAGCCGTACTCGTCGGCAATCCATTCGAGGAAGATGCCCGGCGCCGGCTGACTACCGAGAAGGATCGGGTAGGGTCCCTCGATGTCCGCCGCCAGGACGCCCCCAACATTCGTCAGGTCCACGCCCGACGGAGGCGCCGCCATGATGCCGAAGTAGACCATCGAGGCCGTGGGGTCCCCGACGAGCATCTTGTTGCGTTCCAGGGCGGCGACTGCTTGGGCGCAGTAAATGAAGGGGCACTGCGTGCCGGTCACATCGAACTCGTGGGCCGTCATCCAGTACGTGTCAGGCGCCCATACTGCATGGTGAGGATAGTCCATAAAGATGTGGGCGTTGTCTGGATTCGGCGGAAAGTCCGGCCAGATGAACTCGTACACGTAGTAAGCCCCCAGGGGATCGCCCGTCTGGGAGATGGCGACGCAGTGTCGGCTGGGTCCCGTATTGTTGACAGCATCCGTAACATAGAACTGGGACAGGAACCACCGGTCGGCGAACTGATCGTACAGCACGATGGGGTCGCCGTCGTCGAACGAGGCGCAGGGGCCTGTGAAGCCAGCGGAGGCGAAGATCGCGCTCAGGGGGAAGGGAGGCGACAGGGGCATGCCGCTCTTGCTGTAAATTCTCATGACAAGATTGACAAATTCGACGTAGTGATTCAGACCGACATCGCCGTTGACGTCCGGCGGCAAGACCTGAAAGCCGATGCCGCCTAGGATGTTGTCATAGTTGTTTAAACCCTCAAAGGAGCCGCTCGGCGGCGGAGCCGCGACTGCCGGCTGCACTGACGAGGCCGGCCGAGGAGGCACTGGAGCCGCTGAAGGCTTGTAATGGGGCCGGAGTTTGTCTCGGGGGATCGGCAAGGGAAGGATCTCTTGCAGCTTTTCACGAAGCTGGCGCTCTTGCTCCGAAGGCGCGGAGACCAGCTCGGTCCAGTGTTCGGCGACCCACGCGGCGGGTCGGGAGACGCCACTCTGGGTCGGGCGGATGATCAGGGGCCCTCGTTGCGTATACCGGAGGGCTGGGAAGGAGGTTTCAGAAGGTTGGGATGGAGAATAGACTCGGGAGAAAGCCGAGCCGCTCCCCAGGCTGAGGAGGAAACTCAGGAGGAGCCCCAAGACTCCCATATATCTGATTTTCGGCTTCATCATTCACCTCCACGGAATAGTTTAAGCTATTTGCTTAGGTTGCTCTGTTGTAAAGATAGAATAGACCTGTTGTACTTTAAGCTAAAACCATTCCTTTTGGAGGACTAGCTGTACTTCATGTGGAGATTCTTCAGTCGAAGCCCCTGCGATTTCGATCCCTCACGGGCTGGACGTTAGAGGAGTTCAAAGAACAGTTCGCTCGGTTTCTACTCGTATGGCAGCAGCAGGAGTGGGAACAATCAATTCACCCTGCCCACCGCCGGGCCATCGGTGGCGGACACAAATAGCACCTCTTCCTTCCCTAAGGGTGGAACGTCCTCCCTATCGGTAGTGTGGAAGTGGAAGCAGTCTGGGTAATCTCATTTTTCTGTGTGTTTGTCAAACGGTGAGCTCGTGAGGTTCGAACATCAGTTAGGACAAGGGATTCTTCCAAAATTTTTCTGGGGCTGGGCCGGGGGCCGAAGGCCCCCGGCCCAGCCCCAGAAAACCCAAAATGAAACATTAACTTGAATCGCAACGCAGCCCATGGAGACAGGGTGAGGACCCCACCCACCCGATATCCCAACTCGTGTCCGAACTTCAGTGAGCTCAAGTTGCAAGCTACTGGTTCCCCTGGCATTGGACGACCGGTGGACGCGAATCCTGCATTCAACATCCGTTGCGTCCCTTGCTGCGTATCACCTTATTGAAGGTGTCCGCTCAGCAGGCCAAGGTTCAGCACTCCAGGAAGCTAGGCCATGGCACGATGGTGGAAACAAATCGGCGAGGCGCTGCGCATGGAGGAGATCGGAACCGGATGGCCAGCGGAGATCATCCCGTATCGGGCGGGGGTGATCGGGGGGCTGGCCGGAGGCACCGCTATGGTTGGCGTCGCCCTTGGATACGGTTTGTACTCCGGCCGGGGGATTTGGCTACCGGTGAACCTCATCGGAGCCACGCTCGTTCGGGAGCTCCAGGGAGCGCCCATGGAGGGTCTCATGCAGTTTCATCCGACCGCGCTTTTCGCCGGGCTGATCCTGCATGGTTTGCTCTCCAGCGGATTGGGGGCCCTCTACGCCATGATCCTGCCGACCCTGCCTGGACCGCCCTTACTATGGGCCGTGATCGTCGGTCCGCTTCTTTGGTTGGCCGCCACGTTTGTCATCCTCCCGATCTTCAACCCGGTGATGGCGCGGTATGTCGATTGGCCCTCCTTCGCTCTCGCCCATCTGATCTACGGCTGGATCTTGGGGATCTGGGTTGGACGCACGCCGAGGGTCCGGGCGGAGCGCTAGGGATTTGTCTGTCGAGAGGGGAAAGTAGTTTGGGGGCTGAGCCGGGCGCCGAAGGCGCCCGGCTCAGCCCCCAAACTCCATGAAACCCCAAAAATGCATGCGGCCCGGTCTCGGTCTGGTCCGAGCCGGGCCGCAGCAGGAAAGGAGGGGCCAGGGCAAGCGAACGCCAGTGGAGTGGGCGGCGATGGCGCTGCTTGCAGCTTTATCATAAATTAGAGCCGGATCGACCAAGTAGTGATAAATGTCACAATTTAAAGCTGACATTCCTCATCCAAATTGACGGCCGCCAAGGGATGGAAATGGGGGGTCAGGATCCCGTCCCTGCCGCTTCCGCGCCGTCCAGGGGAGGGAGCTCATCCAACGAGCGCAGCCCAAAGTGTTGGAGGAAGAGAAAAGTCGTTCCGTACAGAATCGGGCGGCCCGGGCCCTCTGCCCGACCCACTTCCTCGATCAACCCCCTGGCCAACAGGGTCCGCAGGACCCCGTCGCAGTTTACACCGCGGATGGCTTCGATCTCCGCGCGGGTGATCGGCTGCCGATAGGCGATGATGGCCAGGGTCTCCAGGGCCGCCGTCGAAAGACGGGGCGCGGTCTCCAGGCCCAGGAAACACCGGACATCCTCGGCTGCCTCTGGGGCGGTGACCAGCTGCACCCGATCCCCCATGCGCTGAAGTCGAAGCCCGCGCGTCTTCAGATGCTCTTGAAGGGTATTCAGGGCCTCCTCCACCGCCTCCGGGGGAACCTTGAGGGCGCGGGCAAGCTGGGCGATGGAGGGAGGATCCTCAGCCACAAAGAGCAACGCCTCCACCCGGGCCTCCAGGGGGAGGTGGCCGTTCGGAGAGATCGCTTGTGAGAACAGCTCGCGCTGATCCGACCTCTCTCGTCCTTTCACCTGGCGTTCCGGCTTTCCCTCCATTGATCCGCTTCCCTCGCGGTCTTTAAATTTTGGGGTGGGTGAGACCGCCTTTGACAGTCCCCAACCCCTCGAAGGGTCGTTTCTCCGTAAACTATTCCGCCTGGTTCTATTTGGTTCGGCGCTTTCGTGAGGAGATGGAAGGGCCCC
>DATMAC010000142.1:0-7616 GCA_035573655.1 Thermoflexus sp.
TGCTCGGGATCCACCCCTTCATCGTTCAGGATCAGTAGGTGACATCCGTCGGCGATAGCCTGTTCTGCCGCCCGACACAGATCCTCCAGGGCCCGGCGCAGGCCGGCCGCCCCCTCGCGGATCGGCCAGCGGATGGGCAATCGGACGGATCGGAAGTTGGGGTCCGGGAGGCACTCCAACGCCTCCAGTTGGGCAGGGGTGAGGATGGGACCGGGCAGCTCGATCAACCGGGCGGCTCGCTCATCCGGCGCCAGCAGATTGGCCCGCTCCCCCAGGAGCACCGTCAGGGACATCACCCGGGTCTCCCGCAGGGGATCAATGGGCGGATTCGTCACCTGAGCGAACCGCTGCTTGAAGAAGTTATACAGCGGCCGGGGCCACTCGGAGAGCATCCCCAGTGGGGTATCGTCCCCCATCGATCCGATAGGCTCCTGGCCGGTCCGGGCCATCGGGCGAAGGATCAGGGCCAGCTCCTCGGCTGTGTAGCCGAAGGCGATCTGCCGTCGGAGAAGGGATTCGGGATCCGAGAGCGCGGGCGCCCTCGGGGGTTCTGAAAAGTGCACCCGATGGCGGCGGATCCACTCCGCATATGGACGGCGGGCGCTGAGCTCCGCGCGCAGGGAAACGGGATCCTGGACCCGGCCGGTGCGAAGGTCGGCCGCCAGCATCTGGCCGGGCCCGAGACGGCCGAGCTGGAGGATGCGTTCGGGGGGAACCTCCAGGGCGCCAATCTCCGAGCCGCAGTAGAGCAGGCCGTCCACGGTGCGCAGCACCCGCAACGGTCGGAGGCCGTTGCGATCCAGCAGCGCGCCGACGAAGCGGCCATCGGTGAACAGAACGGCCGCCGGGCCATCCCATGGCTCCATCAAGCCCTGATGGTATGCATAGAACCCGCGGGCCGCCTCCTCGAGGTCCGGGGACTTCTCCCAGGCCTCCGGGATCAGCATCCGCAGGGCATGGCGGATGTCATAGCCGGAGTGGACCATGAACTCCACGACGTTATCCAGCATCGCCGAGTCGGAGCCACTGGGATCGATGATCGGCCGCAGATCCGCCAGCGTTTCCCCCCATACGGGTGAGGCGAGGGCGGCCTCCCGGGCGCGCATGCTGTTGATGTTCCCTTGGAGGGTGTTGATCTCCCCGTTGTGGCAGAGGGTTCGGAAGGGCTGGGCCCGCGTCCAGGCCGGAAGGGTGTTGGTGCTGAACCGCTGGTGGAAGATGACGAAGTCCGTCTCGAAATCGGGATCCTTCAGATCCGGGTAGAACCGGTCGAGGTCACGGGCCAGAACGAGGGCCTTGTAGACGATGGTGCGGGAGGAGGCGGAAGCGATATACATCGTCAGCCTCTTCTCGGCCGCAGCGCGCTCGATCCGACGACGGGCGCGATACAGGCGGCGGTCGATCCCCTCCGGAGTGTCCCCTCGCTCATCGGCTAGAATCGCCTGAACGATGAAGGGGCACGTGGCTTGGGCCCTCGGGCCCAGCGCCGTCGGTTGAATGGGCACCGGGCGCCAGGCGAGGAGGGCGAAGCCTTCCCCAAGGAAAGCTTCCTGGGCCAGCGCCCGGGCGGCCTCTCGAGCCTCCGGCTCCGGAGGCAGGAACATCATCCCAACCGCCAGGCGGGTGGGGGCCGGCGGGCGGATCCGTTGCGACTCCAGGAAACGAAGGAACAACCGGCGAGGGAGCGCGGTGAGCACCCCCGCGCCGTCCCCAGTCAACCCATCATCCGCCGTCGCCCCCCGGTGCGACATCCGTTGGAGCGCCCAAAGGGCCATGGTGAGCAGCTCATGGTCCGCCGGCCCGCCCGGGCGGGCCAACAGCCCGATCCCACACGCATCGCGTTCCCGTTGCCCCCATCCTCCCACAGTCCACCTCCAGCGTTGGGCAAACGTCTTTAGGGTAGGTAAAGCAGCGCCTGACCTGCCTCTCCTTCTGTGCTCTAGGGTTGCTCTTGATTTTGGGAGGACCAGGCAAGCTTGTCATCCCCCATTTGGGCCATTTTGGGTCCCCTGAACAGGCCATTTTGAGGAGCGGTGCCAAGGGAGCCCTTAGAGTGGTGAGGGAAAACGGTCGAGGCGCGGCCTAAAGAATGCAAGCTGGTGGGAGCGCCGTGAGGTAGGTGGGAGCAACGCAGAGAGGTTGTAGGGAGGATCGACTGCCCGTCCCGCGCGGTCCTCAGGATCTTCCCATCCACGTCCAGGGCGGCGGGGAAGCCACCCGCCCCTCTCGGGTCAGGTGTCGGGGGTCCCGCCCCCTGCTTCATCGAGGACCTCGATGACGTGTTGGACCGGGATCGTCAGGCCGGCCTGGCGGAGGCCCATCGCGAGCTGGAGCATGCAACCGGCGTTGGCGGTCACCACCCGCTCGGGGGCGATCCGACGGATTTGGTCTACCTTCTCCGCAAGCAGCGCGCCCGCGATCTCCGGGTGGGTCACGTTGTAGATCCCGGCGCTGCCACAGCAGAGATCCCCATCGGGCAGCTCGAGGACCGTCAGCCCGGCGGCTTGGAGCAAGCGCCGGGGCTGGGCCCGCACGCCCTGGCCGTGGGCGAGATGACACGGATCTTGATAGACGATCCGTCCGGATAGGCATCGTGGAAGGGGCCGGAGGCCGACGGCGTCCAGGAACTCGGTCACGTCCCGCACCTTGGCGCTGAAGGCTTGAGCGGCCTCCGCCCAGCGCGGGTCATCGCGGAGCAGCTCTCCATATTCTTTCATCGCTACGCCGCAGCCGGCAGCGTTGACCAAGATGGCGTCTACTTCCTCCCGCATGAAAGCGGAGATGTTCCGTCGGGCCAACGCCCGGGCGCGTTCGCGCTCCCCGGCGTGCACATGGAGGGCGCCGCAGCAGACCTGGCCGCTGGGGATCACTACCTCGAACCCCTGGCGGGTGAGGACCCGGATGGTGGCCTCTTGGGTCGAGGCCAACAGGGTGCGCATCACGCACCCCGCCAACAGGGCGACGCGCCCCCGCCGCTCCCCGATCGCCGGGTAGACCCGACCGGTGGCCAAGAACCGTGTGGGGATGCGCTCCGGCAGCATGCTTTCCATTGTCCGAAGGGCGCGCGGCATGCGCTGTATCCAGCCGGTCCGTCGAAGCGCACGCTGGAGCCCGGTGGCCTGGTAAACCCAGAGCCCGCGGGAGAGGAGGCTCAAGACGGTGGGATGGGAGAGGATCAGGCCGAAGGCCAACGCCCGCAGCAACCGCTCGGTGGGGCGCATCGGGTGGGTCTGCCGGATCTGCCAACGGGCGGCCTCCACCAGACGGCCGAACTGGACCGTGGCCGGGCATGCGGTTTGACACGCCCGACAGGCGAGGCACACCTCCATATGCTCCTGAAAGTCCGGGTTGATCTCCAGGCGCCCCTCGGCCACCGCCCGCATCAGGTAGATGCGCCCGCGGGGGGAATCCGGCTCCCAGCCCAGCACCCGGAAGGTGGGGCACTGATTCAGGCAGAGCCCGCAATGGGTGCAACGGAGGATTTCCGCGTAATCCGGCGGGTGGTCCAAGGTGAACCCCACCAGAGCCGGAGCAGGGCGATGCGCTACAGGCGCTTCGATGGATGAGGCCATCTTTTTCACCTCCTTCGAATGAGGGAGGCTGAGAGCCTAGGGTGCGTCATCGCGTTGTTCGTTTTCCGCATCGGCGGTTCTAAGGTTCCCGAACGGGATCTTTCCAGTCGCCCCTGATCTCCCGGAACGGTTTTCGTCCTAGGAACACCTGGGACCAACCCTCTGCCTCTTCATAGCGTTTGATGGCCGGGAGGGCCTTTCACGCGCCATTCGGCGAGTGGAGACTTGTTCTTTGTCTGACGCATAGGACGGGCACTGAAGTGCCCTACTACGAACGAAGTTTTTGTTCGTAGTAGGGCGCTTTAGCGCCCGTTTTTTCTTGTTGACCTTCACTTGCGGGTCTTCGGTTCCGCCTGGGCCATCCGGAGGAGATCACACTTTCTCCCGTAAATAAGCGATCGCTTGGCGCAGTTTCTGAGCGACCTCCATCATCTCCGTTTCGCTGGCGTAGCGATGCCGCGGCCAGAAGAACCCTCGTAGACCATCCCCTTTGCGTCGGGGCACGACATGGATGTGGAGATGCGGCACGCTCTGGCTCACCCGGTTGTTGATCGCCACGAACGATCCCTCCGCCCCCAGGCCGACCTCCATCGCCTGCGCCAACAGGCGCGCGTTCTGGAACAGCGGCCCGACCATGTCCGGAGGCAGATCCATCAGGGTCTCGTAATGATCTCGGGGGACCAGCAGGCAATGCCCCGGGAACAGCGGGCGATGGTCCAGGAAGGCAATGGAGATCTCGTCCTCCAAGATCACACATGCCTGGATCTCGCCGCGTAGGATCCGACAGAACGTGCAGGTCATTCCTCGCCCTCACGAATTCGATGCGCGCTCGGGCTGGTGCAAGATATGGGGCCGGTACGGCCTACCCTGTAGGGGCACCCACAAGGGGCGCCCCTACAGGGATCTATTACGCCCACCCCAGGCGTCCGGGGTTCAGCCGCTCTTCGGGGTCCAGCTGGGCCTTGATCCGCTGCATCACGGCGACCTCCGGGCGGAGGGGAGCCCAGAGGCCCAGGGCTTGCTTCACCGGCTCCGGCCCTCCCAGGATGGTGAAATGCCCGCCCCGGGCGAGGGCGAACGATCGAAGGGCGCTGGCCCATTGGAGGAGCGCTTCCAGTGGCCCTTCCGCCCGGGCGTAGATCAAACCCAGCGTCCCATGGGCCCGCCAGACTGCAGGGATCTCCGAGGCCGTCTCCAGCGCGCGGACGCCTTCCGCCAGCTGGGCGGGTAGCAGCCCCAGACGCACCCCCAACGCCCCCTCGACCTCTGCGGGGGCGACGATCCCGATGGATGGGACCTGAGGCCAGAGGGCGGTGGCGGTCGCCTCCGGGAGGCGCTCCCGCACCCGCGCTCGCTCGGCCGCAGCGGCCGCGTCGCGCCCCAGGCGTTCCACCTGGGCCGGCCATCCCCCCGCCCGCACCAACACCCAAATCCGGGCGCTGGGATCCTCGGGGAGCGGGAGCGCCCTCCGCAACGCTTCCCACGCCCGGTCGTTCAGGACTTCCACCGCCAGCGGGAACCCGGGGTGACGGAGCATGGCCAAGGTCAGGGGCAGGGCGTCTTCTGGCCGGGCGAAGCTGAAGGCCCAGGTGGTCTCCGTCTTCGGCCGCGGCCACAGCTTGAACGCGGCTTCCACGATCACCCCGAGGGTGCCCAGCGCGCCGTGGAACAGCTTGGGGAGATCGTATCCGGCCACGTTCTTCACCACCTCGCCCCCACCTTGGATCAGCGTCCCATCGGCCAGCGCCACGCGGATGCCGATCAACAGGTCCCGCGCGGTGCCGTAGCGGGCCCGGAGCGGCCCGCTCAGGCCCGCCGCCAGGATCCCTCCGATGGTCGCCTGATCCCCGAAAGGGGGATCCAAGGGGAGCCACTGGCCGTGCGCCGCCAACGCCGCGTTGAGATCCGACAGGCGGATCCCCGCTTCCACCCGGATGGTCAAGTTGGCCGGGCGATGGCGCAGGATCCGGGAGAGGCGCGTCAAATCCAGCGCGAGGTCGTAGCGGGTGGGCGTGTGGCCGAAGCCTTGATGCGCGCCGCTTCCCCAGGGCACCACGGCCCATCCGGAGTGGGCGGCCTCCCGCAGAACCTCGGCCGCTTCCTCCACCGTCTCCGGTTGCCGCACGGCTTGGGGGACCATTCCGTTCAGGCGATAGCGTTCCATTAAATCCACAGCTCCTCCTCCGGTTCCGCCGGAGCCGGCGCCTTCCGATAGCGGATGGGCTCGGCCATCCAGGCCTTGCGGCGGCTCCACGTTTCCAGGCACATCTTGGTGGAGGGGAACATCTTGCACGGGTTCAGCCGGTTCTCCGGGTTGAAGGCCGCCTTGATGCGGACCATCGCCTCCAGGTCCGCCGGCGAGAAGAGCAGGGGCATCAGATCTCGCTTTTCAAGCCCGACCCCGTGCTCGCCGGTCAGCGTGCCGCCGGCTTCTACACAGACCCGGATGATCTCCGCCCCGGCCTCCACAGCGCGCCGGGTGAGTTCGGGGTCCCGTTCGTCGAAGAGGATGAGAGGATGCAAGTTGCCGTCGCCGGCGTGGAACACGTTGGCGATGGTGAGGCCGTAGCGTTGGCCGATCTCCTGAATCTGACGAAGGACTTTCGGCAGCTGATCCCGCGGCACCACGCCGTCCTGGACAAGGTAGCTGGGGGCCAGCCGGCCCATCGCCCCGAAGGCCCCTTTGCGGCCGGACCACAGGCGCTCGCGTTCGACGGGGTCCGTGGCGATCCGAACTTCGCGAGGGTCGAAGTGTTCGCAGAGACGGGCGATATGGCGGGCGAGGTCCTCCAAGCCTTCCGGCAGGCCCTCGACGTCGATCAGCAACACGGCACCGGCGTCCATGGGGTAACCGCAGCGCTTGGCGCTCTCCACCGCCTGGATCGCCGTGTGGTCCATCATCTCAATGGCCCCCGGGATCGTGCCATCGGCGATGATCGCCGACACCGCCTCGCTGGCCTGGTCCACGGTGTCGAAGACGGCGAGCAGGGTCACCACGGCCTCCGGCATGGGCAGCAGGCGGAGAACCGCTTTCGTGACGATCCCCAACGTGCCCTCCGAGCCGACGATCAGGCCGGTGAGGTCGTAGCCCGGCCAGTCGCAGATCGCGCCCCCCGTCTCGATCACCTCGCCGTCCGGGAGCACCACCTCCAGGCCCATAACGTGGTTGGTGGTCACCCCGTAGGCCAGGCAATGGGGGCCGCCGGCGTTCTCCGCGATATTGCCGCCGATGGTGCAGGCCTTCTGGCTCGAGGGGTCCGGCGCATAATACAAGCCGTAGGCCGCGGCGGCCTGAGAGACCGCGATGTTCACCACGCCGGGCTGGACCACGGCGCGCAGGTTCACCGGGTCGATCTCCAGGATGCGGCGCATACGGGTGGTGACGATCATGAGGCCGCCCTGGTCGGCCACCGCGCCGGCGCTCAACCCGGTCCCAGCGCCCCGCACCACAATGGGCAACCCGTAACGGTTCGCGATGCGGACCGCGGCGACGACCTGTTCGGTGGAGGTGGGGAAGACCACGAAGTCGGGGCGTCCCTTGTCGATCGAGGCATCGTATTCATAGAGGAGCAGGTGGTGATCTTCCCAAAGCACCCCGTGGGGCCCGAAAACCTCCCGCAGCTCTTGAAGAACGCGCGCTCGCTTCACCACGCCCCCTTTCCGAAGATCCGATAGATGGCCTAGCCGTGATCGCTCCTTACTATGAATCATAATGCAAATGGCGGTTCTTGTCTCAACGGGTGGGAACGATCTTTCCCATGGGATTTCAGCGATGTAGGGGCACCCCACAAGGGGTGCCCCTACAAAGGACGTGGATGCCGATTTTGCTTGGGCCTGCCGATGAGGGCGCCCCCAAGGGGCCTATAAGGGCGCCCACAAGGGGCGCCCCTACGTGGGTGCTCCATTCGGCAGAAGTTTGTTATACTTGGCTTCAGAACGGTATCCCAATGATAAGGGAGGGTGAGATGAAGGGTGCAAGGGCGTAAATCGGGGGAAGCGAGCGCCTGGCCCGCAGAAGGGACCTGCGGGTGACGAGGGAGGCGG
>DATMAC010000143.1:0-5252 GCA_035573655.1 Thermoflexus sp.
GGGTCGGCGATGCTCATCCGCTCCTGGATCACCCGCTCCATCCGGCGCAGCCCCACCCGCATCTTGGCCTGGATCAGCTCGCCCACCGTGCGCACCCGCCGGTTCCCCAGATGGTCCATATCATCCGGCGGCCGCACCCCGTTGTTGATGCGGATGAGCTCCTTAATGATGGCGACGATATCCTGCTTGGTGATCGTGCGATGGTGGATCGGAATGGAGAGCTCCAGCCGCCGGTTCATCTTATACCGGCCGACCCGATGCAGATCGTACCGATGGGGATCGAAGAGCTGGGCCACCAGGAACGAGTGGGCGTTCTCCAGCGTCGGTGGGTCGCCCGGGCGCAGCCGGCGGAAGAACTCGATCAACGCCTCCTGGGCGATGGTGCGGCCCTCCCGAGGCTCCAACCGGCCTTCCTGGCGGATGGTGCTGAGGATATACGGGTGATCCGGATGGACGTCCACATCCTTGAAGAGCTCCAGCAGCTCCTCGTCGGTGCCCTCCGTCAGGATCTGGCTGATCCCATCGTCCAGGGCAGCCAGGGCCCGCAGGAAGAGCGTGGCCGGCACCGTGCGGCGCCGGTTGAAGCGAAGGATCAGCAGATCGTTGCGCCGGGTTTCGAACTCCAACCATACCCCTCGGTCTGGGATCAGCTTGGCCATCGCCAAGGGGCGGCCCAGGGTGGGATCCTCCTCCGTGCTGAAGTAGACGCCGGGCGAGCGGATCAGCTGAGAGACCACCACCCGCTCGGTGCCGTTATAGATGAACGTTCCGTTGCGCGTGATCCACGGGAGCTCCCCGAAGAAAACATCCTTCACCATGGGCTCCCGCCCGGCCACGATCAGGGCCACCTGGACCCACATCCCGCGGCCGTAGGTGAGATCCCGCTCCAGGCATTCCAGCTCCGTATACTTGGGCTCGTCGAACCAATAGCGCAGCTTCAGCTGCTTGGCCACCGGGTTGTTGCCCGGGAAATACAGGCGCATCTGGCCGTTCAAGCTCTCGACGGGGGAGATCTCGTCGAAGAGCTCCTTTAAACCCTCTTCGATGAACCACCGGAACGATCGATGCTGGATCTCAATCAGGTCCGGCGGCTCTAGGACCTCAGGGATGTGCGCGTAGTGTTTCTCGCCGTTCACTCGGATCATATAGCTCGCTCCTCCTTTGGGCTTCCGGACCGTGTGCCGAACAAATCCTCCCGATCCGCTGCTACCTCCGAGCTGGATGAACCCCGGATCGTTGAGGCAATTTGGAACCGATGGCGCTCCTTAAATGGTGGTATAGAACATCCTGGTGGGATGTGGCGGCCTCGCTACCGGGGATCCGATGGGGACTCCTCCGGCTCGCCCCCATCGAGGGTCCTTTTCCACTCGTCGGGAAACCACCTTCTTAAGGTGTTCGCAACCGATTGGGTAAAACGCCTTCCCCATCCCCCACTCTCCGGCGCTGGGAAGGCCCGTCAAACCCCACAGGTGAAGCTTCCAGCGGTCTTTCGCGGGGTTTACAACATCGCAAATCAAAAGCATAGCAACAATTGCCGATTCTGTCAAATCCACCCGCCCGAAGTTCGGGGCTTTTCGGCCCTCATGCCCTTCAGATCAAGCGGAGGGTCCTCTCTTGATCCCCCTTTCCCACAGCCTGGGGGGCCTTGGGGAGGGGGATCCGTTTGAGGGCGAGCTGGATGCCTCTCGGGTTCGGCCCCCGCCCCTACTCGATCGGGAGCGCCCAATCCTGAACACGGCCTGTGGAGAGATCGATCCACTCATACCGTAGATCCCCTGGCTTCACGTGGAGAAGACCCACCGCCGGCCCCTGCTGGACGTAATAGTCCGGCGCGACCGGGCCCGGGTTCACCAACCAGATCCCATTCACGCATACCAGGTGGGGCCGGTGCGTATGCCCGGAGACGATCAGATGCACCGGCTCTCGGAAGGCGAAACGCGCATATCGCAGATAACGCAGCGGCTCGAAGCCGATCGCAGCCTCCCGGATCTTGTTCCTCAGATAAATCGACCATCCGCCGTGACCGTGCGTTAACCCAATCCGGACGCCGTTGATCTCCACGACCTCCCGCCACGGCAGCCGGAGCCCAATGTCCGCATTCCCCTTCACGGCCACCACGGGGGCCAGGCGGGCCAGCTCGTCCAGCACCGGCCAGCGGTTCAGATCCCCCGCATGCAGGATTATGGCAACGCCGCGAAAGACCTCCGCCACCTGCGGCGGCAAGCGCTCCATCCGCTGCGGGACATGGGTATCCGCGATCAGGCCCACGGTCATCGTTCGCATGGCGTCCACCTCAAAGCTCCGTTTTCCGGCCCACCACGCGCCGGATGAAGCGATCGATCTGCGCAAAAGCCTCCTCGCGCTCAATATCCTCCGGGATCACGTGGCCGCTGCGAACAAGCCAGTGGATCGTCTTATCGGAGCTCCCCAGCCGATGGTAGATCGCCCATCCCTGATCCGGAGGGACGGACCGATCCGACCGGGAGTAGATCAATAACGTGGGACAACACACCCGTGACAGACGGGCGGCCGTAGCCTGCAGGGCGCGAAGCAGCTCCTCCACAGCCGCCAGCGGATACCACGGGTATGAGACCAGCTTGGCCCGAGCCTCTGGATCGCGGAGATTCGAGGGGCCCTTCCGGACCTTAGGAACCAGCCATTTCAACAGCCAGAGGAAGCGAAGGCGGACATCCCGAATCCGGTAGGGAGAGGCCATCACGATCAAACCATCGGGTGGCCGCTGGGCGGCTTCGTAGAGGGCGAGGACGCCGCCCAAAGAGAGGCCGCACAGGAACACCGCCTCACATCGTTCCCGCAGGACATCGGCCCCCCAGGCCACCGCCTCCGTCCAATCCCGCCATGTGACCTGGCGCAGATCTTCCGGCCGCGTTCCATGGCCGGGCAACCGGATCCCCAACACGGTCCTTCCCTGCTGGGCCAGGAAAACCCCGAGCCGGCGCATCTCCTGAGGGGCGCCGGTGAACCCGTGAATCAACAAGATCCCCACCGGCCCGCCCGGGAAAAAGAAAGGCTCGCCGCCGGGGCACAGCGGGCCTTCCCCCGGCCGTGGCCCCCAGCGGGCCAGCACTTCCGGCAACCGATCCGCGCTCCTGGGATCGGATTGAGCCATGCGAATCCTCCCCGTAGAATAGGCCTCGAAGCGAGAACGGCGGCCTCACTGCCTCCTCGCCGATGCACCAAGGAGTCCCTTACACATGACAATACGTCCAGACAAGCCGGAACAAGTGCGGGCGATGTTCGCCCGCATCGCTCATCGCTATGATCTGATGAACCGCCTGATGACGGGCGGCCTGGATCTCCGGTGGCGCCAGCAGGCCATCCGCGCATGCGCGCTGAAACCGGGCGCCCGCGTGCTGGACGTGGGGGCTGGGACCGGCGATCTGGCCGCGGAGGCGCTCCGGCAGCGCCCCGAGGCGCTGGTCGTGGGCTGCGATTTCACCCTCCCGATGATGCTCCGCGGGCGCGCGAAGCCCGGCCGCGCCCGCATCCGATGGGTCGGCGGAGATGCGCTGCGCCTCCCCTTCCCCGATGAAACCTTCGATGCGGTGGTCTCCGGCTTCGTCATGCGGAACGTCGCCGATCTGGACCTCGCCCTGCGGGAACAGGCCCGGGTGGTCCGCCCCGGCGGTCGGGTCGTATGCCTGGAAGCTGTTCGACCGCCCGAGCGGTGGTGGACCCCCTTTTATCGGTTCTATTTCCATCGCATCGTCCCATGGATCGGCGGGATCGTGGCCGGCGACCGCGCGGCCTATACGTATTTGCCCCAGTCGGTGGCAAACTTCTTCACCCTGGACGAGCTGGCCAGCGCCATGGCCCGCGCCGGCCTGATCCTTCAAGAAACCCGCACCTTCATGCTGGAAGCGGTGGCCTTGGTGGTCGGCGTGAAACCGGCCGGGAACCAAAAGCGCTCCGCCGGCGCATCCCCGCCGACCCGAAGCGCGTAAGCCCGGATCCGCTCCAGGATCTCTTCCTCGGTGGCAAAGAAGATGGGCCACTGGGATCGATACGCCCGGATGGCTTTTGCCTTCATCTCTAAATCCTCCTCCGTGAGCCCCACCCGATAGGCTTCCATCCCGGGGAGGCTGTGAACCCCTTCCCACTCCGCATACGGGAAATCCTCGTAAAACCCCCGGAGGATCCCCGGACCATGCCAGCCGTCCACCGCGATACGGACCATGCGATGATCCACATGGCCGCCCAGCCCCAGCGGGGCCAGCAAGAGATCCCCTTCTTCCCATGGAAGGGCGGTCAGCGCTTCCCGGATCCGCTCGATCCAGATCGCTTCATCCGGATGGGGAGGACGGAAGAGATCCTCCCGGCCCTGGCAGAGCGGCTGGCCCTGCGCATCCCGGCGATAGATGGTATCCGGGAACGCCCAGTGGATCGGCGTCGCGTGGAGGAGGGCCAGGGCCTCTAAATCCTCCGCGCGTCGCATGGCCATAGCCCCCTCGCCGCCTCCCCAAAGCGCGTGCAGCTGCTGCGCGAAAGGAGGCAACGGGAAAACGGGGTCCCCGGCGAAAACGGTGATCACCTCGACGGGATGGTCCTCCCGGCTCAGCCGATGAAGGGTTCCCCCGCAAGAGAGCACCGCATCATCCAGATGCGGGGAGAGCACCCGAATCCGCGCGGATGGCTTGACAAAGGGAAAAGTCCGTGGCATATTTTCGCCCTGCCTTATGGCGTTTAGGGGTTACGCCGTTCGGAGCCCGGGAGAGGAGGCGGAAGGGCCCACCTCCCCTTATCCTCCCTCCCCACGACCTTTGGGCTGTGGGAAGGGAGGATGAAAACCGTTTTTAGAGCGGAGCGGGGCGCCAAAGGCCCCCAGCTCCATCCCAAAGCCTTCGCAACGGGAAGGGCGGTTGCTCGAAATCGAGCAGCCGTGAAACGCCTTCATCCGCGATTGCCTGGATCTCCCTTTAGGAGGTAAAGCGTATGGCCAAGGCGACCAAGAAGGCCCAGCAGGAAGAGAAGAAGGTCACGCAGGCGGTGGACCTCCTCACCCGTCGGATTTGTTACCGGTGCGGGCAGCCCATCCGGTTGAGCGAGCTGCTGCCGGTCAAGGACGGAATGCGCAACCGGATGCGATATTACCACAAGAAGTGCTTCGCTTGATCCCATCCACTCCCCGGAAACTGCGAGGGGAAAGGGCCCCACCCCCCTTGATCCCCCCTCCCCACGGCCCTTTGGGCCGTGGGGAGGGGGGATCAAAACATTCCCAAAAAATGAGGAAA
>DATMAC010000144.1:0-5717 GCA_035573655.1 Thermoflexus sp.
CCCCCTCCCCGCGGCCCTTTGGGCCGCGGGGAGGGGCTTGCTCCGCACGAGGGCTGCAAACGAAGTCTACGATTCGGTTCGCAACGAATTCACAGCACGCGTTTGCAAACAACGACGGTGGCCGTTCCAGCTCGCAGCGACGAGCTTTCGATGCATAGAATTTCTGTGAGGGGCGGGCCGCTTACACGGCCCGCCCCTCACAGAACATTTCATCTTCGCAACAAAGCAAGACAAACACCTTGTTTTCACGAGAAGGGCCGATGCTCAGACACCAATCGAAAGCGCACATGGGGCGATGGGTCGCCGTGGGGATGGCGATGCTGGGCTTGATTGTGCTCTTCGGCCGGCTATCGCGGCCATCGTTCCCCCTTCCCGAAACCCCCACCATCACGCCCACCGCCACGTGGACCCCTACCCCGACCCCCTCTCCGACGGCTACGCCCACCCCGACGCCTTCCCCCAGCGAGTGGTTGGATCGGGCTCGGGCGGCCATGCGGGCTGGAGCTTTTGAGGAAGCGGCCACCGCTTATGCGGCCGCGCTCCAAGGCCCGCTGTCCGCAGAGCAAGCGGGGGAGGCGTGGGTCGGGCGAGGGCGGGCGCTGTTGGCGGCCGAACAACCCGCAGAGGCCGTGCGGGCGCTCCGCGAAGCGCCGGTGGAGTCTTTGCCTCCGGAATGGGCCCGACAGGTCTGGGCGCTCTTGGGGGATGCCCAACGACAGGCGGGCGATCCGGCTGGGGCCGCAGAGGCCTACGCTCAGGCGCTCGCTTTAGGCTCCCCCCTCACGGTGGAGCTACGGATGCGGCGGGCGTCCGCCCTTCAAGAGGCCGGGCGATGGGAGGCAGCCGCCGCGGAGCTGCGGGCGGCGCTGGCGACCGCTCGTGACCGGAGCCAGGAGGCCAAGATCCGTGAGCAGCTCGCGGAAAATCTGGAGGCCCTTCAAGCCTATCCGGCCGCCCTGGAACAATACCAGGAGATCCTCTCCTTCGCTCAGAATCCGGCCTATCGGGCCTACGTGGAATGGCGGGCCGCCCAGGCCCTCCTGAGCGCCGGTCAACGGGCCGAAGCCCTGGTCCGGCTCCAGCGGTTGATCCGCGAGGCCCCGGACACCATCGGGGCTTACAACGCCCTGGTTCGCCTGGTAGAGGTGGGGGTCCCGGTTCCGGATGATCTGCGAGGCCGGATCGACTACGCCGCCGGACAATGTCTCCCGGCGGTCCAGGCCTTCGAACGCTGGATCGCCGCGCATCCGGAGCACGGCGATGCGCACTATTACGCCGCGCTGTGTTATCGGAACCTGGGGAACCTGCAGGCCGCCCACGCCCACCTGGACGCGCTCCTCCAGGATCATCCAGAGGCCGCTCGCTGGGCGGAGGGATGGCTGGAGAAGGGACGGCTATGGGTTCAGAGCGGCGCGGTCGATGCGGCCGTCGCCCTCTGGCGACGTTTCCTCGCCCGCTTCCCCAACCACCCCTTCGTCCCCCGCCTGCTTTGGGAGGGCGGACGCCTCCTGGAACGGAACGGCGCCGAGGAGCCCGCGGCGGATTTCTATCGCCAGCTGGCTGAACGGTTCCCGGCCGACGCCCACGCGGCGGAGGCCTGGCACCGCATCGGCGTTCTCGCCTACGCTCAGGGGAATCTGACGGCGGCCGCCTCGGCATGGGAGGCCTTGCAGCGCCGGTATCCCGATTCGCCTTGGGCGCTGACTGCTCGATTCTGGTTGGGGAAAGTGGCCCACGCCCGCGGGGATCGCGCCCGCGCCGAAGCCGAATGGCAAGCAGTCGCCGCTCAGGCCGCAGGCCGATTCCTGGGGGAACGGGCCCGGATGCTCTTGAGCGGCCAGGACGCCCTTGAGGGAACGGCCCCATGGATCATCCCCGACCCCGAGGCCGGACGGGCAGAAGCGGAATCCTGGTTGATGTCCCGTTTGGGGATCACCGACACCGCCGTTCTACAGAACCGGCGCTTTCAATCCGATCCCGATTGGGTCGCGGGTCAGGAAGCGTGGCGAATGGGATGGAGGGAAGAGGCGCGGGAGCTCTGGACGAGGGTGCGCCAACGTCTGGACGGCGACCCCATCGCGCTTTATCAGCTGGCCTTGGCGTTTCGAGATCAGGGAGCGGATACCTTGTCCCTACAAGCGGCCACCCGTCTCCTCGCCCGCTTGGGCGTCAGCCCGCGGGACGCCCCACCGTTCCTCGCCCGCCTGGCTTATCCGGTCCCTTATCCGGAGCAAGTGCTGGCCGAAGCCCAGCGCTACCACCTGGATCCCCTGCTCCTCTACGCACTGATGCGTCAGGAGAGCCTCTTTGACCCTTATGCGATTTCCTCCGCCCAGGCCCGCGGGCTCATGCAGATCATCCCTCCCACGGCCCAGGCCATCGCCGAGGCGCTGGATCAGCCATATCGGGAGAGCTGGCTCCATCGACCGCGGGTGAACATCGCCTTTGGGGTCTATTACCTGGCCCGGCAACGCGATCGCTTCGGGGGGAATTTATGGGTGGCCCTGGCCGCCTATAACGGAGGCCCCGGGAACGCCGCGCGGTGGTGGGAGAGGGCGCGGGGCGATGTGGATCTTTTCTACGAGCGGATCACCCTTGAGGAAACCCGACGCTACTTAGAGCGCATCGTGGAACATCTCAGCGTGTATCGAGCGCTTTATCCTTCTCACTGAACCTAATCTTAAAACCCCATCTCCCAGGTACTTTGTATAAAGCTTCCCTTCGGGGAGAGGCGATCCGGAAGATCTTTCCCGAGGCGGGGCAACCGGGTCGGCGATGGCCCGTTCACCTACACGTACAACGCCGTCGAGCAGGTGGGGCGGGCGCAATCTCTCACCGATACACTCATCTACACCTACATCGCCGACGGGCTGCGGGTGGCCCAATCGGTGAACAGCGCCGAGCCGACCTTTGCCTGGGACCGGGCCTCAACGATGCCGGAACTGCGTACGCGGCCCGCCCCTCACAGAAACCCCACGAATCCCGGCGATTCGCGCATCGGCGGAAGACTCGTCCATGTAGACCGTTTAATCAAACCCCAATCCAAATATGCCAAGTGCCTGAGCTACCTGAAGCGGCCAAGCAAGAGCTATCAGAAGGAAATTTGGCTCCAGCACTATCTCTGGAAATTTTGCGCCCAACCCGACGTTGAAGACGGTAACCCATCCAATACCGATAACCATATATAGGATTACTGCCAAAACCATTCCTCTCCAAGCCTGCCCTTGGGGGCCTAGTCCGGCACCGGTAATCACCCAGCCGGCGGCGAAAAGAATGACTCCACCCAATGGTAGCCAGGATAACATTTGAGGCTGGACTTGAGGCGCGAAATATCGAAAAACTCCAAACCACAAAAGACCCGTTGCCATCATGCCTAAGCCGAATCCAATCAAAGGATAACTAAGAACAAGGATCGCTTTACCTTTCGTCCATCCGATTAATATCCATATCGCGAGGGCTGTGATGCTTAACAAGATCAGGTAGAAAGCGTACAATGCAATGGCGTTGGTCAGAAGCGCCACGGGCCTCACCACTCGCACTTTCTGACCACGAGGTAGAAGCATCGCATTTGTTCCTGCACCTGCAATGCCCACTAAAAACCAGCCGTCCCCCTCAATTTGTATAACACCCCGGAAGTCAACCTCCTCGCCTGGGGCAAGATGTTTGATGAGTTCGGAAGGTTGCTTGTTCAGTACAATCCAATCTCCATCAACACCTTTCATATTCCCAACAGCTACTCCAAGTCGAAGATCATACGCGGGGGCTGTTCCACGATTCACCACAACCGCCTCAACCTGAACAGAAGCCCCAGATTGGACAACAGTCGGCTCCACGCGCAGTTCTCGCACCGCAAGCAGGGGCCCTCCTACAGGCTCCAAGCCGTGGGGCACGGTGGGAACCTCCTGCGCTCTTCCGCTGCGGCTCAACACCAGCGCCAGTATGCCTAACAGGATAGCAGTTATACCGAGTATCGGTTTTGTCCTCATTAGACCCAGTCCAAGCAGGAATGAGGGTCGTGAGGAGATTTTACTCTTCATGACCTCGACAAGGGCGCTTGGTCAGTAGAGAAGCTCAATGAACCAAGCCCAACCATCATTGTATGCACATTGGTAGTAGCCGGCGTTGCCTAAATCCGCTTGCCATCTCACCCCAACAAACCAGAGCGGGCTGCCATCAGCGTTTTGGAAGGAATTCAGCACCTCCCTCTCAGCGTTTTCCCAATCATCCGTGCATGTGTGAAACAGATTGTCATGATGAGCATCGGCCACTGACCACCAACCGAAGCTAGGGGAGTGGCTATCCCACACAAAAGAGCCAAACAGACGGATGTGATACCGCGGCGAACCGCAGAACCAACCCGCATCTCGCTCCAGTTGATATTGCATATCCCGCCAGCCATCCCATCCGCCAGCATGCTGGGCATCCCAGATATATACCCGTTGCGAAGCACCGCACCCAGTTTCCTGCCACCGTAAGCGCGTCCAGTTTCGCATATCGTAATCAACATCCCACGCCGTACCTACCCTGTAAAAGACTACATTGATAGGGTCTTTCCGTTGTGAGCCGGAATACGTGAAGTTCGAAAAGCTAATACTGTGCTGACCTATCTCAACGCTGGGAATGTCCAGGCTGATCAGACCATCCGGTAGGGCCTCAATGTCCCGTTTTTGCTTCTCATATTCCTCTCGCATGCGCTGGACGACTTTGGATCCACCGTTACGTTCTAACTGCTCGAAGTACTTCTGGTCAGCGGCCCAGGTCGCTTCCAAATCGGCGAGAAGTTGGGCCTTCGTCACTGGAATGGTCCCAACAAACTGGAGGACTGGTTGTCCAGGCCGTACGTACGCTCCCTCGGGGCTCGGGAGATCGGGGATGCCAGCCTCCCTTTTGGCCCGTTTCTTCTCAGCGATAAGGCGCATCTGCTCTGGCGTAAGGGGGGTAGCAGGAGCCCCCTGAACAGCCCCTGGCCAAGCGAACGTCACAAGGGTCAGTAGCGCAGCGGCCAGCAAAACTCCCCATACCAGTCGCCTCTTTATTGATTGTGTCTTGTGTTGCATTTTGTACCTCCTCTTCACAGGCCGTAGGGATTGTTTAAGTTCCTTCACAGATAGGGGGCATGCCCCGTGCATCACGGTTTGTTCGCATCAGATCGCACTGGGAGCCACATGCCTCTGTGTCGTAGAGGATACGCCGATCGCTGATCGTGAGGTAGGCTCTCCCCCAACCGTGCCACCACCTCGAACGGGTTGACGCTCTCTACGCAGGGTTGCAGCCTTTTGAGAACCATCGTATCTGATCGTAGCGCTTTCTTCAATTGCGTGGGCCATAAAGGATTTAATGTTCTGCGAAGAGAATGTTAAAGATATTTTACAAGCTTATAAATGCGCCCCAGATTGGATTCTTATTGACCATCGCGTTGCTAAAGGATCCGTTGATCGAATAGCGTGTAAGATCAAGGATGGTACCGGCCAACGGCCCCATCCCCCTGGATCCTCCCTCCCCACCGTCCAAAGGGCGGTGGGGAGGGAGGATCCAGGGGGCTAAAACCCACAAAAGCTTTAGAAATGCTCCGTTTAATTCACGAAGATCAATAGAGCAGCCACCTGACAGTTTCTTTCACGAGCACGGGGAGGGCACAAACCCTCTCGCCCCCTTTATCCCCCTCTTCTCCATCGCTTCCCAGAGAGAAGGAGGGAAATAGGGGTTTTGTGGCGGCC
>DATMAC010000145.1:0-4966 GCA_035573655.1 Thermoflexus sp.
GGGGAGGGGGGAGAAAAAATTTTTCTGGGGCTGGGCCGGGGGCCTTCGGCCCCCGGCCCAGCCCCAGAAAACCCCAAATGAAACATCGACTTGGATCGCAACGTAGCCCTTGGAGACGGGGTGAGGATCCCACCCGCTCGATGTCCCAACTCGTGTCTGAACCTCAGCTTGATGCCTGCCGCCTTGTACGCCATACTTGAAAAGGGGAATTTTTGGATAGGGTGGGGCCGCGGAAGGTGGCCCCACCCCGTTTCCTCTTCCAACGGTCCGAACGACCGCTGGGACGGAGGAGGGAGGAGGCCCTGCGCAAGGGGAGGGCCCGGACGAGAAATCAGGGCTGTCCGTTTGTCCAAAGTCCAAATCTTTTGTCTCTCGCGGAGAGTTCCCTTGGACAACAAGACGGTTCGCCTGACCGCGCTCGCATCGTGCGCCGGTTGAGCCAGCAAGATGGCCCCGGAGGCCCTGGCGCACGTGTTGCGCCAGCTGAAAGAGAAAATCCCGCCGCTGCCTCATCCAGCCGTCCTGGTCGGGCTGGAAGCGCCGGATGACGCGGCGGTCTACCAACTGGACGAGGATACGGCCCTCGTTCAGTCGACGGACTTTTTCCCGCCGGTGGTGGATGACCCGTATGCGTACGGGGCGATCGCCGCGGCCAACGCCATGAGCGATATCTACGCTATGGGGGGCGAGGTTCGCTTCGCCCTCAATCTGGTGGCTTTCCCAGATGGCCTGGATTTGGACATCCTGGTTCAGATCCTGAAAGGGGCGGCAGATAAAGTAGCCGAGGCGGGCGGGGTGATCCTGGGCGGACATACGGTGAGCGACCGCGAACCCAAGTTCGGGTTGGTGGTCACGGGCGTGGTTCATCCCCGGCGGATCCTGCGGAAATCCGGTGCCCGGCCGGGGGATGTGCTGGTCCTGACGAAGCCCCTGGGCAGCGGGGTGATCACGACAGCCTTGAAGCGAGATCTGGCCCGGCCGGAGGAGATCGAGGAGGCGATGGCCTGGATGATGCGGTTGAACAAGACGGCGGCGCGGCTGGCCGTGGAATGCCGCGCCCACGCTGCCACGGATGTGACCGGATTCGGGTTGCTCGGCCACGCCTGGGAGATGGTGGAGGCCTCCGGGATAGGTCTTGTCCTGGAGGTCGGGCGGCTGCCCTGGATGCAGGGCGCCCGGCGTTGTGCGGAGGCGGAAGCCTTCGCGGGGGGGCTCTGGCGCAACCGGGATTTCTACCGGCCGCACGTGCGGCTGGCTGCTTCCATCGATGAGATCACGGAAGCCATGCTTTACGATCCGCAAACCTCCGGCGGGCTCTTGCTGGCTTTCGAGCCCGCTGACGCAGAGGTCTTCTGCGCTCGTATGATGGAGGCCGGCGAATCCGCCTGGGTGATCGGACGGTTTGAGGGGGAGCCGGAGATCCGTGTGTTCCCATAGCTGGCCCCCAGATCCTAAAACCCTTCTTTCCTTCCCCGCGCTGTGAAGCGGTGGGAGGACGAAGGGAGCAAGAGAAGCTCGCGCTCGCCTCATCTTCTGACGGCCTTTGCGGAGAAGAGGGGGAAGGCATGCCCAATCCGACAGTGCCTTTTGAGGAGATCCCGCATACGGCGGATTGGGCCATCCGGGCCTACGGGCGGAGCCTGCCGGAGTTGTTCGCGCACGCCGCGATGGGGATGTACAGCCTGCTCACCGACCTGGAGGCCTTGGGGGAATCCGAGCGACGGGAGGTCCAGGTAGAGGCGGCCAGCCCGGAGGGCCTGCTGGTGGCCTGGCTGAACGAGCTGGTTTATTTCACCGAGCGGGAGCAGCTGGCCTTTAAGCGGTTCGAGATCCATGAGCTTCGTCTTCCTGATCCCGACGACCCTGAGTCCTTAGGACGCCTTCAGGCGGCAGCCTATGGAGAGCGGGCGAAAGAGGTGCGAAAATATATTAAGGCGGTGACCTATCATAATGTGGCGATCCGTCAGGAAAACGGATACTACTGGGTGGAGCTGGTTTTCGATGTGTGAGGAGGATGGCGATGGCGAAGGAGATTCGGAAACAGGATTTCCGGCGGATCAATGAGTACCTCTGGGAGCTTCCGACTACATTCGATCCCCGAATGAACGTTCCCGTCCGCATTTATGCCGATGAGGAATTGCTGGAGGACGCATTGGGGGATCTCTCGGTCCACCAGGCGGTGAATGTGGCTTCTCTGCCTGGCCTGGTGGGTTATGTGGTGGTTATGCCGGATGTCCACCAGGGATACGGAATGCCAGTGGGGGGCGTGATGGCCAGCAAAGTTCCAGGAGGGATCATCTCGCCGGGCGCTGTGGGCTACGATATCAACTGCGGCGTCCGCTTGCTGGCCACCAACCTCACCTATGAACAGATCGCGCCGCATCTGGCGGAGCTGGCGACGCGGATCTATTACAACTGCCCCAGCGGCGTGGGGTCGGAGGGGCATGTACCCCTCACGGCGAAGCAGCTCGATGAGGTGCTCGCCGAGGGAGCGCGGTGGGCGCTGCGCCATGGCTACGCCCGGCCGGAGGACCTGGAGCACACGGAGGAGTTCGGCTGCATGCCGAACGCGAACCCCGATAAAGCGACCCCCAAGGCCAAGGAGCGGGGGAAAGATCAGCTGGGCACCCTGGGCGCAGGGAACCATTTCATTGAGGTCGATGTGGTGGACGAGATCTTCGACCCGGTCGGCGCGGAGCGCATGGGCCTCTTCGAGGGCCAAGTGGCGGTGCAGATCCATTGCGGCTCGCGGGGCTTCGGCCATCAGATCTGCACCGACTATCTCCAGCGCTTCGAGCGGGTGATCCACAAATACGGGATCAAGCTCCCCGATAAGGAGCTCATGTGCGCGCCCATCGACAGCCCCGAGGGGCAAGACTACATCCAAGCGATGGCATGTGCGGCCAACTTCGCCTTCTGTAACCGCCAGATTTTGGCCCACTACATCCGCAAGAGCTTCGAGGAGGTCCTGAAGCCGAAAGGGATCGCCCACGATGTCTGGCAGGTCTACGACATCGCCCACAATATGGGCAAGATCGAGACCCACGAGATCAACGGCGAGCGGATGACCGTCTGCGTCCACCGAAAGGGGGCCACCCGCGCTTGGGGCCCCGGTTCCCCGGGGTTGCCTAAGAAGTACACCGACATCGGGCAGCCGGTCCTGATCCCAGGGTCCATGGGCACAGCATCGTACGTGCTGCTGGGGACCCCCGGATCGATGGCCCAGACGTTTGGGAGCACGTGTCACGGGGCGGGCCGGGTGATGAGCCGGGCCCAGGCCAAACGGGAGATCCGGGGTGAGAAGCTGAAGGCCGAGCTCGAAGGCCAGGGCATTGTGGTCCGCGCCGGCTCCATGGCGGGTCTGGCTGAGGAGGCGCCCAAAGCCTATAAGGACGTCAGCCGGGTGGTTGAGGTAGTCCACCACGCCGGAATCGCCAAGAAAGTGGCTCGACTGCGGCCGATTGCGGTGATCAAGGGTTAGGGGTTACACCCACTCGCTCATTGGGTTCGTCTCAAAATGCTTCTCCTGCGAATGGGGAGGCTACCAAGGGCGGCCTCCCCATTCGCAGATCACAAAACATCTCTCTCCCCATGGGCCATCAGGCCCACGGGGAGGGCAAAAGAAGGGGTGCGGGGCCTCCTTGACCTTCCACAAGTAAGAGGTGTTCATCGCAACCTTGACGCGCTGCTGGGACGAACGCTATTAGGGGATGACTTGGCCGATCCATGACTTCCTCCGTCGCGGAGCGCTGGGAACAGGTTCAGGAACGGATCGCCCGGGCGGCCCGGCGGGCTGGCCGGGATCCCGCGGAGGTCACCGTGGTGGCGGTGACCAAAACGGTGCCCCCGGAACGGATCGCCGAGGCCTATGCGTGTGGACTGCGGGTCTTCGGGGAGAACCGGGTGGAGGAGGCGGAGGAGAAGATCCCTCAGGTACAGGCCTTGTTGGGGAGCGGGGCCGAGATCCATTGGCACCTGGTGGGCCATTTACAGCGTCGGAAGGCCCGACGGGCTCTCGCGATGTTCGAGGTCATCCACTCGGTGGATTCCGTGCCGCTGGCGGAGAAGCTCAGCCGCCTGGCCGTAGAGCGTGGGGGATCGATCCGAATCCTCTTGGAATGCAACGTCTCCGGCGAGGCCACAAAATACGGCTTCCCTCTCGAGCGCTGGGAGGAAGCGGCAGAGCAGCGGGAGGCGTTCTTCGAAGCAGTGGCCCGCATCCTGGATCTGCCTGGACTGCAGGTCCTCGGGTTGATGACCGTGGCCCCCATCGCTCCGGATCCCGAGATGGTGCGGCCGGTGTTCCGGCGGTTACGAGCCTTACGAGAGGCCCTGGCTTCCCGGTTCCCCCATGCGTCCTGGACCCATCTCTCGATGGGGATGACGGATGATTTCGAAGTCGCTATCGAAGAGGGAGCGACCATGATCCGTTTGGGGCGGGCGATCTTCGGCGAACGCCCACCGCCTTAAACGCAGAGCGCCGGATCACGATGATGTAGTACGATGAGGAGAACACGATGCCTGGAACGCTGATTTCGCTGATCGATGCGTTGATCAACCTTTACGTCCTTCTCATCGTTTTCTATGTATTCACCTCGTGGATTGGCCTCGACCCATGGCATCCTGCCCGTCGCCTCCTGGCAGGCGCTGTGGAGCCCGTGCTGAACCCTCTCCGGCGCTATCTTCCCCCGGTTGGCGGGCTGGATTTCAGCCCCTTGGTTGCCATTCTGCTGATCGAACTGGTCGGGCAACTCTTAAAGGCACTGATCGCGGGGTGGCTTTAAGGAGTGCGCGCTACTGCGGAAGCCTCCCTTGATCCTTCCTCCCCCTCGCCCAAAGGGCCGTGGGGAGGAGGATGAAAAACGTTTGGGGGCAGCGCCGCGCCGAAAGCACGCGGTGCTGCCCCCAAAGCCCCCAGGAAGAAACTGCCGATATCCGTATAGCTGAAGTTCGGACACGAGTGAGG
>DATMAC010000146.1:0-4570 GCA_035573655.1 Thermoflexus sp.
GGGCACCCACAAGGGGTGCCCCTACATCCGAATACGCGCATCTTTTGTAGGGGCAGGCCTTGCGCCTGCCTTTTGTAGGGGCACCCCTCGTGGGTGCCCCTACAAAAGGCAGGGCGCCTGCACGACTGCCATGGGTTATTATAGGAACAAATCCTCTCTACAGTCCCCATTCGGATATGCGCTCCAGCAGTCGGCGGGTTTCCCCCTTTAGATCCGGCATCTCGCCCGGCGGCCCCACACAGGCCGGACATCCGCGCTCGCATGGGCAACGTCGCACCACCTCCAAGGCCGCCTGTCGCAGGGCCTCCCGGACCATCCAGAGATGCGCAGCAAACCCAACGCCGCCAGGGACCCCTTCGTACAGCAACACGGTGGGGCCGCCCGTTGCCCGACCCTCCAGATCCACCAGAACGCCTAGATCCGCTGGGTCGCTCATCAGGAAGAGCGGGGCGAGGCCGTGGAGCAAATGGGCCAGCCCGGAGAGGGCGCTGCGGGTCCCCAGCATCTGTTCCAGACGACGGTGGCAGCGCCGGCAGACGGTGATCAGGTTCTCCAGGGCATGAGCCTCCGTGAGATCCCGAAACGTTCGCAACGGGCGCAGATGGTGGACATCGTGGGCCTGTCCTGGCGGCTCCGGCGCCCCACACACCCGACAGCGATAGCCGTCCCGCGCGCGAACCTTCCGACGTACAGTTTCCCATTCCGGCCCATAATCGAGAGGCCCGATGTGGATGCCTTCCTGCTTTAGCCGCTCCAGGAGCGCCGGCTGGAGGGTCAGCCACCAGGCGACAGTGGGCAGCGTGACCTCCGGGGTTTCCACCTCCTCCCACCCCAACAACTCCCCGCCCGGCCACCGCAGGCGCCGATATCCCACCACCCGGCTCACGATGGTCACCTCGCCCCATGCCTCGATCCCCCACGGTTCCACCTGCCGCCCCCGTTCCTCCTCCAGATGCCAATCCGCCTCGACGATCGGTTCCGTGATCTCGTCCCCCTCAAAGGGCGCCGCAACGGCCTCTCCTTCCTCCCAATCCACGGAAACGATCCGGTAGGCGATGCCCTCGTGGAGATACACCGCGCCCCGGTGGACCAATCGGGGCGCGGAGGGGCGATCCACCTCGCCGATAACCCGGCTCCCTCCTTCCGTACCCAGGCGGATCCTCACCCGGTCCCCCGTGCTGGTCCGTAGGCTTACCTCTTGAGCCGGGTAGCGATCGGCGGCGAAGTACACCCGCCCATCGGTCGGATTTCGATACAGCGGCTCCCCGTCAGCGATCAGCTGTTCCACCAACCACTCCGTATCCAACGTTCGGGCGAACGGCTCCTCCGGGTGCAGCGGCCACTCGAACGCGGCGCACCGCATGTGATCCGCCAGAATGGCCAAGTTGTCCGGATCAAAACGCGCCGCCTCGGGCGAGCCTCGGAGCAGGAACTCCGGATGTCCCGCCAGATACTCATCGAGGGGAGTCGCGGTGAGCACCAGGATGGCGACGCTCAGCGGCGCCCGGCGGCCCGCCCGCCCAGCCTGCTGACGGACCGAGGCGATGGTCCCCGGGTAGCCCACCATCACGCAAGCCTCCAAAGTCCCGATATCCACTCCCAACTCCAGGGCGTTGGTGGCGATGACCCCTCGGATCCGCCCCTCGCGCAGCCCCTTCTCGATCGCCCGACGCTCCTCCGGAAGGTATCCGCCCCGATACCCTCGGATCTCCTCCGGATCTCCCCCTCGCTCCGTCCAGGCCGATCGCACCGTGCGGAGCAGCCGCTCGACCGCCATGCGGGAACGGGCGAATGCGATCGTGGGGATCCCGTGCTCTAAAAAGGTTAAGATCAGGCCGGCCGCAGCGGTCAAGGCGCTCTGGCGCAATCCGGTGGCCGCATCCAGCAGCGGTGGACGATACAGGATGAAGTGCCGTTCGCCGTAAGGAGCTCCGTCGGCCTCGATGATCCGGACCGGCCCTTCCACCAACCCCTCGGCGAGCTCGGGGCCGTTGGCGACGGTGGCCGAGGCCAGGAGGAACTGGGGGGAGGCACCGTAGGCGGCGGCCAGGCGCCGCAACCGCCGCAGCACGTTCGCCACGTGGCTGCCGAACACGCCCCGATAGACGTGGGCTTCGTCGATCACCACAAAGCGCAGATGGCTCAAAAACGACGCCCAGCGCGGGTGTTGCGGCAGGATCCCCAGGTGGAGCATATCCGGGTTGGTCAGCAGTAAACGCCCCCGTTCCCGGACGAACCGCCGGGCCTCGCCGGGCGTGTCCCCATCATACGGCAGCGCGGCGACCGAAAGCCGCGCGGCGGAAAGCCAGGCGCGGAGGATCGCCAGTTGGTCGTGGGCCAAGGCCTTGGTGGGATACAGAAAGAGCGCGGTCGTTTGGGGATCCTCGCAAAGCGCTTGGAGGATCGGCAGGAGGAACGCCAGGGTCTTCCCGGAGGCGGTGCCGGTGAAGAGGGCCACGTGGGCGCCCGAACGGGCTGCCCGATACGCTTCGACCTGATGCGTGTAGAGCCTGGAGATCCCTTCTTTCTGCAAGGCCTCGCGCCACCGGGGGTGGAGGTCCTCAGGGATCGGAGCCCATTGCGCCTCGCGGGCCGGCGCCCAGGCCCAGGAGGCCACCCGACGGCGGAAACCGGGATCCGCCTGCCAGCGCCGCAGCAAAGCCGCCAAGGGCGTCTGAAGCTCATCCAACCGCAAGCGATACCCCCTCCAGATGCAACAGCCACCGCTTCAGATGTCGGCCTCCGGTGTAGCCGCCCAGTCGGCCCTCCGCGGCGACCACCCGATGGCATGGGATGAGAATCGGGAGCGGGTTGGCCCCCAGCGCCTGGCCCACGGCGCGGGCTGCCTCGGGCCGTCCGATCCGACGGGCCAACTCCGCGTAGGTCACCACCTGCCCATAGGGGATGCGCGCCGTCTCCGCCCAGACCCTGCGTTGGAAGGCCGTCCCCCTCGGGTCCAGGGGCACCGTGAACGTTTTTCGTTTCCCGTGCAAGTATTCCAGGATTTGAGCAATGGCCTGCGCCGCCAAGCCGTCCTCCCGGCGCTCCATCCCCGGATGGGCCGCCTGGGCCTCCGCCCATTCCCGCTCCCCATCCTCCCCGAAAATCACTCGGAGAACCCCATGAGCGCTGGCAACCACCCATATCGTCCCTAAGGGCGTTCCTTCCACCATTGACCAATGCATGGATCCCTCCGGAAAGGGCGCTGGACCCTGAGGCCCAATTCCCCTCTAATGATAGCGCAGCTTGCAGGTTGTCCGACGGGGATCCATCAGCGCCCCAAACCTTTTGAGCCTCCTGGCGGATTATGGAACGCCCGGGCCGCAAGCAGCCTAGCTATAATGGAAGCGTTCCTGCGAGCGCAGGCTCCAACGCCTGCCCGGCGCGCGGAGGTCACCCTCGCATTCGAGGGAATCGGCTCCGGGACGCCGACCGTTCATCGAACCACTTCAATATCGGGGAGGGATCGATGCGCAGAATCGGCGGTTGGCTGTTGGGAGGAGGGCTGGGATTGATCTTGGTGGGCCTCGCGATCGGGAGCCTGAACGGATGGGAGCGCCAGGCGCTGGCCCAGGTGCAGATCACCGCCACGCCCCGCCCGGACGGCTCCATCGTCCATACCGTCGAAGAGGGGGATACCCTCTTCGGCCTGGCCCTGTTGTATGGAACCACTGTGGAGGAGATCAAGGCGCTGAACGGCCTGGACTCGGATTTGCTCGTCGTGGGCCAAGAGCTTCTGATCCGACCGCCGCAGGCCAGCCCCTCATCACTGACCCCGACACCAGCGCCTGCGGCTCGACAACCGGGTGCCCTGTGCACCGGGGCCTTTGAGGATCGAAACGGGAACGAAATGAAAGAGGACGGGGAGCCGTGGATCGCCGGGATCCCCATTTACCTGATCGATGGGCATGGATGGAAAACCACCCTGATCTCGGGAGCGGGCCAGCCCGCTTGCGCGCGGGATCTGGCGCCAGGCTATTACGTCCTCGCTGTGGAGAGCCCAGCAGGCTATCAACCCTCCGGACCGACGCGGCGGGACATTTGGCTGCCGTGGAACGCCGAAGCGACGCTGCTGTTCGGATTCCAGTTGGGCGCTGCTTCGACCGCACCCACCCCATTCCCAACCACTGCGCCGGTGACATCCGCTGAGGTCGATTACTCCCGAATCGGGGAAGGGTTGTTGTTAGGCATCGGGTTCATCGCCCTTTTGCTGGTGGGCGGGGTGGTCGGCTACTGGATGGGTCAACAGCGCGCCCGAGCTCGGTAAGGGAGTCTGCGACGAAGGATTTTTCCTCTCGTTTAATTGGAAACCGGAAGGCCGTGGCTTATGTTCACAAAAATTAAATGGGCGCTGAAGCGCCCTACTACAAACAAAAAACCTGTTCGTAGTAGGGCACTTCAGTGCCCGTCCAATCCGTCAGACCCCGAACGGCTCTGCGCTTGCCGGAGGGCACACGGAAGGCTCGCTCCGTCATCCAACGCCCGGGGAAACCGGAAGGCCGAAACTTATGCTCACAAAAATTAAACGGGCGCAGTAACTATTCAGCCGTTCTCACGCAACGCCAATACG
>DATMAC010000147.1:0-7147 GCA_035573655.1 Thermoflexus sp.
CCCGCCGCTCCTCCCACCCCCACACCGGCGCCGAAGGTCGGGACACCCTACAAGATCGGCTTCATTGCCTCTATCACCGGCCCAGGAGCCAGCCTGGGGATCCCTGAGCGCAACGTCGCCCAGATGGTCCAGGCACAGCTCAACGCAGAAGGGGGAATCGTCGGCCCCGATGGGATACGCCATGAAGTGCAGATCCTGATCTTCGATGATGAGAGCAAGACCGACACGGCGGCCACCGTGACCCGGCGTCTCATCGAGCAAGAGGGTGTGGTGGTTCTCGTGGCTGGCACCCTCAGCGGCCCGAGCCTGGCGATGGTGCCCATCGCCACGGAGGCCAAGGTGCCGATGATCTCGATGGCCTCCGCCCGCTCCATCATTGAGGATCCCGAGACGAAGAAGATGCGCGAGTGGATCTTCAAACCTGTTCCTGAGAACCTCCACTCCGCCCAGATGCAAGCCGATTACCTGAAGGCCGTGGGAGTGACGAAGGTCTGTCATCTTTACGAGAACACCGCTTATGGACAAGATACCTTCGCCAGCGCCCAGGCGATCTTCCCGAAGGCGGGCATCGAGATCGTCTACGGCGATGCCTTCGAACGCACGGCGACCGAGTTCCCGCAGGTGGAGCGGGTGAAGGCCAGCGGCTGCCAGGCCGTGGTGATCGGTTCCATCCCGCCGGCCTCCGCACTGGTGAACGTAGCAGTCCGCGACGCCTTGCCGGAGATCCGGATTGTGCACGGCCACGGCTCGTGCAACGCAGATCTGATCAAGAACGCGGGCCCGGCGGCGGAGGGCACGGTGATGCCGTGCGGCAAGATCCTGGTGGCCGACCAGCTGCCGGACACAGATCCGGTGAAGAAGCTCAACCTGGACTTTGTCCGGGCCTACCAGGACTTCACGAAGGGGGAGCCGATCAGCACCTTCGCCGGCCACGCTTATGACGCCCTGCAGTGGGCGCTGGCGGCCTTAAAGACCCTGCCGGATGGGCTGTCGCTGGCGGAGCAGCGGGCGAAGGTGCGAGAGGCCCTGGAGACCCAAATCCGGAACTTCCCCGGCACCCATGGCATCTTCAACGTGACCCCGGAGGATCACCTGGGCTTTAATTACACCGACTTTGTATTGGTCACAGTGAAGGACGGGAAATTCCAGATCCTTCCCAAGGATCAGTGGAAGTAGCGCTTCATCTTTGAGGCAATGGGATGGTGAGGGCCAACGGCCCTACCCCCTTTCTCCCTCCTCCCCATGGCCCTGGGGGCCATGGGGAGGAGGGATCCATTCGGGGCGAGCTGGGCGCCGTTTGTAGTAGGGCGCTTGAGCGTCCGTTCTGGATCATCCCAGCTCGCCCTTAAAGCCATAGGGAACCAAAAAAGGAAACCTGCATGCTTCGAGGATGGCGTTGGGGAGAGCGCGTTCGGACACGGGAGGAAGCGAGCCGCGGGGGGATGATCGGCGTCACCCTGGGGCTGGTCGTGCTGTTGATCCTGCTGGGCCAGCGACACGGCTTCGGGACCGTTGAGTATCTTCAGTTTGCCCTGGACGGATTGCGCGGGGGCAGCATCTACGCATTGGTCGCCCTGGGCTTCGTCCTGGTTTATCGGGTGATGGGGGTGATCAACTTCGCCCAGGGGGCTTTTGTGATGCTGGGCCCCATGCTGACGGTGTCCTTCTATGAGCAGGGATGGCCTCCCGCCCCGGGCCTCCGCCTCGCTCTCTCGGCGCTGCTGGCGATGGGGATGGTCGGGGCGTTGGGGATGATCATCGAGCGGTTGACCTTGTATCCAGCACGGCGCGCTTCCCCCCTGACCCGCATCATCATCACCGTTGGCGTTTACCTCGCCCTCCAGGGGGCCGCCCTCTTATTGTGGGGGCCCTATGCTAAGGTCCTGCCCTCCTTCACCAGCCTGGGGTTGGTGGATCCCACGCTCCGACTGGGAGGGCTACGGATCAAGGCGCAGAGCCTTTGGATCTGGGGGACGCTGATCGCGGCGATGCTCGCCCTCGGGCTGTTCTTCGGCCGCACGACCCTCGGCAAGGCAATGCGGGCCTGCGCGGTCAACCGTCTGGCCGCCCAGCTGATGGGCATCCGCGTGGATACCATGAGCGCACTCGCCTTTGGCATGGCCGCTGTCCTCGGTGCGATGGGCGGGATCGTCCTGAGCCCAGCGACCCGGGTGACGTACGATATGGGGCTGGAGCTGGGGTTGAAGGGGTTCGTGGCGGCCATCATGGGCAGTCTGGTCAGCTTCCCAGGCGCCGTGTTGGGCGGCCTCCTGCTGGGCGCGCTGGAGAACCTGTGGGCCGGGGTCACGATGGCCGGCTTCAAGGATCTCTTCGCCTTTGTGGTCCTGATCCTGGTCCTGCTGTTCCACCCCCGCGGGTTCGCTGGGGAGGAAGTGGAGCCGGAGCGAGCTTAAACAAGGGGAAACGAGATGCGACGGGTCGCTCTTCCTTCTCATGCCGTGGGGTTCGCTATCGGCCTCCCGCTGATCCTGGCGATCGGGTGGCTGGAGGCATTCCGCCCCATGGGCCTTTCCATGCCCGCCCTCACCGGAGGCCTGCTGACCCTGGACACGATGATCCGCGTCGGCCTGTTCACCATCGTCCTGGTCGGGCTGAACCTCTTGATGGGATACGCCGGGCAGGTCTCCCTGGGACAGGCTGCGTTTTATGGGATGGGGGCTTTCTTCTCCGCCATCCTCACGGTGCGAGGCCACGCCCTGGGGATCCCCGCGGCGGTGACGGACCAGTGGTGGTGGCCGTGGCTGGTGATGTTCAGCGGGGCCCTCTTGGTGGGCCTGGCAGCTTACGGGATCGGGCGCCCGATCCTTCGACTGCGGGGCCATTACCTGGCAATGGCTACCTTGAGCCTGGGGATCGTGGTTTACATCCTGCTTCGGGAGAACCTGGGGTTGCCCCATCTTAACCTGACCGGGGGGTTCGATGGGATTCAAGGGATCCCGCGGCTGCGGGTAGGGGGAGTCACCCTCTGGCCCGCCTGGCGCTATTACTTTCTGGTCTGGCTGTTCGCCTTCGGGGCGATCGCCTTAGGCCTCCGGGTGGTCCACTCCCGGGTGGGCCGAGCGCTGCGGGCGATCCACGGCAGCGAGCTCGCGGCGGAGAGCATAGGGGTGGCGGTTCCTCACTACAAGGCCCAGATCTTCGCCCTCAGCGCGGCGCTGGCGGCCCTGGCCGGAAGCCTCTACGCCCATTTCCAGACCACCGTGATCCCGGCGACCTTCGGGTTCGGTCCTTCTCTGGAACTGGTGGTGATGTCCGCCGTGGGCGGCATGGCCAGCATCTGGGGGGCCCCATTCGGGGCGCTGACGATCCTGCTGGTTCAGGAAGCCTTGCGCACCCAACTGCATCGGGTCATCCCCAACGCCCAAGGGGAATTCGAAGCCATCGCCTTCGGGGTGATTTTGGTGCTGATTATGTTGTTCCTTCCGGAGGGCTTGACCGTGGGAGGGCTCCGCTGGCTCCGGAGCCATCCCCGCCTGCGCCCGGGATCGCGCTGAAACGAGCGGAGCTTCTTCCACACTTTGTTTCTAAGGATGGATACGCGGTGGGGGAAGTGAATCGCTCCTTCCCCCTCCCCACGGCCCCAAGAGCCGTGAGGAAAGGATGAGAGGTGTTTCAGGGGCGAGCGGGATGTCAAGCGCCCCGCTCGCCCCTAAACCCCTACCGGAAACGAACCGCAGGAGTTGGGAGTCGATTCCCGATGGAAATGAGCTTGCGGATCCGAGTGGATGGAACCGAGAAACTCAGGGAAGGGCCGTTGTTGGAGGTCATCCGGGTATCTAAGGCCTTTGGCGGCTTGATGGCCTTGGTGGACGTCTCCCTTCGGGTGTGGCCGGGCCAGATCAAGGGGCTGATCGGCCCCAACGGGGCGGGGAAGACCACCCTGTTCAACCTGATCACTGGCATGCTGCGCCCGACCTCGGGGGAGATCCGCTTCGACGGGCGGTCCCTTGTCGGCCTGCCGCCCCATCGGATCGCCGCGCTGGGGATCGCTCGCACGTTCCAAAACGTCCAGCCATTTCCGGGGATGACCGTGCTGGAGCACGTGCTGGTCGGGGGTCACCGCCACGGGCGGAGCGGCCTTTTGGGAGCGATCTTCCGAACCCCACAGATGCGACAGGAAGAGAAAGCGGCGCATGCTCGGGCGTGGGAGATCCTGGAGCGGGTAGGGTTGAAGGAGTGGGCCCATCGCCCGGCGGAGAGCCTGCCCTTGGGGCTGCAACGGATTGTGGAGATCGCGCGGGCCCTCGCCGCCAGCCCTCGGCTTTTATTGCTGGACGAACCGGGGTCAGGGCTGAACCCGATGGAGAAAGCTCAACTGGCGGAATTGATCCGCTCCCTCCGCCAGGAGGGCATCACCATGCTCCTGGTGGAACACGATATGAATTTGGTGATGGAGTTGGCGGATGAGATCGCCGTCTTGGATTACGGGCGGTTGATCGCCGAGGGGCCTCCCGAGGTGATCCGCCAGGATCCTCAAGTGATCGCTGCCTATCTGGGCGAGGAGGATATGGTGCCGGATGCAGCTCAAGGTTGAAGCGCTTCGGGCCGCCTACGGCCCGGTGCAGGTCCTCCATGGGGTTTCCCTGCAGGTGGGCGCCGGGGAGATCGTGACGGTGATCGGCGCAAACGGCGCGGGGAAGACCACATTGTTGCGGGCGATCAGCGGGCTGCTGCGCCCCACGGCTGGGCGGATTTGGTTTGACGGACAGGAGATCACCGGATGGCCGCCGGAACGGATCGTCGCCTTAGGGTTGGTTCAGATCCCGGAACGACGACAACTCTTCGCTTCCATGAGCGTCGAGGACAACCTCTACCTGGGGGCTTATCTGCGCCTCCGTCGAGGGGAACGAAAGGCGGTGGAGGAGGACCTGCAGCGGGTGTATGAGCTCTTCCCCCGACTGAAGGAGCGGCGACGGCAGATCGCCGGGACCCTCAGCGGGGGGGAGCAGCAGATGCTGGCCATCGGTCGCGGCTTGATGGCCCGGCCGCGGATGTTGCTCCTGGATGAGCCCTCCCTGGGCCTCGCCCCGCTGTTGGTTCAGGAACTCTTCCGGGTGATCCGCTCCCTGCGGGAGCAAGGCCTGACCGTGCTCCTGGTGGAACAAAACGCCCGCCAGGCCCTGCGGGTGGCCGATCGCGCCTACGTGATGGAGACCGGGCGGATCGTGCGGGAGGGACCTGCAGTGGAGCTCCTCGAGGACCCCGCCCTCCAGGCCGCTTATCTGGGAGGGTCCTCCCCTCGCTGGACTCCTCCATCCTCTTCGGCGGAGGCGAACCATTATGCCCGTCCTACCCGAGCAATTGCGTCAGGTCATGCGGCGGTGGGCGAGCACGGTGACCGTGGTGACCATGCGGGCGGATGATCAGATCCACGGCCTCACCGTCACCGCCTTCACCAGCGTGTCCATGAACCCGCCGCTGGTCCTGGTCTGCATTCAAAACGACAGCCGTAGCGAGAACATCCTGCGGGAAGGGCGCTGTTTCGCGGTGAACTTCCTGGCCGAGGATCAGGCAGAGCTCTCCGAGCGCTTCGCCGGGCGGATCCCGGCGATCGATCGCTTCGAGGGCCTCCCCTATCAAACGGCGGTGACGGGCGCGCCCATCCTCAAGAATGCCCTCGCTTACTTGGATTGCACGGTAGCCAGCGCCTACTGGGGAGGCGATCACACCATTTACCTTGGCTTGGTGGAGGACGCGGGGGTCCTGCGCGAAGGATCCCCCCTGCTCTACTTCCAAGGCGCCTATCGACGCTTGGCGCCTGAGACCGGAGGGAGCGCGCCATGAAAGGGGTGGATCGCCTGCGCGGGTCGCTGGTCCCTCTGGTCACGCCGTTCCGGAACGGGGCGGTGGATTGGGAGGGGTTCGCCGGGTTGATCGAGTGGCAGATCGCCTCGGGCACCCACGGCCTGGTGATCACCGGGACCACCGGCGAGCCCAGCGCCCTCACCTTCGAGGAGCGGGTTGCGCTCTACCGCCTGGCGGTTGAAGGGGCCCGGGGCCGGGTTCCAGTGATCGCCGGGACCGGGACCAACAACTTCGAGGAGACCCTCCGCCTCTCTCAGGCGGCTCAAGCGGCGGGCGTCGACGCGCTGCTGGTGGTCGTCCCCTATTATGTGCGGCCTTCCCAGGAGGGGCTTTTCCAGTACTTCAAGGGGATCGCCGAGCGGGTGGATCTCCCGGTGATCCTCTACAACATCCCTGGACGCACCGCAGCGCACTTGGAGATCGACACGGTCGCCCGGCTGCGGGAGGCGTGCCCGAACATCGTGGGGATCAAGGAAGCCAACAAGGACTTCGAGCACATCAACCGGTTGCTGCATCGGATGGGGACCGATTTCCTGGTCTACTCCGGGATCGAGCTGCTCTGCTTCCCGGTGTTGGCCATCGGCGGGGCCGGTTACGTGAGCGCCACCGGGAACGTGCTGCCGGACCGCGTGGCTCGGCTCTACGATCTGGTGGCGGCGGACCGCTGGCGGGAGGCCCGGGATCTCCATTATGAGCTGCTCCCCCTGAACGACGCGCTGTTCATCGAGACCAACCCGGTGCCGGCGAAGACCGCGCTGGCGATGATGGGGAAGATCTCCCCAGAGGTCCGCCTGCCCCTCGCCCCGATGCGGCCGGAGAACGTCGAGCGGCTGCGCCAGGTGCTGAAGGGATACGGTTTGATCGAATAGACGCGAGAGCCTACCCGTTCATCCCTAATGAAAGGGGAAGGTGAAAGAGGGCTGGGGGAGACTTCCAAGACAGCTGCCCTGTTCTCAAAGCCCTCAGGATCCGGAGAGGCCAGGTCCTTCAATGATCCGACTCAGGAGGCTCCCCATTGGACACCTTGACGATCGCCTTAGGGCCCATATTCGTGGCCGGGTTCGCGTTGCAACAATTGCTCGAACTGCTGGATCCCTGGCTGGATCCCCTGCTCGGAGGGCACAAACGACAGGTGTATGCGGGGATCGCCATGTTCTATGGGCTGACCCTGGCTGTGCTTACGCCCATTCGGGCATTGCGGCCTTTCGGGATTGAAGCAGGCTGGATCGACGTGCTTCTCACCGCCCTCTTCATCAGCGGAGGCACCAAAGGGATCAACGATCTCCTGAAATGGCTGGGCTATCAGAAAGAGCAAGCCAAG
>DATMAC010000148.1:0-5160 GCA_035573655.1 Thermoflexus sp.
ACAGGCCTGTTGGGGCAAAAAGGGAAATGAACAGCTTCGCCTTCATCATCCACCCCATCGATCCGAAGCGGGATGTCCAGCGCCGATTCCCTCTCTTGGGCCGCCTGCTCCCTGAGCCGGCCATCCATTTTTTCTCCGCCTACTTCCCCCCTGTCTACCTCTCGCGGGTGCGGGGGGTCCGTTCCCAAGCGACCGGGGAGGAGGTGGAAGGATGGCTGTTGGCTTGCCCGCTCACCCCCCAGCGGATGCTCTCCCTGCCTCTGGAGCGGGTCTATCGCAAGATCATCGAAACCGGCCGACTGGCGGAGCGATTGGGGGCTCGGATCCTCGGCCTGGGCGCCTTCACGGCGGTCGTGGGGGATGCGGGGATCACGGTGGCCAAGCATCTGCGTATCCCGGTGACCACCGGGAACAGCTATACGGTGGCCGTCGCCTTGCAGGCCCTGCGGGAGGCGGCCGGGCGGGTGGGGATCCCGCTCGCTGAGGCCACCGCGGCCGTCGTGGGGGCCGCCGGAGCCATCGGCCGCGTGGCCGTCCGCTTGTTGGCCCGGGAGGTTTCGCGCGTGATCCTGGCCGGGCGCCGTCCGGAACGCCTGGAGAGTATCCGTCCGCTGGTCGAAGCCGAGGGCGCGAAAGCTGATATCGCGGAGAGCCTGGAAGCGTTGCGCGAGGCCGATCTGATCCTAGCGGTGAGCAGCTCCCCGGTCGCCATCATCGGGCCGGAGCATTTGAAGCCCGGCGCCGTCGTCTGCGATGTGGCCCAGCCTCGCAACGTCTCGCCGGCCGTAGCGGCTCAGCGAGAGGATGTGCTGGTGATCGACGGCGGCATTGTGGAGGTTCCTGGTGAGGTGGATTTCGGGTTTGACTTCGGGCTTCCGCCGCGCATGGCCTATGCGTGCATGGCGGAGACGATCACCCTGGCCCTGGAGGGCCGTTACGAGTCCTACAGCCTGGGACGCCGTCTTTCCATCGAACGGGTGGAGGAGATCGCCCGCTTGGCGGAGAAGCACGGCTTCCGGCTGGCCGGTTTCCTTTCGTTTGGCCAGCCGTTGGCGGATGAGCAGATCCAGCGGGTTCGAGAACGGGTCCGCGGCCGATCCCAATGGGCGCTGGCTTAGGTTTGCTGCGCCTCCAGGAGGTGAGTGTCCAGGCCCGCGCCCCGGCCTCAGCGATCCTCTTGTGCTGGGGGAGCGGGGAGGGGGGTCCGCGGGAGGCCGTAATAAGCCTCCAGGATCTGACGGGCGAGGGGCGCGGCGACAGCCGAGCCCTGCCCCCCGTGCTCCACAACCACGACCACCACCAGTTCCGGCTGATCGGCGGGCGCGTAACACGCGAACCACGCATGAGGTTTCTGACCGGGGGTCGTCTCCGCGGTCCCGGTTTTTCCAGCAACCTGGAAGGGCATACCTTGAAAAACCCAGGTTGCCGTTCCCCGAGGATGAGTCGTGACCCCGAGCAAGCCCTGTCGGATCACGGAAAGGGCTTCCTCTGAGATCGGGAGCTGCCCCTGGGCTTCCGGCTCGAAAATCTCCTCCGGTTGTCCTGGGGCCCGGCTGATCCGGGCCACTAAGCGAGGCCGATAGAGGACCCCGCCGTTGGCCACCGCTGCCAGCATCCGGGCGATTTGCAATGGGGTTACCAGGAGGTCGCTCTGGCCAATGGCCATATTCACTGCGTCTCCGACCGACCACGGGCGGCCACCCTGTTGAGCACGCCATGCGGCATCCGGCACGAGCCCGGCCTCCTCCGGGATGCCTCGAACCCCCGTCGGCGCCCCCAACCCGAAGGCCCGCGCCATCTGAGGAACGATGTCCGGATCCTGCTGATAGAGGGCGAATCCGATCTGATAGAACGCCACGTTACAGGAAACTATTAAAGCGGTGGGAAGATCCACTAGGCCGTGTCCGGTTCGGAGCCAGCACCATTTGCGGTAGCCGGGGCCCAGGCCATCCCAGTAGCCGGGATCTTGGAAAACGCTGTGAGCGGTGAACCCGTGGGTGAGGGCTGCAGCCATCATCACGATTTTGAAGATCGAGCCGGGGGGATACAGGCCCTGGGTGGCCCGGTTGAGGAAGGCCCCGGGGGGTGGGGGCGGGCTGTTCGGCCGGAGGAGTGCGTTGGGATCGAACTTCGGGCCGCTGGCGATGGCCAGGAGATCCCCATTCCGCGGATCCATCACCACGACTGCCCCGGTGCGATCCCCGAAAATCTCCTCCACTTGAGCCTGGAGGTCCCGGCTCAGGGTGGTGATGATCGAGCGGCCGGGGGTAAAGGGGCGCTCGGCGATCAGCCGGGGGGTGCCCTCGGGCTGGGCCGGCTGGATGAACAAGCGGCCGCCGTGGGTTCCGGCGAGGTAAGGTTCCCCCCATGCTTCCAAACCCATCCGTCCGACCCATTCATCGCCTCGGTAGCCGCGGCGCCGCCATGCGTCCAGCTCCTCTGGGGGGATCTTCCCCACGATCCCCACGGTCTGGGGCGCCACGCCGGCGTAGATCCGCCCGCTTCGCACCCGCAGCACGACCCCTGGCGTCGCCTCTAGGTCCGCGGCGAACGGCGCGACATGGTCCGCCGGCAGTGTCACAATGGGCATATACCAGTCGGGACGCCCGGAAGCGTAACGGGATCGAATGGTCTCCGGTGGAAGCCCAGTCACGCGGGCGAGCCGCTGCAGCAGGAGCCCCTCGTCCGTGATCTGCCCGGGCACGACGCCGATCTCCACCCATTCCCCCTGAACGGCCAAGCTCTGCTCATTCCGGTCATAGAGGTTTGCCCGCTCGGGGATCACATATTCCACTTGGAGTCGCTCTCCCTCGCCCAGGGCCGGCCAGAGCAGCGCATCCCGCCAGACCACCCGCCATCCCTCCGGGAGCAGGCGGAGCTCCAGCGTGCCTTCCGCTTCCAACTCCCCAAACAACGCCGTTTTCCAGCGGATCCGATAACGGGCCTGGGCGGTTTCTCCTTCCTGGACCACGGCCAGCGGCTGGATCTCCACCGACTGGACGCTGGCCGCATTGAGGGTTGCCCGCCAGAGGGTGCGAAGGTCCTCCCGAGATAGAGCGGCTCGCGAGGCCGGCGTCAGCCACGGCCACAGTGCCTCCGGATCTTCCCGCCGGATGGCTTCCAGAGCTGCTGTGATGGCCTCCATCGGTGAGGGTAAAGGCGTTGGCGTCGGCGGCACTGGCGTGGGGGTGGGAGCGGGGCGCAGAAAGCTCCGGCATGCCCCCAACCAACCTCCCAAGACCGCCGGGAGCCACCGCAGGAGGAAATCCCGTCGGGTCCATCGTTTCATCACGGTTTCAGCCTCCCCAGATTACATCATCAGTGGGCTACTCGGTGGTTCTTCGGAATCGGCGAGGGAGAGAGGGAGTCCCACTGGCTGTCGCAGCCGTTCCGGGGAGACCGATAGGGGAAGGCCGGCTCGCAGCGCCAGGATTTTGATCACCCGCCAGAGGCCCTGGCGGGTCAGAGGATCCCCTCGGTGGTTCACGAGCAACGCCTGAACCTTTGGGTCACGGATCAAAGCCGGCCGGGCGGCGCTCAGATAGCGTTGGATCGAGCGCAAAACGGTGTCCGGGAGCTCCAACCAGCGGGAACCGTTGCGCGTGAGGATCCGCAGGCGCCCGAGGGTTAAGTCCACATCGTCCACGGTGAGGGCGACCGCCTGCCCGGCGCGCAGCCTCAGGCGAGCGATGAGATCCACGATCAGGCCATCCCGCAGCCCCAGGGGAGTCTCTGGGAGCGCCTCAGCGATCGCCAGCAATTTCTGCCGCTGATCGGGGGGAAGGGGAAAGAGGACCCGCCGCCGCGGGGGATGCCAGGGCAGGGACAGGGCGGGGTTTCCCTGGATCACCCCTTCGGTTTCCAGGAAACGGAAAAACGCCCGCAGGACAGCGACCTTTTGGTTCCACGTGCTGGGGGCCCATCCGCGTTGGACCATGGCGCTCTGGAGGAAGGCTTCCAGCAACGAGGGATGGACCGCCTCCCACCGGGCGACCCGACGGCTTTCCAGAAAACGAGCCAGCCCATGAAGGGTATGACGATACACCTTCAACGTGGAAGGCGAGGTGGCCTCCGCGGCCACACAGGCATCCAGGAAGCGGGTGATCCAGAACTCCAGCGTCTCCCGTGGATGTTCCATCGTGCTCTCTCCTTCCAGGGCCCGGAAGGGCACCGGAAGATGGCCCTCTAGAAATCAGGCGTTGCACAATTCGGAGCCCACGCGAGAAAGTGGGAGGGCTCCATTTCCCGGCAGTTCTCGATGCGCTGAGATTCGCATCTCCATTCTATCCGATGAGGGATTGAAACGAACAGCCGCCGAGCGTGGGCGGGATCAAGACCGCTCGCGAGGGGAAATGCGCGGAGCCGATTGGCTCAGCGGGCCGGGAGGGGAATCTCGGCACCTTTTGCGCCGATTGAAATCGGCCTTCGTAATCGCTTGGGCGCCGAACGTCGGCCATAGGCCCAAAAAGGGCGATTTCAATCGGCGCGATATCGAAGGTTTAACCATCGGACGTGGTTCCGCCGAGGGATATCGACTCTGAGGGAACGGGCAAGCCCAGACGGCGGCAGAGCATAGGGATCAGCCCCCCGGCCTCCAGGATGGACCGGACGGTTGGGGAGAGGGGCGGGAAGGGGAAAACCCCTGCCGCGCAGCGGATCTCGTGCGCCTCCAGGTCGATCTCGATCTCCTCCCCCGGCCCGATGGCATCCACCGCCTCGGGGCACACGATGGGCAGCAGCCCATGGTTGACCGCGTTGCGGAAATAGATGCGGGCGAAGGATTTGGCGACGATCGCCCGCACCCCAGCGGCTTTCAGGGCAACCACCGCCTGCTCCCGGGAGGAGCCACACCCCCAATTCCGGCCGGCCACGATGATGTCGCCGGGCCGGACCTCCCGGGCGAATACAGGATCCAAGTCCTCAAGGGCGTGCCGGGCCATTTCCGTCGGGTCTGTGATTGTATAGGTGTACTTGCCCGGGAAGATCACATCGGTGTTGACGTTGTCCCCATATTTCCATACGCGACCGCGCAATTGCATCGTCAGGATCCCTCCACAATTTGGTTAGGGGTTACGCAGCTCGGGGCCCGCGAGAAGCGGTGGAATGACCCCACCCCTCTTCATCCCCCTCCCCACGGCCCTTTGGGCCGTGGGGAGGGGG
>DATMAC010000149.1:0-8908 GCA_035573655.1 Thermoflexus sp.
GAGCATCGGCATAAACGCCCAGAGGAACCATCCGGGCCAGCAAAGGCCCAAGGCCAGCAGGACGAACACGCCGATCTCTGAGACTCGCCAAGCCCCCCGACCGAGCATCGCGTATAGGATATGCCCGCCGTCTAACTGGCCCAACGGCAGCAAGTTGAAGGCCGTGACCAGCAATCCGATCCAGCCGGCCCATGCCAGGACATTCAATTGGACATCATAGCCATCCCCAGGGAGCGGGCGGCCGAAGATCAAAACCTTGAGGCCCCAGTACAGGATGGAGTTCCCTTCCAGGGCCACGGCGCCCCGAAGGGGGACCACCGGCGAGGTCAGGAGCCCATAGATCAGGATCGGGATGGCGACCGCCAGACCGGCGAGCGGTCCGGCGATCCCGATGTCGAAGAGGGCCTTGCGATTGCGAATAGGGGAGCGGATTTGGATGAAGGCCCCGAAGGTCCCAAGCATCCCGATCCATGGGGGCACGGGGATGAAATAGGGCAAGGTCACCTCGCTGCGATGCAACCGGGCGGCGATATAGTGCCCCATCTCGTGAACGCCCAGGATCAACAACAGCGCAGCCGCGAAGGTGACCCCTTGGGTCCAATTCAGGGGACCCTCGCTGCCGTAGAGGGCTCCGGCCCAGATGGTGGTAGCCACTGTGGCCAGGAACAGGACCAGGTTGATCCAGGGTTGCGAACGGGCAGGCCGGAACACCCCTGCCTGAGCGATGATCTGATCCGTCTGTCCGTGGCGTCGCAGGATCGGCGTATACCCCAACGCCTCAAAGCGAGGGCGCAGGATCTCGAACGCCGATTCGGGGTCTGTTTGGAAGTAGCCTTCGAAGGCGATCACCTGATCCGGCGGATGTAGCACCCGGGTTTCGGTGATCACGAAAAGCCCCCGTAGCGCTACTGCCAGCCGGTCCAGTATCGAGGGTGTCCATTCCGACTCGTACCAAACCGCGTTCATCGAACTTAACGCCTCACGATAGGGGATGCAGGAGCTTGAAGCTCCCCTTCTCAGTCTAAGACGGGGGCGGAAAGCTTGCAAAGACTGTGTTCCCTCCCTCCGCGGCCGTTCGGAGCTACCTTAGGGGCAGGCACAAGGCCTGCCCCTACAATGAACATCCACACCCTTTGTAAGAGCACCCCTTGTGGGCACCCTTTGGAACAGGTACAAGGCCTGCCTTTCCGATAGATGTCCGTGTCTCTTGTAGGGGCACCCCTTGTGGGTGCCCCAATTTGTGGTCGCCCTTTATGGGCACCTTAGAGAGCGTCTGAAAACTTGCTCTGACTGTAAGTGGGGAAGGGTCCCACTCCCCTTCATCCCCCTCCCCATGGCCCCTTGGACCGTGGGGAGGGGGGATGAAAAACACTTTGGGGGCCGAGCCGCGCACCGAAGGCGCGCGGCTCGGCCCCCAAAGCCCCCAGAAGGAAACCCCAGATACCTGTATGGGCGTTGCGTGAGAAGGGTGGAATCGTTACGTGGCTTCCTGCATATTTTTCAGACACCCTCTTAGGGACAGGCACAAGGCCTGCCCCCAGAATGGATTCCGCGTCTTTTGTAGGGGGCGCCCCTTGTGGGTGCCCTTGGGGCAGGCACAGGGCCTGTCCCTATCCCAATCCCCAGATCAACCACCATAAACCGCGATCTGGGTTAAGATAAAGATACGGGATGGGCTCTTCGTGTTGGGTTTACCCTGGCGGTCCAGTTGAAGTGCTTGCGCATTCATGGTTTCAATCCCAAGGCCCTGGTTCATGGGAAGTCGGGGAAGCTTTGGGGGGGTGGCCATTGCTCTTCTGCTGAGGCGCGAAAGGGTTCCAATGGAGCGGGGAGTGCCGTGATTCTATCGCATCCAACGGATGAGGGACGGAAATGGCGCAAAGAGAGAAAGCGAATCCCATGTGGGAGGCCGCCGTTCGATCCTTGCGCTACTGGTTGACTCCCGGGCTAGGGGTCAAGCGGTGGCTGGTTGTGCTGCTGTTGGGGATCACCGAGCTCGCCCTCGCGCTGGCCTACGTGTTGGTCACCATCTACCGGGAGCAACCGCTGCCCCCGATTTTCTATTACCTGACGTTGCAGTTCATCCCCCGGTTAGGTCGGGCCGCCCTCTTTGGGGTACTGGGATTGGTGACGGCGGGGCTTGCCCTGTGGCAGCTCAACCGCACGTTGCTTTCCCCGTTCGTGCAACCCGGGCGGGATGTGGCGGAGATCCTACATCGCCATCGACAACGGGAGCGAGGGCCGCGCGTGGTGGTCATCGGGGGCGGGACAGGCCAATCCACGCTGCTGCGGGGTCTGAAGGGGATGAGCGTCCGGTTGACGGCGGTGGTCACGGTCGCTGACGATGGGGGGAGCTCGGGCCGCCTACGGCGTGAGATGGGGCTGTTGCCGCCGGGCGATTTCCGCAACTGCCTGGCCGCCTTGGCGGAGGCTGAGCCGCTGATGACCGCGCTCTTCCAGTATCGTTTCGGGCGGGGGACGGGCTTGAACGGCCATGCGTTTGGGAACCTCTTCATCGCAGCGATGGCGGAGATCACCGGCAGCTTTGAGCGGGCGGTGGCGGAATCCAGTCGCGTCCTGGCCGTTCGGGGTCGGGTCCTGCCCTGCACGGTGGAGCAGGTCGTGCTGGCCGCCGAGATCCGGGATGTGGAGGGACGGATCCATCGGGTGGACGGGGAATCTGCGATCCCTGAGGTTCGGGGTCGCATTGAGCGGGTATGGCTCATCCCCGAACACGCCCGGGCTTATCCGGAGACCATCCGGGCCATCCTGGAGGCCGATCTCATTGTCTTGGGTCCGGGGAGCCTTTACACCAGCGTGCTGCCCAACTTGCTGGTGGAGGGCATCGTCCCAGCCATTCGGGCCAGTCGGGCCCTGAAGGTGTACGTCTGCAACGTCGCCACGCAAATCGGGGAGACCGAAGGGTACGATGTGGAGGAGCACGTGCGGGCCATTGAGCGCCATGTCGGGCCCGGCCTGTTCGAACTCGTGTTGGTGAACAGTCGGACCGATGTGCCATGGCAGGGGATCCCGGAGGAAGTTGGCGATTTGGTACGATGGGATGGCCGGCCGATCCCTCCGTATACGGTGGTTGCGATGGATGTGATCGATGAGCGAACGCCCTGGCGCCACGATCCCGAGAAGCTCGCCCGCGCGTTGATGGCGCTCTTCGAACAATATCGTCGTTGAGAGGGAGCTCAGCTCCGCGATGGCACGCATAAGGGGTATCTGCTGGCTCAATCTCCTGATGGTCGGATTGGTCGCTTGTGTGCTGAGACCTGCGGGTTCCGGGCCTCTGATTTACGAGGGGCCCTATCGGGTAGACTTGGCGGTGGGCCAAGGGTTGCCTGGAACGGATGTTCGCTATTTGGGTCTGGGACCGCGAGGGGCTCAAGTTCGGATTGGGGGCCAGGAAGTGACCCGGCTGTCCGGGGATTCCCTGGACGCAGAGACTCAACCTCATCCGACCCTGAAAGTGCGTTACAACCTTCGCGTTTACGCCTACGATAAACAGGCCCTTCATGCGCTTGGGACCATCCGGGTGGAGCTACAGGAAGCCCAACCTCGCCCAGCATCGCTTCCGAAAACCGCGGCCGTGCGTTTCACCGCCCCGGTTACTTATCGGGTTCCGAAGGGTGGGGTGATCCCTGGAACTTCCATTATCTTTGCCGGAAGGGAAGAGGGACGGGCTCGCCTGGAGGGTGTTCCTGGATATCCGTATCGGGATGTCGGGGATTCCATCCTCTGGGAAGGGCAAGTTCATCCGCTGGTGTATCTGGCTGCGACTTTTCGAGTTCTGCTGGTGGAGGATGAGTGGTTGACGGTGGTGGGGACCGCTGAGGTATGGCTTTCAGAGTTTTAAGGCGTCTGGGGAGCTAACGCCCGGATCCTCCTTCCACGGTCCTCTTCTTAGGAAGGGGATAATCTGAGGGTCCCTACGAGGCAACCAAGCGCGTAACTCCAAATCCGGTGTGGAAGAAACATTCCCCCCACGCGGCTCTTCGGGCCGCGGGGAGGGCCGGGGCGAGAAGTCGGGCAGAAGTCGGGCCGCCCGTTTGTCCAGGGTTCAATGACTAAGCGGAGCAGGAGGTCGCGATGGTTCAGGCATATGTGTTTATCCAGGCGGCGATGGGGAAGCCCGGCTCGGTTGCTGAGACCCTACGGCGGCTGCCGGAGGTGAAGTCCGCCGTGGTGGTCACTGGCCCTTACGATGTGATCGCCCTGGTGGAGGCGGATGATTTGAACGCCCTCGGCCGGGTGATCACCGAGAAGATCCAGACCATCGAGGGGGTGGAGCGCACGCTCACCTCGTTGGTCACCGGGATCTAAACCCCACCCCGTTCGAACAGGCGGTCGATGGCCTCCGCCAGCTCGGCCAGGTTCTGAACCTGGTGGATCGCAGCGCAGAGGGGGGCGTAGAGCGGCATATCGCTATCACCGGTGCCCCACAGCGAACGGGGTTCCGGGTTAAACCATAGGATGCGTTTGGCCCGGCGGCGGATGGTCTCGAAGCAATCCAGCCGCGGGTCATTGTAATTGTTTCGCGCGTCCCCGACCACGATCACGGTGGTCCGTCGGTCCAGGGCATCCAGGTAATCCCGACAGAAGGTGGCCAGGCTGTTCCCCAGATCGGTGTTGTAATGCCCCGGAGGGTTCTCCAACAGCACCCGACGCACCGCTTCGTCCGGTCGATGCTCTGCGAAGATGGGGGTGATCTCCACCAAGTCGTCGATGAACACAAAGCTGCGGGTTCGGCTGATCTGATCTTGAAGCAGGTAGATCAGATGCAGGAAGAACTCGGAGCAATGACGCACTGAGGTGCTGAGATCGCACAGGACGACCAGCCGGGGCTTGAGATGACGCCGGCGGAAACGCAGAACGAAGGGGACGCCGGCGTGGCGCAGGTTAACCCGCATGGTGGTTTTGGCGTCCAGACGGTGCCCATCGCCCCGCTTCAGGCGCAGAGCCGCCCGGGTGCGCAAGCGGGCGGCCAAGCGGGCGATCATCTGACGCATGCGCTGAAGATCCGTCGGGGTGAGGGCGTGGAAAGGTCGTTCCATTAATTCAGCCTCGCTGGGCTCCGGAGGGCGCTCAGCCAGCCGCTCCAAGGTCGCTATCCCTGCTGCCTGCTGGATCTGGCGGGCCATCGCTTCCCGGTTGGCGCGGATCTGGGCTTCCAACTGTTGGAGGGTCTTTGCGTCCATCCCCGCTTCCGCCAGCATCCGCAGCAATGCGCGGATCATTTGCTCCAGGCGATCATCCAGGCCGGCGCTTCGCTGCATCCAGCGCGCGAGGGCCGTCCGATCCGCCCACTCCTGAACCCGGCGGCTTCCCGCGTAGCGGGCCAGGGCTTCCAATTCTTCCGGCGTGAGCGGGCGTCCCTCCAACAGTCGGCGCATCAGGGACGCGAGCTGGGGGCCGAATTGCTGGGCGAGGGCCTGTAGAGCGGCCTGGAGGCGGCGTTGATCCTGTGGGGAGAGCCCGCTGGTGGCAGGCATCATCGGGGGATGATGAAGGCCGAAGAAAAGCGGGAAGAGCTCTTCAAAGATGGGGATCGCCCGCGCTTCCTTCACCAGAGCTGCTCGAAGGGCGGCTTTGAACGTCTCCCGGTCCATCACGCCGATCTGCTCAACAGCCCGGAGCGCGTCTGCCGATTCCGCCACCGAAACTCGAATCCCCGTCGCCCGAAGGGCCCGGATGAACTGGATGATTCGATCGTCCACGCGAGAGCTCCTTTCTCTGAAAGAGGAGCGGCCAAACAGTGGGAGATCGCTTCCCCTATTGCTTTCGCTTGCTGGTTTAGTGATTTCCTCTTTCAGGCCTGAACTGGTGCGGCGAATACTGTCTATCCTCCGGGGAATTTTGACAACGGCGGTATGCGAATCCCTCCGTAGAGATTGCTCTCATTTTGGCAGAGGGAGACGGTCTCGTCAAAACCTGGGCTGTCCGTTGTCCTACAGCCCAAATCAGAGAAGGGTAGGGGGCATATCGAGGAGAAAGACGTTTCCCACGCGGATGCGGACCAGGCCTGCGGCGCGGGCGGCTTCCACCGCTTCCTGGGCTTGGGATGAGGGGGTGCACGGGAGGTCAGCCATCACGAAATGCGGGGCGAAAGCCAGCAGGGTGTAAGGGATGCTCGGATCGATGGCGGCGATGAACTGGGCGATCCGATATACCTCCTCCGCATCCACATAGCCGGGGATCAGGAGGGTGCTGGCCACGACCAGGGGCGGTTGGGGACGCTCCGGGATGCGCGCGGCGGCCCGCCGAAAGTTCTCGAACGTGCGGCGGTTGCTGGCGCCGGTGAGCGCGATGTGCAGGTTCTCATCGAAGGCCTTGAGGTCAAACTTGATGCAGCCGCCCGTCTCCAGCGAGAGCTGGACCGCTTGATCGAGCAGCTTGGGGTGCATCATCCCGTTGGTCTCCCAGCATACCCGGACCCCCTTGCGGGCCAGGAGCCGGCCGGCGGCCAGCGCATGAGGCATTTGAGAGGAGGGATCGCCGCCGAAGAAGCATACACAGAACGTGCGTGGGTTTGCCACCTCGGCGAGTTCCTGGGCGGAGATCAGCCGGCTCTCCTGAGGGGAGAGCTCGCGATAATGCCAATTCTGGCAGAAAAGGCAATTGAAGGTGCAGGAGCCATAAAACACGGCGAGATTATGATCGCCTCGCCGGTAATGTCCCTCGCATACCCAGTCCGCCACGCAGTTAGTAGGGAGGGGATCCCGATACCAGTGCAGGAGGCCTTTCTCGGGGGTCCCCGCCAGATGAACCAGCCGACCGTTTCGAGCCAGCCGGAGACCGCAATAGCCGCGTTCCCCTTCTCCCAGGGTGCACTCCCAAGCGCACAGCCCACACCGGATCCCTCCGGGCGTTCGGGGAGCTTGCGTTGGCATATTGAAAGCTTGTCGGACGCTCCGGTGGGCTTCCCGGGCGATGGCGAGTGCCTCGGTCGGGCGTGCGCGGATGCAATCTAAACATACCCCAATCGCCTGACTCACTGGCCGTGCCGATGAACTACATAGCTTGCACCGAGCGACTTCCGTAACCGATACCAAACGCGGAGAACGCTTCCAGACCACTGGAGACTGCTCCTGATTTTTGCTCCATTTTCATTTTAGGCGCTTCTTGCACCGATTGAGATCGGCCTCTTGGGGCGCTTGATGCCGGGCGTCGGCCTACGTCGACCAAGCCCCGCGTCGGCGTAGGCCGACCATTGGCCGAAGGAGGCCAACTTCAATCGGCCTGAGAAGCGAAGCGCCGGCTCAGGGCCTCTGCGGTGAATTGAGCCAGATCCCGGAAGAGGGGCTCCGCCTGGGCTTCCTGTTCCTCCGGTGGCAGACGCAGATGGGCCTCCACCCGTTCCGCCATTTCCTCCAGGGCATGGGGGTCCGCCTCTGGCGACAGCAGTTCCATCAGCGCCCGGTGAGCGCCTTTGCGTGCCATCACTTCCAGCCCATCCAGGATCTGCCGATGGGGTGTGCCCTCCCAAATCGGCAGGATCATAGCCTCCCGCAGCCAGCGCTCCGCTGGATATTCCCCAAGCACCCCCACCCCTCCATGCACCTCCATCGCCCATTTAGCGGTCTGCACGGCCTGCTCCGCCGTCCAGTATTTCGCGAGGTGGGTCAACAGGCGGAAAAGGTGATAGCGCGGGGAATAGGGCGGCCGTTCCATCCGGATCTCCTCCAACATTCGAACGGTCGTCCAGGCGAGGGCGAAGGATGCTCGGAGCCCATGCCAGCGTTCCTCAAACTGGCGACGCAACAGGGGATGCTGAAGGATCGGGCGGCCGAAGGCGACGCGGCGTTCGGCGAAGGCGAGGGCCTCCGCCATCGCGCGTTGCATCAGCGCCACGCTGCCGACGCTGTTGGCCACCCGTGAGACGTTGAGGACCTCCAGGATCAGGTAGATCCCCTCCTCCGTGCGACCCAGCAGATAGGCCTCGCTATCCCGCAGCTCTACCTCTCCGGTGGGCACTGCGCGCGTGCCGATTTTGTCTTTCAGGCGCCGGACAGTGTAATTCAAGCTTCCATCCTCTCGATATCGGGGCACCAGGAAGAGCGCCAGCCCTCGGACCGTGCGCGGGGCGCCCTCGGGGCGGGCGGCGACCACGGCCAGTTCCGCTCCAACGTTGCTGGCGAAATATTTCTCACCGGTAAGCCGCCACTGGGGTCCTTCCGGGCGGGCGATGGTTTCCACAGCGGCCCCCAAATCCGAGCCGCCTCCTGCTTCCGTCATCCAGGTCGCCCCCTGCCAGACCTCGTTGTCCCGCCGGAGGAGCGGGGGGAGGAAGCGAGCTTGAAGATCCGGATCCCCATATTTGTGAAGGGCCATAGCGGTGGCTAGGGAGACCGTGTACGGGCAATAGAGGCCGGTATCGTAGAAAGCGGTGAGGTAACCGATGAGGAACGTCGCCGGAAGCCCAAGCCCCTCAAAGGCGTGCCAGACGGCGCCGGCCCGATAGCCTTGCAGGAGCATGCGGCGGTAATCCGGCGGGTACAGGATCTCATCCACCCGACGTCCGAATCGATCGAAGGCGCGAAGCCATGGCGTTCCCATGCGGTCGATCATCGTGGAGATGGCCTTCCCCTCCGCTTCCCACCAGTTCTCCAGCTCCTCAAGTTCCAATTCGGGGGGTAGGGCGATCCCGAACGAGCGAAGGAAACGGGTCGGCGTACGCAGCGCTTCCAGATCCATACGCACCTCCTGAGGGGTTGACTCTGAGGAGATTTGGGACGGGCTATAGAGTATACTTAGGTAGCGAAGTGCCTGGGCTTGTTTTGTCGCGAAGAAGAGGATGAGATGGGCGGCTTACGCGGCCCACTCTCCATAGAATTTTACCCTCGTGACAAAACAAGGAAAGTTGCTAGTAACTATTCAGCCGTTCTCACGCAACGCCAATACG
>DATMAC010000150.1:0-16154 GCA_035573655.1 Thermoflexus sp.
CCGAAGGCGCGCGGCTCGGCCCCCAAAAGCCCCCACATGGGGCTCAAGAAACCCCTCCTCCCAGGGCGCCGACATCCCACAGCCAGCGTTGGATCTGCTCCCGGCGCGTATCTGCCGCATCCGCCAGCCGAAGCGGGCGGCCTCGCCCATCCACGATCAGCCCGAGCAACCCTCCTACAATGCGGATCCGCCGCGGGGCTCGACGGGGCCCCCAGCCCAAATCGACCGGGCGTCGCATGCGGAACCGCCGAAGCTCTGTTTCACCGGTCTCCGGGATCGGAACCACTTCCAATCGTCCCCCGCGCGCTTCGATCTCATACACAGACTCGGAGCCATCAGGCCCCCGATGATGCACCTCAACAGTGAACAGCAACTCATCCAGCTCCACAGGGCCATCTAAAGCCGGGGCCAGGACCGTGGCGATCGGGATCCACGGCCGGCCACTGATCACCTCGATCGCCAGCGAGGTATCGGCCGCAGCCAGCGCCCCCAGACTGGGAGTGAGCCCGACCGGATCCCAAAGCAAGGTGGTCAGCCCAATCGGTTGCAGCGCATCGAGCGCAGCCAGGACAAACGCCCCTGGACGGGCGTGGGCGGCGAAGGCCCCGCCGCTCAAGAGGATGGGCTCAAAGGCCCGGATCGTCTGCTTCAACTCCGGCCAGAGCTCGTGCAGCTGTTCCCACGCTTCGGCAAGGGCCTCCCGCACGAAAGCCAACTCGATCCACATCTCCTCGAGCGTCTGAGGGATCGACAGGGGATGCATTGCCTTCGTCCAGACGAAAGCCTCCAGGGCTTCGGGTTGAATCTCCTGGGGCAGCCATCGGGCGATCCGCTCATACCCCCGGCGTTGGTATAGACTCAGGATCCCTTGTCCGATCCCGCTTTGTGACCGCACCACTTGAGCCAACAACCCCCCACGGGCGGCTGCGACCACGGTATGATTCCCTCCTACATCAACCACCAGCGTTCCCCGATCCGGAGCCTCCACGCTCAGGTAACGAGCCACATGGCTCAGCGCCCGCGCGGTTGGCAAGATATCCCCACGAGCCCAGCTTTGCAGAAGGGAAACCCCGGGGAGGCCCGTCGTCCCCAGCTCCACATATTGCTGATCCATCGCCTCGACCACAGGGCCGATATGTTCCAGATCCAGCCGCGGGCGCACGTTTGGCAGCACCCGCAAGGGGAGTTCACGACCGGCCAGGGCGACTGCTTCCTCGCGGAGGATCGAGTTCCCCGCGAAGAGAAGCCACGGACGCTCGACCTCAGGACGCAATCGGCATGCCAACGCGGCTGTCTCTAAAAGCGCCTGAACCGGTCGGGTTGCTCCTCCATCGACGCCCCCGGCGATGGCCACCATATGAGGTTTGCAAGCGATCAAGGTTTCCAGCCACTCCTCTTCTGTCTGACGCTGCCCGTTGAACGGAGCGACGGATAAGGTCGCCACGACCTGGGTATAGGAGCTGGCTGCCGCGCGTTGGAGGCTGGCAAGGCTCCACCCCGGCGAGAGGCCCCCCAGGACCACCCGGATGGGAGGCGCAGCGCTAAGGGTCACCAAGCAAGCATCCACCCCAGCACCATTGGAGAGCTCCGGAACGATCAAGTTCCCCTGGGGGTCCAAAAGGGGACGCCCGCAGAGGGCGCTCAGATCCTCCAGCGCCCGGATCACCCCCAGCGCAATATCCGGACGGGCGGCATACAGGCGGGTGGGAGCGGTAGCGGCCGCCACGAAACGGAAACGATCCTCCACCCGCGCAAACAACAGCGTGCGGATCTGAACGCTTCCAATATCAATTGCCACCAGGCTTTTCCAGCTCATTTCCACCCCGCTACCAAGAGCCCTTGGGTCTGCCCGCGCTTCCCATGCACGCTGCCGCTACGGCCACCACTGGCCCAGCGCTTGAATCAAGAACTCCGCACGACCGATTAGGAGGGAGATCCCCGTGATCAGCGCGCCGCCGAACAAGGCGCCCAGGGCGAACGCCCATACCGCGCGCCCCAGCGCTTGCAACCCAGTCCCAACGGCGCTGGGGATACGCGCCTGAATTCGCGGGCGATAGAACTGGGCCGCCAACAACGCCAGGAGGGTCGCGATCAGCCCGAGGGTGATCCCGCGGCCCGCCCCCGCGGCGATCTGAGGCCCCAACGTCCCCAACACCACCCCTGCCCCGGCAGTCCCCAAACCGACCCCTAAGGCGACCGCCAGCCCGAGATCCCCCAGGAACCCGAATCGAGGCACCCCCTTCGCCAAGATCAAAGCCCCTAACCCGACCTCCGCAAACAGCAGATCCCGCCGCAGCGGATCGGTCGTTGTCATGAGTTCCCGCCATTGAGGGATCAGAACATTCCAGAGCATCACCGCCATGAAGTAGCCCACGCTGAGCCCAACCAGCAGGCTGGCGGCCAGACGATAGATCGCCGTGTCGTCAATTAGATAGCTGAGGATCATCAGGGTGAGGAGCAACGCCACCATCATCCCCATCGATTCCATCGCGCCCTTCCCCCAGAACAAGAGATCCGATCGCTCCCTCTGCGGGTGGAGGCTTGAGGGTGGGCCAGGTGCCTTCGGCGCCCGGCCCACCCCGGATATCTTTTATCCCCCTCTCTATGGCCTGTGAGTTGCGGAGGGATCCAAAAGACAATCTGCCAACGAGCGCCCCAAGTTAAACAGCTTTCGAACCTCGGAAGAGCTGGATCACCAGCCCTACTCCGATCAACAGCACAACGAAGACCTGAAGGGCTGCTTGCGTTTGAAGATCGAAGAAGGCCGGGCTGTCCTCCGAGATCGGACCATCCATTAGAAGCGCATCCCGCAAGCCCACCGCCACCGCCTGGAGTTGTCCGCTCTCCCGATATAGGGCCACATAGGGCGCCAGATTGGCGCCGACAGCGGCGATCCTGGGCACCTCAGGAGGAAGCATCCCATGGATCTGCTGGATCCATCCCCGCAGCGCATCCGGGGACCCGGTGATCAGAACCACCAAGTTCAACCGAGCGGCCAGCGGCTCATCCCCGAAATCCTGAACGATCGGAAGCTCCCGCAGCGGCTGCCCGCGATAATCCACCCCCAGCTGGCGGATCGGCTGAGCAAGGAGGCGAGCCGCCCCGATCTCCTGGCCCGGATAGTATCCGAGATGGACCACACGCTCCCCGTAATCCGGACGCGCCTGAACGACCTGGGCCGCCTGAGCAGCCCCCCACGGGGAGAGGCTCACCGTGAACACCCGAACTCCCCGCGCGGTGAGCCGCTCAATCACCATCTGGAGATAGCCTTTTTGGAAATAGCCTTCAAGCTCCGCGGCGCGGTCCGGTCCATAATCCACTGCCACAAGGGCGACGCCTCCTGAGGGAGCCTGATCCAGGGCGGACATGAAATCGGCCGGTGGGGTCAGGAGGGCCACTTGAAAGAAGGGCAAGGGCCAGTGCAGCCCAAGAATCAGTACACCCAGAAGGAGGGCGAAGAGCAGCCAGCGCTCGAGCGCAGCGCTCAGGCCGGCCGGCGCACGCTCCGCCGCCCGTTCCCCTAACAGAAAGGTCAAGCCCTGGTTCAGCAAGCCTTGCCAGGCCTGGGCCCGGGTCCGTAGTTCGGGAGCGGGTTCCGCCCGAAGCCGGGCGGCCGGCCCCTGGATCTCGGCCACCCGCAGGTTCAGGGGAAGCACATCGACCAACCCGGCCAACGGCCCCTGGGTCTCCACCACCGCTGGCCCGATTGAAGGGAGCGCCTCAGAAGGCGCTTCCGCTTCCTCCTCTGAAACCGGCTGCAGGCTTTGCAGCCACTCCGGCATCCCGATGAGCGCTTCCTCCAGATCCGTGAACGGGGGGACTTCAGCAGGCGCCGGAGGGGATTCCACCGGGAGCTCCTCAACCAGGAAGGGGCTCACCTGCGTCGGCATTTCCTCCGCTACAGGAAGCTCCCTCGGGATTTCCAACGCCATCGAAGCCTCTTCTTCGGGCTTCCAGCCCTCGAAAGGCACAAAGGGCCCTTCGGGGAGGGCTTCCTCATGAGGCTCTGAGGGCTTCTCCTCCTTGTCTGGTTCCCCCAGCCACTCCGGAATCGCCTCCATCTCCGGCCAGACAGGAGGTGCCCCTTCGAGCTCCTCTTGCACTTCAGGGGAGAGCTCAAGGAACGGCGCTGCCCCGAAAGAAGAAGGGCTCTCCGCTTCCCACTCGGAAGGCAATCCGATGAACGGCGCTGTCTCCGGGGAAGAAACCTCGGGGCCCTGTTCCAACGCCTCGCCCGAGGTTTCCAGCCAAGGGAAGGCCAAGCCCAGGTCACCTTCCAAAGCGGAGGGGATCTCCTGGCCTTCCTCCTCAAGTGAAATACCCGGGAGGCCTGGGAATGGGAAAGCTTCCTGCTCTTCTCCCAGGGGTTCCGGCAGAGGCCCCGGCGCGGCGATCTCCGAAGGAATGTCCTCGAAAGGAGGAACGTAGGGTTCCGTCACTCCCGGTTCAAAGGCCCCGAAAGGCTCCTCCATCGGTGGCGTGAAAGCAACGGGCTCCGGCGCCGATGGGATCTCTCCCTCCGGCCCTTCCCCTGGTTTGAAGGGGGGAACTTCGGGGATCTGGGGTTCTTCCGACGGAGCAGGCGCTTCCTCTGCACCGCCGGTTTCCAGCGCCAACGCCGTTGGAGCAGCAGGTGGCACCGTTGGAGGAATCCCTGGGAGAAGATCCTCCAGCGTCGCAAGCCAGTCCGGCTCCGGGCTTTCAAGCGCCTCCTCTACGGGAAGCTCCTCGATCTCCGGAATAGCCACGGATTCCAGACGAGCACCGCATTGCTCACAGAAGATTGCTGTGGAGGGGTTCCGGTAGCCGCAGACGGGACAGAGCACTCCCCCCTCGATTTCGGGGGCAGGGATCAAGCTGGCTCCGCACTGCTCACAGGTCCGCCGATCCTCCGGATTCAACGCTCCACAGACCGGACAGGTTTTCATCCCCTACCTCCCAAAACTGAACCCCAAACGATCCAAGGAGCCTCTCGAGGAAGCAGCGGCTGCTTTTCCCCCGTTTCAAGGGGCAGGTCACCGCCGCCCTAAAGGCTGATCCATCCAGAGGAGCGTCCGCACCACCATCACGATCACCCCCACCGCCACACCCATTAGAAGGCCGCGGACCCCTCCGGTTGCCAGCGGGGCCAGGAAGGTTTCATAAAAAGAACCGAACAAGCTGGGAATAGGGATTCCGGGCGAATGAATGATGAGCATCGCCAAGACGCCAGCCACAAAGATCAAACTGTAAACCGAGCGGCGGGCGCGCAACATGCGCCAAAGGGCCAGAACCATAAAAAAGGGCAACAGAGCTCCCAGCGAGGCCTCCAAAGGCAGCAGGCCATATCGGTAAAGCCAGCCGGTCCACGGTCCAACCAATCCGCCTTCTAAGAGGGAAAGGAACAGGACCGCCAAGGCCGTGAGCGCGGCGATCAGGCTATACGGCCAGCCTTCCCCTCGCGCTCCTACCCGACGGAAATGGGCCTCGAGAAAGGAGAGGAAACCCACCACGGTCGCGTAAGCGAGCAATGTGGAGCCCACCTCGGTCAGGACCTGGCGGAGGATGGGTTGAGGCCATATGTAGGGCACAAGGATCAGGACGATGACCAGGCTGAGGATTCCGGCAGGCAACGCGCGTCGGAGCATCTCGATTCCACCTCTTAACCACGCAAGGCCAATCCCAAGGCAGCGGCCACAAGGAGCACGGTCAACAGCCATCGGATCAGATCATGGGTTAGAAGGAGAGCCGATGGTCGCTCAGGTATCTCCTCTTGAGGGGAGAAAGCGAAAGCCTCTTCTCCGACGGCTAGGGCTGGATCCAACGGCCATAGAACGGCGGCTCCGGTTGGATCCGGCATGGTAAAGATGGAACGGACCCCATGTCGCTGGCTGATCTCCCCCACCAGCACCCCCTCTTCCCGAAACCGTCCGCTCATCACGCTGGCCGCTACCGGCTGTGTCCTCAAGAAAAGGGTAAGGCCAGCTGCATAAGCCATTGGGCTGGCCCCCATCCACCCCACGCGATCCGGAGGCACCGTGGATGGGATGCCCTGGCGCCGATAGGCCTCCTGGAGAACGTGTCGAGCGTAGAGCAAGGCCACGGGGTCTGCCACTGTCACGAAAGGAGGAACCTCTCCGGCCGCCACATCCCTCGCCAAGCGCTCCAGCGTCCGTCCGCCGCTCAGCGTCAGCGCCGCTTCGCTGTCGACCAGCCCTCCAGAGCCTAACGCGAGATGGAGCGGCTGCCCGGTCTCCAGGGATCGCCCTACCTGTCGAGGAATGAATCGGAAGGGCTCCAGCTCGCGGGGAGGGATCCGAATCCAGCGTGCCATTCGAGCGGCCAAAAGCGCCAGCAGGACGGAGAGAAGCAGCAATCCAACCGTCATGGGGAGCTCTCCTTTTCATCCTGGGTCGGGGGGATACCCTCCAAGCTCGCCACCCAACGGGCGATCCGTTCGGATCCTAACCAGGGACGCAAGAGCCAGAGCCCCTGGGCCAGAGGGAACCGAAGCGGAGCCAAGGCCTCCAGAAGCCAGCCGAAGTCCCCTGGAGGGGCAGCCTCTTCATATCGAGGGGCTTCGAATCTCTTCCACAGCTCCTTCACGCGAACGGCATTTTCTCTCCGGTTCAAGCGCATGCTCCTCCGATTTGTAAAAGTGGGAGCTCACGAACCCACACCTCGGCGCTCCCATCTGCTTTGAGTATAACCCAAGTTCGACAGATCGTGAGGGGCGGGCAAGGGACTGCCTGAGGCTCAGCGATCCCCCGCTGCCCAATGGCCCACCCCCTATCCTCCAAGGCACTGTATGTAAAGGCACTCACAAGGGGTGCCCTTAACCTCACCCCACTGAAACCCCTTAGGGGAAGATCACCCCTAACTTGATTCAGCCGTTCCCACGCAGCACTGATATGGGATATCGGTGGTTTCCTCCTGGGGGCTTTGGGAGCCCTTCCGCCTCCTTACGAGAGCTCCAAACGGAATGGGACCGGGCTGAATCATTACCCCTACTTGTTTTGAAGGGACCTTCCCTTAATACAGATAGGACACCAGCAACTCAAGCAAGAGCCGCGCCGGGCACGGGGACCCGGTTCATGATCTCGATCAAGACTTGCTCCGGGGTGATCTCCCGCATGCGGGCCTCCGGATTCAGGATCAGCCGATGGGCCAGACACGGCAGAACCAGCGCCTTGACGTCGTCCGGAAGCACATATTCCCGTCCCCGCAAGACCGCACGAGCCTGGGCGGTTCGGAACAGGGCGAGGGCGCCGCGCGGGCTGGACCCCAGATAAACGTCCGGATGCTCCCGCGTGCGCTCCACGATCTCCAAGAGATAGCCCTTGACCTCGGCCGACACATACACACCTCGAATCTCCTCCTGAGCGCGGCGCAGCTCTTCCAGCTGCACCACCTGCTCCAAGGTTTCAATGGGATGACGGAATTGCTGGGCCTCCAGGATCGCCAGTTCATCCTTCCGCGAGGGATAGCCCAGGCGGATCCGCAGCATGAAGCGATCCAGTTCTGCCTCCGGCAGCGGGAACGTTCCCTCGTATTCGATGGGGTTCTGGGTGGCCAACACCAGGAAAGGTTGAGGAAGCGCATAGGTCACGCCGTCCACACTGACCTGATGCTCCTCCATCGCCTCCAGCAACGCCGCCTGAGTTTTCGGAGTGGCTCGATTGATCTCGTCCGCCAAGACGATATTGGCCATGATCGGGCCGGGGCGGAACTCGAAAGCCCGGGTCCCGGGGTTGAAAATTGATACACCGGTGATATCGCTGGGGAGCATGTCCGGCGTGAACTGAATCCGGCGGAAAGTTCCTCCAATGGAGCGCGCCATCGCCTTGGCCAGCATCGTTTTCCCCACCCCAGGCACATCTTCAATGAGAAGATGGCCTTGAGCCAGCAAGCCGATCACCGCCAGCTCGACCGCGTCTCGTTTCCCAAAGATCACCCGCTCGATGTTTTCAACCAGGCGACGCGCAACATCCTGGGCCAAGCTAGTCATCTCCACAACCTCCTCGAGAGTTCGTCTCAAAACCCCCATTGCCCTCTTATGGAAGCGCTTGAAATCTCCTCCTGTTGGTCTTCCCCTCGCCACACCCCACAAAGTGGTCTGTTCCTTATGGATTTGATATAGGTGGGGGAGAGACCGGTGAACGGACCGTGGGGGATGGCGTGGGGGGCTTCACATCCTGATCCATTGGCGTGGCCGTTGGGGCTTCCATCTGGGGAGTAGCGGTAGGCCCTTCAGCGGCCCCTGTTTCACCAGGTTCTGCCCCTGATTCCATCGACGAAAACGGCGGAAAAGTTGGAGAGGGCGTGGAAGGCAACGGTTGTTCGGCTTCCCTCATCGCAGGGGTCGTTTGACGGGGGCGGATCTCGATGACGATCCATGGTGTTTCTGTGGAGGCTGAGATTGGGCCTGCCATGGCCGCGGAGGCTTCCTTCCCCATCGACAGCCAAGCGACCCCCCCGATCGCGATTCCGAACATCAACCCAAAGCTCCCTCCGGCCATCAGCGCTCGCTGCCAGCCCTTGAGCGGTCCCGGCAGGGTGGCCCATGTGAGCGCCGCTCCAGCTAAGGTGAAAAGGGGGCCTTTTCCGACCCATTGAATCGGGTCCGGGGCATCCGGCGGAACGGCTTGCCAGGCGGTGATCCATCCACCGAGGGCCCCAACCGCTGCGATCACGGCCAGACCAGCCAGGATCGGATAAGCAACCGTCGTCTCACGAGCTGCCCAGGGCAACAGCAATGCGGGGATTCCAATCAGGAGGACCAGCAATCCCCAACCGTTCAGACCGTGCGCTTCAGAGGATACACCCCATGGCAACATCACCCCCAGCACCATCAGCCCGGGGCCTAACATCTGCAATCCCAGTGGCAACGACCTCTCGTTCATGCTCGAACTCACAACACCCCCCTCCTGCGATGGTGCCCCGCTTAAACACGACCAGAAACCGTGTTGGGATTCTATTTGAGCTCCGGGGAGAGGGCTGAAACAAAGTGAGGAGCCTCCCGTCCTTCCACCGAACACCCTCGAGATTCCGATGGACCACGCATTCCTAATTCTACGAAAAAGTTTTAGAAAAGCCAACCATGGAGATGGATCGAGCGTGTCCCAGCTTCGCAGGGAGAAGTCGGGGGTAGCGGCCTATCCAACGAAATTGGGGCACAGCGAATGGATCGAGGGGGAGGATCAGTCCCTCAACGAGGGCCAACCTTTTGCATGCCTTCAATCAGCTGCCGATTGCTTCTCCACAATCAATGTTTTCAGATATAAGGTCTCCGGGATCTGGAGGATCCATGGATGATCTGGAGGCTGATACGTCACGTCGCGCACCACGAGGCGGCAGCCCACATCGGAGGCCGCCAGGCGGGTCACCTCGATCAGATCTTCCAGGCGGATGGGATACGCGCATGACGAGAAGAAGAGCCCGCCGCCCTCCTTGAGCAAGCGCAACGCCAGCCGGGCCAAATCCACAAACCGGCGTCGCACCCCTCGCTCCCACTCCATCCGGCGCTTCACCATCGCCGGGGGATCCAGCACCACCCAATCGAAGCGCCGGCCCTCCGCCAGCAGTGCCTCCATCATCTCCAGGGCATCTCCCAGACGCACCGTCACCCGTTCCGCCAGGCCGTTGCGAGCCGCATTCCGTTCCACCTGTCCCAAGGCCCATGGGTCCTTATCGATCACGATCGCCGTGGCTCCCGCTGCTGCCGCATGGAGCGCGAAAGCTCCGATATAGCCGTACACATCCAGCACCTGATCGCCCGGTCGGATCCATCCGTGCAACCGTCGCCGGTTGTCCCGCTGATCGAGGTAAAATCCGGTCTTCTGCCCTCGCACGACACTGGTCTCGAAAACCAGATCGTCCTCCACCACCTCCAGAGGATCCGGCACTTCCCCCCACAGGAGTCCCACCCGGGGCTCAAGCCCCTCATCTTCCCGGGCTTCCACATCGCTGCGCTCGTAGATCCCCCGGGGGGCGAACAACGCTCGCAAGGCCTCCACCAAGCGCTCCCGCCAGCGCTCCATCCCCAGGTTCCGGATCTGCACGACCAGCACCTCACCATAACGGTCCACAATGAGGCCCGGAAGGCCATCCGCTTCCCCATGAACCAGACGCACGGCGTTTGTCCCATGGATCCCCTGTCGGCGGGCGGCTGCTTCCATCAGGCGTCGACGGAGCCATCCCGCATCAATGCGCTCCTCGCTCCGGGTCAGCATCCTCAGAGGGATGGAGGCGTCGGGGTTATAAAACGCCTGTCCGACCAGCGCCCCCGAGGCATCCCGGACCAGGACGATGGCTCCAGGCTCCGGATCGCCTCGAACCTCAGCGATATCGTCGTGAAATGCCCAGGGGTAGAAATTCCGAAGCTTACGTTCGGCATCCGGTTTCAGGATCACGCTCGGCCGCATTCGACGCTTGTCCTCCACGGTCACAGTTCTCGTTTTTCTCACCGCAGCTTGACGAAGGGAAAAGGCGATGCCTGGGGTGACTACGGCTCTGCCCATTTTTAACTTTGGGGTTTTCGGGGGCTTTCAGCCCCAACCCAGCCCCCGAAGGATTTTTCTCCTCTCTCTCAGTGGCCCTCCGGGCCGCGGAGAGAGGAGAAAGGGGAGAGGGACCATCGGTCTTCCCCAGCGCATACCCCACACGAAGTACTATTGCTTCGCCGGGGAGCGGAGTATTGGGTTCAGCTCAGGGGATCTCCCGCCGACCCACAGAAACAATGAACGTCTCCAATGCGACCACATCGGGGATCTGCCCGGTCTTAATCGCCACATCCAGCTCCGCCAGGTTTCGATAAAAAGCTTCCAGCTGAGAGATCGAGAAGGCAGTGACTGCCTCAGCGATCTTACGGGCTGCGTAAGGATGGAGCCCCAACAGGTTTCCCGCCTCGGCTGGCGAGAGGCCGTTCTCCAATTGCTCCTTCATAAGGAGCATGAGTCGGAACTGACGGACGATCATGCCGAACAGGCCTAAGGGATGTTCCCCTTCCGCCAGCAGCCGGTGCAGGGCCGCCAGAGCCCGATGCACATCCCGACGGCCCAAGGCTTCCGTGAGCTCAAACAAACTGATGGGCGCCGCGTAGGGCACCAATCGCTCGACATCCTGCGGCGTCACGGGCCGGCCGGCCGCCCAGATGACCAGCTTGCGGATCTCCTGATCCAGCAGCCGTGGATCGGTCAGGAGGGCAGCCAGGGCGGAGGCGGCTTGGGGCGTAACCGTGCCGCCATAACGCCGGGCTCGGGCCATCACCCATTCCGGCAATGCCCGGGGGGAAGGAAGCGGGAAATGCCGCACCTCTCCAAGGTCGGGATGAGCGGCGATCCAGCGCAACAAGGGGTGATCCTCAGGGAGCGTCTTGGGCTCCACCAGGACCAGCCAGGTCGTTGGAGGAACCGCGGACAACGCCTCCAGGAGGGCGTTCTCCTCCCGGGCCCGACGGCGTTCGCGGGCGAACATGCCTTCGACAATGATCAGCCGACGGGCGGCGAGGAACGGCACGGCGGCGCACGCCGCTTGCAGTTCGGCCGGAGAAACCCGTCGCCCATCCAGCACGATGACATTCATGGATTGAGCGGCGGCATCCCCAACGGCTTCCCGTAGCTCCCTCAGCGCTTCCTCCAGCTCCAGCTCGTTCTCCCCATGCAATACGATCACCATCCCCCTTCACCCGCCACGGGTCTCCACAAAATACCCACGAACCCATCCGCCTGGAAGCGCCCGCACCCCCACGATTTCCAAATCCCCCGGGTCCGCCTCAGTGGTCAAGTGGGCCTGGAGCCAGGGCCCTAACGGTTGGGCAGCGATCAGGCTCAGCACGGTCGCCAGGATCACCAGCGGCAGGACATCCCGGCGCCGGCGGTGAGGGACCAGGCCGAAGGTGAGAAAGGCCGCCAGGCCCGCCGCGGTGCCCGAGGTCACATAGTTCGTGCCGCATCCTGGATGGATGGCCCAATGATGTTCCCCGCGCCGTAACCGCTCCAGCGCCTCCTGGGATGCCGCCACCACCGCTTCCATCGGCACATTTCCATAAATATAGAATCCGAAAGGCGTGGAGCGGCCGGCCATCGGCTGCCCCGGGAACCGCTGGCTCAGCAGATGAATGGTCGCGTGCTCCAGCGCGTGATTCCGTCGGATCCGTCGCACAGGCCCCCACTCGAGAAGCGACATGCACTTCCACCTCTATGACAGATTTAAAAGCCAGAGCCAGCGCGGAATATGCCCAAGCCAGCCCTTAGCGATATTAGCCATCTCAATGGATACGCTCTGGCCCTCCTATTGATCAATCAACGGTTCATCCTGCGAGCTCGCCGGTCGCGCCACCACAATCAGCCTGTGGGTGTTACTGTGGGGAGGCCAGCATGTGACCAGGGTCAGTCGCTCATCCGATGTGGGCAGAACCCACCGCAAATTACGCTGACGGACCTCCAGAGGCTGGCCTTTTTCCGGCAGGATATGAAGGGCCTCCACCTTGTAAATGTAGACCCCCTGCTGGGTCCTCAGCCGGATCTGATCCCCGGGGCGCAGGCGATGGAGATCGGCAAACACCTTCCCATAGATGTTGTGATGTCCGATTAGAACAACATTGCCCGGCTGGCTGGGGGAGGCGGAGGTTGTCAACCAGCCCGCGGCGAAGCGGTTCGGCGGTTCCCAGGTGATGAATTCCCGTCCTTCCTCTTGCATGCTTGTTAGCCCCACAGGGACCACCGGGGCCTCCAGATGGATGGCTGGGATCGATAGACGAAGCGGGAGCTCCGCCTCCGATGCCGCCTCCGGCGAAGGCCTTCGGGGTTGAACCGGCGTAGACTTCTCTGTCTCCGCCAGAGCGGAGGACGGGCGCATCGTCTCCAATAGGCGAGGCGGATTGAACTCCGGCGGATGTGCAGCAGGGAGGGCATCAACGGTCATCGGCTGCCATGCGAGACGTATTCCCCACGCGCAGAGCGCCAGACCAGCTCCCACCAGGATCCAGCTCAAGCGGTTGAAGAGCCCGCGGTGACCCTCGCCCATGGGGCCCGCTCCAGGTAGCCCTCGACCATGGCCAGCAAGGTTTCGTTGTAAAAGCCCAGGATCGTCCGATACACCTCATGCCAGCGTTCTGGGGAGCCGCCCATCTCCACCATCCGGAACGCGCTTTCCAGTAGGTAGCTTCCGAAATGCATGAAGGCACGCAACAAATCCCCAAGCGTCATCCCTGCCGCGATGGCCTGCTCCGCGTAGCGGGAGCCAATCCGCTGGGGGCGTTGGGGATCGCGATCGCGAATATAATCCTGAAGCTCAGCCAGCAATTGATAGCAGGTGGCCTGGAAAGCTTGCGCGATTTCTCCATGCATCCGCTCGAACCACGGCGCCTGAGGCATGGCGCCCCGGACAAGTTCAAGGCGGAGCTGACCCAGAGTATATGTGATCAGCATTTGCACCCCGGGCTCCGCCCCATGGGCTTGCAACCACGCCTCAAGCTCCTGCCGGGCGAACCGCCGATGTCCCCCCACCGTCCGGCGAGAGGGAATACGACCGGCGTCGGCCCAGGCCCGGAGGGTCGCCGGATGGACCCCCAACATCGCGGCCGCTTCCTTGAGGGAAAGCCACTCTCCCGAAGAGTGTTTCTGTTTTCGCCCGGTCATCTGTTTTTCTCCTGTTCGATCAAACCCACGCGCTCACGCCGATTGGAAATCGGCCTCCCGGGGCGCTTCGCGCCCAGCGTCCGCCTCCACGGGCGCGGGAACTCGGTCGGCGCAGGCCGACCGCCGGCCGTAGGCCTGAAGGGGACGATTTCAATCGGTGCCGCGCCGGGAGGCCAACAACCCAAGGAACGCGCAAGTCGAATTTACGAAGAGGGGGAAGGAGCCATGGCCTGTCGGAGATAGGCTTCGATGAACTCATCCAGCTCTCCATCCAGCACCCGCTCCACCTGGCTGGTCTCGTAGTCTGTGCGATGATCCTTCACCAGCTGATATGGATGAAGGACATAGGAGCGGATTTGGTTCCCCCATTCAGCGCTTACGTACTTCCCCTTTAAAGCCGCGATTTCCGCCTGCCGCTTCCGTTCCTCCAGCTCCGCCAGGCGAGCCTTTAAGATCTTTAATGCGGTTTCCTTGTTTTGCGTCTGGCTTCGCTCATTCTGGCACGAAACCACAATGCCCGTCGGGATATGCCGGATGCGGACCGCGGTCTCGTTCTTCTGCATGTGCTGACCGCCCGCCGTGGACGCCCGGAAGGTCTCGATGATGAGATCCTCCGGGCGGATCACGATCTCTGGGCTCTCCCCGATATCCGGCCATACCTCAACCAGGGCGAACGATGTGTGGCGGCGATGGGCGGCATCGAAGGGGGAGATCCGAACCAGCCGGTGCACCCCCTTCTCGGCCTTCAAGTAGCCGTAAGCGTAAGGGCCCTTCACCAGCACCGTGGCGCTCTTGATGCCCGCCTCTTCGCCATCGACCTTATCCAGTAATTCGGCTTCCCACCCGCGGCGTTCGACCCAACGCAGATACATCCGCAACAGGATCTCCGCCCAATCCTGGGCATCGGTTCCACCCGCCCCCGCGTGGATGGCCAGAATGGCGTCGTTGCGATCATAGGGGCCGGACATCCAGATTTCGAACTGATGGCGCCGGATCTCTTCTTCGAGGCTCCCGATCTCACGCTCCAGATCCAAGACCAAGGCCTCTTCCCCCTCTCCCTCGGCCAGGTCCAGCAGCTCGCGGGCCTCCTGGATCCGACGGCGCAGGCTCAACCAGCCCTCCACCTCCTCTTTCAACCGGCCCAGCTGCTTCATGAGCTCTTGGGCCCGCGCCGGTTGGTCCCAGAGATCCGGCCGAGAGGCCTCCTCCTCCAACCTCTGGATCTCGGCCTGTTTCTTCGGGATGTCAAAGACGGTCCAACAGATCCTCGAGGGTGACCATCAAGGCTTCGATCCGCTCACGCAACTCACTCATCGGGAAACCTCCTTTTTATGCAAAGTCGGATAGGTAATTCATCCCAATAAACTCAACAATTCGAATCAAATAATCCCTCCACAAACGCATCCGCATCAAACGGCAACAGGTCCTCCAGCCCTTCACCAACCCCCACGAATCGCACCGGCAAGCCCAGGTTGCGGGCGATCGCGAAGATCGCGCCGCCCTTAGCGGTGCCGTCCAGTTTGGTGAGGATGAGGCCGGTGACGCCTACGGCCTGATGAAATTCCCGGGCCTGTGGGAGGGCATTCTGACCAGTGGTCGCGTCCAGCACCAGCCAGACCTCATGGGGGGCGTCCGGGATCACCTTCGCGGCGACATTCCGGACTTTTTTCAATTCCTGCATCAGATTGTATTTTGTGTGAAGCCGGCCAGCGGTATCCGCGAGGACCAAATCGTAGCCCCGGGCGCGGGCGGCCTGCAGTGTGTCGAAGAGCACCGCTCCTGGATCGGCTCCAGGTTGGCCGCTGATACAAGGCACCCCTGCCCGCTCCGCCCAGATCTCCAGCTGCTCTCCAGCCGCCGCCCGGAACGTATCCGCCGCAGCCAGCAAGACCCGCCGGCCCTGTCGCTGGAATTGATACGCCAGCTTGGCGACAGTGGTGGTCTTCCCCGATCCATTTACCCCAACAATCAGCACCACCTCCAGCGGCCTCCGGCCCAGGTTCAACGGCGGCGGATCCCCCAGGATCGCTCGCAACTCCTGCTTTAACAACGCCCGTAGATGATCCGCCCGGGTGATCCCCTCCTGACGAGCCCGAGCCCGCAGGCGATTGAGCACCTCCGTCGTGACCTGGACGCCGACATCCGCTTGAATCAGCGCTGCCTCCAGCTCCTCCCAGAGCTCCTCCGTGATCTCCGTGGCCCCCAATAGTTGGGCGATCCGACCGAAAGCGGCTTGGCGCGTCCGTGCCAATCCTTCTCGTAGCGATTGAAGGACTTTACGCATATACGGATCTCATCCCCCTACGAACTGGAATGAACGCAAAACCGTCCCACTTTCCATTTTACGGCTGAAGGGCTGCAGGGAAAAAAGACATGCAGATGCGTGTGGAGATGCTACCAGACCCAAATTCAACCGGTTCCTTGATCATCGCTTTCGGCTCAACTGCTTAAAATTATAAACTGGATCACATCGATGTATGAGTAGTGCTCCTTCCAGATTTGATTTTTTGGTTTTGGTCCCTTGGGGATTTGGGG
>DATMAC010000151.1:0-5780 GCA_035573655.1 Thermoflexus sp.
CCGAAGGCGCCCGGCTCACCCCCAAAAACCCCCAGGGGGCTAAAACCTACAGAAGCTTTGGAAATGTGCCATGATTGCTCCGTTTAATTCACGAAGATCAATAAAGGCTGCGTTCCTCTTCCTCTCCCTCCCGGCGCTCGATCCAGCGTTGCAGGACCGGCAACAACTCCGCCCGCATGCGCTCCCGGAGCCTACGGAATTCCTCCAGCAAACCCTCCTCATCCCATGACCATCGTCCGGGGTCCGGATATCCAATGTGTAACCGTTCCCCCTGCCCGGGCCAGACGGGGCATTCCTCGGCCGCATCATCGCACACGGTAAGGACCAGATCGAAGGGTTGACCCAGGAATTCCATTATGGATTTGCTGCGATGGCCGGAGATGTCGATCCCGATCTCCTTCAGCGCCTGGATCGCGAAGGGGTGGACATAGCCCGCCGGGTGCGTGCCGGCGGAAAACACCTCCACCCGATCGCCGAAGGTCGCGCGGATCAACCCCTCCGCCATCTGGCTGCGGGCCGCGTTCCCTGTGCAAAGCACCAGCACACGCCATTTGCGTCCGCTCATCGCTCTTTATCCGAACCGTCCGGTGATGTAGTCCTCCGTCCGCCGATCCCGCGGGCGGGTGAAGATCTGCTGGGTGGGGCCGAACTCGATGAGGCGGCCCACTCGATCCTCCCCCGCCAGCATGAAGGCGGTGTAATCGCTGACCCGGGCGGCCTGCTGCATGTTATGGGTGACGATCACAATCGTGTACTCCCGGGCCAGTTCCCGCATAAGGTCCTCGATCTTCATCGTCGCGATCGGATCGAGGGCGGAAGCCGGCTCGTCCATCAGCAGCACCTCGGGCTCCGTGGCCAAGGCCCGCGCGATGCACAGGCGCTGCTGCTGCCCACCGGATAGGGTCAGCGCGTTTTGATGAAGTTTATCCTTGACTTCATCCCACAGTGCCGCCGCCCGGAGGCAGCGCTCCACGATCTCATCTAACTTCCGTCGGTCCCGGATCCCTTGGATGCGGGGGCCGAAGGCCACGTTTTCATAGATGCTTTTGGGAAACGGATTCGGCTTCTGGAAGACCATGCCAATGCGCCGTCGGAGCTCCACCACATCCACATTGGCCCCATAGATATCAACGCCCTCGAAGAGAACCTTCCCTAAGACGCGGGCGGAGGGGATGAGGTCGTTCATGCGATTGAAGCAGCGCAACAGGGTGCTCTTGCCGCACCCGGAAGGGCCGATGATGGCTGTGATCCGGCGACGGGGGATTTTCAAGCGAATCCCCGCGATCGCCGGGCGGCCATTGTAGTAAACGGTGAGGTCCTCTGTCTCCAAGATGATCTCCTCCATCCCCTGCGCTCCTCTTGGTCAGTATACGCTCAGACCTTATACGCCATTCGGCCTTGGTGCGAAGCAAAATTTGCGCCCTTGCAGCGGAGCCACAATGCAATCGACCTGGAGCTCACCAGTGATAGCGCCGTTGCAGGCGATGGCGTAGATAAATCGCCAGGCCGTTCATCGTGAGCAGCACTACCAGCAGCACCAGGATCGCCCCTGCCGCTCGGGCATGGAAGCCGGCCTGGGGGCGGGAGACCCAGTTGAAAATTTGAATCGGGAGCACTGTGAATTTATCGAAGGGGCTCTTCGGGTCGAAGGCGATGAAGGTCAGCGCCCCGATGGTGATCAACGGCGCCGTCTCGCCGATGGCCCGGGAGAGGGCCAGGATCATCCCGGTGAGGATCCCCGGAAAGGCCACCGGCAGCACCTGATGGCGGATGACCTGCCAGCGGGTCGCCCCCAACGCGAAGGCGGCCTCCCGCAAGCTCATCGGCACCGCCCGCAAGGCCTCGCGGGATGCAGTGATCAGGATGGGCAGGATCAACAGGCTGAGGGTGAGAGCCCCCGCCAGGATGCTCCGCTCCAACCGCATCCCCCGCACGAAAAGCTCCAGACCTAAGAGCCCGTAGACGATCGAGGGTACCCCCGCCAGGTTGTTGATGTTCAGCTCGATGAAACGGGTCAGCCGGTTGCGCGGTGCATACTCCTCCAGGTAAATGGCCGCGGCCACGCCCAGGGGGACCGAGAACAAAGCGGTCAAGGCCATCACCCAGAGCGTCCCCAGCAGCGCCGAGCGGATCCCGGCCTGCTCAGGAAACCGAGAAGGATAATTGGTGAAAAAGGCCCAGGACAGAACGCTCAGGCCACGACGGGTCACATCCAGCAATAGAAGGAACAACACCAGCAGGCCGAAGAGCGTGGCCGCCAGCGCGATCCATTCAAACACTTTGCCCACAAGCTCCCGACGCCGTCGACGTTCCATAAACCTCTTCTCCGTTCAGGCTCACCGGTAAATCTCCCGATAGCGTTCGATGATCCGTATGGCCAGCAAATTCAGCACCAGTGTGAGTAAGAAAAGGACCAAGCCCACCACAAAGATCGTTCGGAACTCCAGAGTGCCATGGGGGGTATCCCCCAGGCTAACCTGCACGATATAGGCGGTCATCGTCTCGATGGCGCGCCGCGGGTCCAGGGTCAGGATGGGGCGCTGGCCGGCCGCGATGGCCACGATCATCGTCTCCCCGATCGCCCGGGAGCCCGCGAGGATGAATGAAGCGACGATGCCGGAAAGCGCTGCCGGGATCATCACCCGCACCACTACCTCCAGACGCGTCGCCCCCAGGGCGTAAGCGGCCTCTCGAAGCGAACTCGGCACCGCATAGAGGGCATCCTCGCTGAGCGAGGAGACCAACGGGATGATCATCACCCCCATCGTCAGCCCTGCGCTGAGGGCGTTGAATGTCTCCAGGTTCGGGACCACCCGTTTCAGGAGAGGTGTGACGAAGAGCAAGGCGAAGTAGCCATAAACGACTGTGGGGATCCCAGCTAAGATCTCCAGCGCAGGTTTCAGGATTGCTCGGACCCGGGCCGGCGCATATTCGCTTAGATAAACGGCGCTCAACAGGCCCACCGGTATCGCCAAGGCCAGGGCGATGGCTGAGGTGAGGAAAGTCCCCGTGACTAAAGGCAGAATCCCAAAATGTTTCTGAGCGAACAACGGAGTCCACTGGGGGTCCGTGAGAAACTCGATGAGGGATACCTGGTAGAAGAAGGGGATCGCTTCCACAACCAGAACCGCCACAATACCGATGGTCGTGAACACGGAGACCATGGCGGCGAAGAAAAGGATCGCTTGGATGACCAGTTCCCCAAGCTCCCGCCATTGGGCAGCCATCCCCCTGTGAAGGCGTGCCGCTTGGACCGCCGCTGCCGAGCGGGTCGTCAGCCCCATCGTTCCTCCGCTCCGAACCCTGAGATATGGGAAGCCCTTCCGCTGGCCCGGGCCGAGATCACCCCGCCCTCTTAAATGCCCTCTCAGAAGTTACGCAGATCGGGATCCATGAGACATGAGAGGAGATGGAATGGCCTCCATTCCCAAAGCCCCGAGGAGAAAACCAGCCGCGCAACTCCTATCCAGTATTATAAAGGCGGGAGGCGACAACCGCTGAAACGCGGGCGCTGCCCTCCTGGTAAAACGCGAGGGTGGGAGGTCGCCGGAAGCGCCTCCCACCCTAAAACAACCTGGGGATGGATCATTGCTCCGCCTTCAGCAGATCCTCAATGCTCACTCCCACTTGAGGCCCGCCTTTGAACACGGAGCCCACCTTGCGAGCCTCAAAGCGCTGGAGGGCCAGCTGATAGACGGTATCCGGAAGCGGGATGTAACCGACCTGCTTCACCAAGGCAGGGCCCTGCGTCAAGTAGAACCGGACGAAGGCCTCCACCTCCGGCCGATCCGCCGCCTTCCGGCTCACATAAATGAAGAGGGGGCGCGAGAGCGGTTGATAGGTGCCATCCCGGACAGTCTGCTCGGAGGGCAAAACGCAGCCTTTGCCCCCGTCAATCGCCAGGGCCTTCAGTTTGTCCTGATTCTCGAGGTAATAAGCGAGGCCGAAATAGCCCAGCGCGTACTGGTCGTTCGCCACCCCTTGAACCAGCACGTTGTCGTCCTCGCTGGCCGTGTAATCGCCACGGCTGGCGTCCTCTTTGCCCATAATCGCCTCGGTGAAGTAATCGAACGTCCCGCTATCGGTGCCCGGGCCGTAGAGGCTGAGCGGGGCGTCCGGCCATTGGGGGTTCACCTGGTTCCACCGGGTGATCTTCCCCTGGGCATCGGGCTCCCACATCTTCCTCAGCTCCTCGACCGTGATGCAGGCCACCCAATCGTTCTGCGGGTTGACCACCACCGAAAGGGCATCGTAGGCGACCGGCAGTTCGATGAACTCAATGCCGTTCTTCTGACATGTCTCCATCTCGGAGGTCTTGATCGGGCGCGAGGCGTCCGAGATGTCGATCTCCCCTGCGCAGAACTTCTGGAACCCCCCACCCGTCCCGCTGATGCCCACCACCACTTTCACGTTCGGGTGGGCCTTCTGGAACTCCTCGCCGACCGCCTCGGAGATCGGATAAACGGTCGAGGATCCATCGATCTTAATCTCGCCGCTTAACGCTGGGGATGTCGGCGCGGAGCTGACGGTTGACGTCGCCGCGGGCTGGGTCGAGCTGGGGGCCGGCGCCGCAGGCTGGCAGGCCGTCACCACCAGCACAAGCCCCAAGAGGATCGCAGCAAGAGCGGAACGCAGATTCATGGGACCTCCTCCTTAGTTAATGTGGTTGGTGGAGAAACGAGCCCCTGTCACCTCGTTTCCCCACGTGAGGCCATTGAGGATAGCCTCACGCGGAGAAACCAGGGTCATTACCTCCTTTGATCCCCGCGGGATGGCCTTGCCCGCCCACGAGCGGGGCGCAACTCCATCTGAATTCCATGTTCCTCCATAAAACGGCGAAGCGCCTCGCTCTCCGGAAGGCTGAGCAACACCTGGTGCTCGCCGCGCCGGAGGAGGATATGATAATAAGGCCGCCACCCTGCCTCCTGGTAAACATAGATCGGCGGCTCGATCGCCCAACCCGTGTCCAGGGCGAACTGTAGATCCGCCAGCTCTGCGTAGCCCGGCTGCACCCCCTCCGCCCGGTAGCCCAAGGTGTTCCAAAAGCTCAGGCACTCCGAAAAGTCCTCAGAGCCTTGCCTCACCATCGTTCTCTCCTTCCCGGATTGAGCGTGGGCACATTTTCTGAGTAGCCAGCTATGAGGAGGACAACCACCGCCGCTCCGGGCGCCAGGCCCGCAGCTCGTGGCGCAACATCTCCAGACGCTCCATCTCCGCCAACAGGGCCCGGAGACGGATCCCCTCTTCGTCCTCTCCCTCCCGAACCAGGCGGGTGAGCTCCTCCCGAAGCCGCCGCAGCCGCTCATCCACTTGGCTCATCGTCTCCATCGCATCTCCTCCCTTTCGGTTTCGCCTTTATCGTAGTCGAAGTCGGGAGGCAGAGCGTGAAGAGAGGTTTCATGTTCCGCAAAGAGAAGGTTAAATCTTTTTCACAACCCCCAAGCGCTCATTAGGTCTCGTCAGCCTTGAGCGTATCGTTCATGAGCCCGCTCCCACAGTTTTTTGGGCTGTGAGAAGGGGGTCATGCACATTCCTCATCGCATATTCCAAAAACTAATGCTTCTTCCAGTGAACGCGCTTTTAAGCCGTCTCCCTGATGGCAAAAACGGGCGCTAATGAAGTTCGAGAAATGAACCCTCTATGGAGGTTTATGGGCGAGCCGGGTGCCGAAGGCGCCCGGCTCGCCCATAAAATGCTTTTGATCCCCTTCCCCACGGCCAGATGAAGCGCCGCAAATGATCCCCAGCCCTCCAAGAATTTCTCTCCTCCCGTTCAGAGGT
>DATMAC010000152.1:0-17530 GCA_035573655.1 Thermoflexus sp.
AACCGCAGCACCCTCCAGCGCCCGTCCTGAAGCACCAGCTCCGTGAGGGAAGCGTTGTCGAAATGGAAAGGGGAAGGCTGGTCCAGCGGTAAGCCGAGCCATTGCCGGAAGAAGACGCTGAACGTCCCCCCGTGAGCAACGATCGCCAGGCACCGCTCCGGCCGGGCCATGGCCGCCTGCATCGCTGCCCAAACCCGGGCTGCGAAGACCGCCCGGGGCTCCACCCCCTCGATCTCCGCCGTCGGGTTCTCCTCGAACTGCCGCCATGCCCGCCGCAGCGCCTCGATCTCCATTCCGGTCCGCCCCTCCAGCGGGCCTTGCCCCCGCTCCTTCAGGCGCTCGTCCACCTCCACCGGGACCCCCCAAGCGGCGGCGAGGATCTGGGCGGTCTCGTAAGCCCGCCAGAGGGGGCTGCAGAGGATGCGATCCGGGGGATCGCCGCGGAGGCGCTCCGCTAGCCGGCGGGCCTGCTCCCGGCCCACCTCGTCCAAAGGAACATCCGCCCACCCTTGAACGCGCCCCTGAGCGTTCCACGCCGTCCGACCGTGTCGGATCAAGAAGAGACGCTCCGCCATCTTGTAATCCCAAGGACCGGCTGTTGGGTCATCATTCTGCCCTGCGGATTTTCTTCCCAATCATGCCCGGAGGTCTCCGCTTCGTCAAAAGGCCGGGAAAAGGGAATGGCTTACGGCCGCTCCAGCGTCCCAACCGTCACGCCGTCCCCTTCCCCACCGGCCCAGCGGGCCTGCCACCGGCGTCCGGATTCCGGATCGTAGAGCCCGACCCGTACGGTGTACGTTCCGTGGAGGTCCCGCGGCAGCAGCACCCGGACGAAGACCGGGGAAGGGCGGTCAAGGGGCCAGCTGGAGATAGGGACCAAGTCGTTCGGCAACGGGCCGTCCCGCTGGGCCACGAGGCGGCCGGACGAGTCCAAGACGTGGACGAACATCCGGGGCGGGCGCGGCACGGGCCCCACCCGGGCCCAGGCGGTGGTCACCCCCAGCCCATCCCCCGGCCACCGGGGCAGCCGCAGATGGACCCCCCGCAGCTCGATCTTCCCCTCGAAATCGGCGTGGAGGGGAGTTAACGGGCGCCCGCGGAACGGCGGCCACGTCTCGTAATATGCCACCCAGAGGGATCCGAAGGGCTGTCCTCCCACCTCGAACCCGTTCTCCCACAGCAGCCCCTCGAAGAGCCCGAGAGGGTCCACCACCTCCTGTTGCCACCCGAACAGCCACAGGCGCCACGGCCCCTCCGGGGGGCCATACGCGCGACGGGCTTCCTCCAGCCAGGCACGGACCTCTTCTTCATCCCACACCGGCGCCTCGGGACCCATGAGCAGCGGCGCGGGGACCTTCATCTGGGTCCAATAGTAAAGGACCGCCCAGTTGGCCCGCAGGGCGAGGGCGGCCTCGCCCGGGCGGATCTGTCGGGCCACGTGGGCGACCGCCTCCCGATAGGGATCTCGTCCGCGATGGGGATCCGTCCACCACGCCCACCAGGGGCCGACCAACAGCCCCCAGAGGGGGAGGAGGAGCAGCCACCCGGCCCACCCCGCGAGGGCGCTTCCCAGCCATCCTCCTCGCGCCGCGAGCGTCCGCCCGAGCCGGGCGGCGCCTCCAGCGACCCCCAGCACCCAGAAGGCCCACAGGAAAATCAAATAGCGGGGGTGGAAGAGGGCGAAGCGGGGGAAGATGCCCACCAAAGCGATCATCGCCAGGGCGAGCGTCCCGAGGGTGAGGGCGGCCCACCGCCGGGCGAAGGGGCGTGGTGTCCAGGCAGCGGCGGCCAGGAGGAGAGCCGGGAGCCACGTCCATTCCCCCGGCCAGAACCCGTGGGCGAGGCCCTCGAGCACCGCTGAGGCCGTCGTGGGCGGCCGGACGAAGGCCTCGGGCTGGGCGAGCCGCCCCCGAGAGAAGACCAGCCACGGCCCGACCAGCAGCGCCAGGCCGAGGAGGCTCCAGCCCCAATATCGGCGCGCCGCGGGGTCCTTCTGGACGGCCAGGCCCAACCCGGTGGCCATCGCCGCCACGGGGAGCAGCCCGTAGTAGTGCGTGAGGGCGGTCCCGGCCGCCAGGAGCGCCCAGGCTACGAACCGGCGGGGGGTCGGCCGGCGGATCGCCGCCTCCATCGCGTCCCAGGCGGCGAGGGCCCCGGCCGCCAGCATCGTGTACATCCGGGCTTCCTGAGCGTAATACAGCCAGAAGGGCGAGAGGGCCATCGTGAGGGCGGCGAAGGCCCCGGCCGGCCGACCCCAGCCCCGATCGGCGAGGCGCACCGCGAGCGCCACCGCCAGGACTCCGAACGCCAGCGACGGCCAACGCAGCGCCCACTCGCTCTCCCCGGCGATCCGGATCCAGAAATGAAGGAAGAGATAATAGAGGAAAGGGCTACGGTCCGCCGCCGTCGCCCGCATCATGTCGGGGATCGGCATCCGGGCCAGATGCCATGACCACCCTTCGTCGAACCAGAGAGAGGAAGAATGGAGGCGGACAGCGACAGGCAAGATAAAAGAGAGCAGAACAATGATGGCTTTCCAAATATCGGTGGTAGAGAAGCTATGAATGTAAAACAAGAGTCAGGTCAAAGACAATGGAGGCTTGATATAGCGACACCTGCTCCGCTGGGATCTTGCCTGCCCTTGAGGGCAGCTCGTCCCGCACCTGCTACCGTTGATTATCACAGGACCGCAGTGCCGGATTCGGCGACCGAGCCCTGCCAGACCATACTAGCTGCAATGGATAGCTTCCCCACTCGCAGGGACATCGTATACAGCATAGGGGTTCGCTATCTAAAACCAGCACAAAGGTTCAATAGGGCAAGGTTGTATGAATCTCTCCTAGATCAAGCACCGTGCCTCCTTGAACAGCGAAGAGGAAATCTTTTCCCGTCTCATCTTGGATTAAGAACATTCCGAGTGGCGTAACAACGGCAATTCCATATGTGTCAGGAGGGACGTCAGTAAAAATAAATACACCATTTTCGGACGTTACAGCTGCAGGTGAAGTTTCCTCACTAGCCCTAGCTACCACGGGCGTCCCATCCTTGGAACGGAGCACGCTCGCCAGGAGAATCTTGATACCAGCCATCGGCTCGCTATGGTCGCCAATATCTCGCATAAGTCTCCCACCAACGGTCGCTACGCCTGCAGAGGAAGGGGTTGGCAGAAGATCAAGAGCAAAACCAGTAGTGGGCTGCGGCGAGGCAAGGACGTAGCTCTGGCCTGAGTTATCTTTGGAGGACTTGACAGGTATAGGCAATTTACGACATCCGCCTGACACAGCGCTGAAGATAAGAGCCGCTACGACTATCAGAGTTAGGTGCTTCGTAGTTAATGTCATCTCTACTTCCTTCAGTAGATAAGTGGACATTGAGGATCAATCTTCTCAAATCCTCTTCTATAGGCAAGTCGCTCTGTTGCAAACAACAGAGAAGGTCATCCCAACTCGTAGTAACGAGTTTTCGATTTGTGGAATTGCTATGAGGGGTGGGCCGCTTATGCGGCCCACCCCTCACAGAGGATTTCATCCTCGCAACAAAGCATGGGCAGGTAATTATTTTACAAGAATTTAGGAAGCTTAGCAAAAGGGACAGAATAGTAGCCCGGGTTTTTCCTACACACACAAAGACGGCACAACAGCCGACGAAGACACTCGGAGCGTCTGGAAAACCCCCACCGGGCATCCGGGATCTATCGATACCTCCACCGACGGATGAAGCTCCATACACCGTCTACGAAGCACCACTAACCGATCCTCTGTCCGGGAAGATGGTCCTCTGGATCGCTTCCATCCTTGACCCGGTTCGCCATGGCCCCAGGACCTTCAAACCCTTGCCGCGCCCGCTGGGGGGGCGCGATCCTTATAGGCCCGCTGGAGATCTCAACCGCCTCCGGCGCTTCCCAACGCCCATCCAGGGGCCCCTGCCGCCGAATCCGCCCCTACCCTGCGATCCCCGACCTCGCGCGTTCTTTCTCCCGATTGGCCCTCGACACCGCCGCCTTCGGGGGTGGACCCTCCTGCGACGGGCTCCTTCCCCTTCGATCCAACACTCCGTTGCCTTCTTCCCTGCTAACTAGTTCCCTTTGAGCACGCTGCTAGTATACACCCCTTTTCCCTCCAGGGACCTCTTCTCCTGCAGGGCCACAGCCGCGCGCTCATCCTCCTCTCGAACCTCCGGCAGCCTCCGAACCGGCCTGCGCGTTGAACTGGTCACGACCCGAACCGGAAGGATCCGCGGTCCCCCTGCCTCTGAAGGGTCCGGCATCCCTGCGAGGCCCCCACGCCACCACCTGCCCCCGCCCATCCTTAGTAGCGAGGGCTCCCCTCCAGACCTCCCAGCCGCAACATCCCTCATATCGCCGACGGGGGCTCCATCCGTCCCCGTCGGCACCAGGGCTTGGGAACGAGGGCCTTGACCCGACCCTGAAGGCTTTCCGGAAGTATCGGCATCCTTGTCCCCCCATCGTTGTGCTTCTAGTTTGCCTCTCGGTTAGAACTTTGAAAAACCCTGCAAAGCTGACCTCGGGATATGACCTCAACGGCACGTTAGAGAATGGGGAAATGCTTGCTAAGCTCGGGGACCGGCGGCGACCATATTGGAAGACACTCATCCGGACAGCTCCAACCTACCGGAAAGCAGTTAGAGCAAATGGCTTAGGGGGCTGTCCGAGCGCGCGTCAGAAGGTCCAGATGTAGAAAGGGGAGCCATTCAATCTCCCGCTCATCTCTTCTGAGGTCCTGAGCCTGACGCCGCTTCCTTACTCCAGCGGGCTCACATTTTTCGCTCCCAATCTACCCAAAAAGGGAAGGGCTACCAGGTCACTGGTAGCCCTTCCCATCCAGATGAACATTTACTATTTGTTAAAGGCATCGTATACAAGGAACGCGTCACCCGCAAGGACACTATTCAACTCGTTCACGACACCCACAATCCGTCCGCCAGAACTCGCCGTGCAAGTGGCAGATCCCACATAGCCAGGAGCGATAACTCCATTCTGCAGACGCGTCATCGCCTCACCAGGATTAAGGCTCTGGCTTTCAGTGTGGGTTGAACCGGAGAATGTGCAGGTTACTGTTGTTGGAGCACTTCCCACATTCATCACACTGAAACCGGTCCAGTAGTTGGAGTTGCGGTCCATAATCAACGGCATTACCACCGTATCAGTTGCAGTTGCAGGATTGAAACCTTCATAAGCTGCGCCCTTGTTGGCCGCGATATTCAACTGGTTGACAACAGCCACCAGAGGCTGATTGGCGCTGTTGCCTGTGACTCGGGCTGATCCAATAAACTTCACGCCGTTCGCGCAGTTTTCACCCGGAACCGTCTGGGCAAATGCATAAAGCGCGAAGGTCTCCGACCTTCCTGCGGGAATCGTCTTCGTCTCAGTGCAGGCTGTGCCTGCCAGACTAGGCGTGTAACTAACAGTCACTTGAGTATCAGCGCTGCCCAGATTCATGATCTGGACACCTGTGATATAACCCGCATTGTTAGCGTTGATCAGCGGCATGACCACATCAGTCGAACCGCCCGTGAAGCCGTTATAGGCGAAGAGAGTCGTTGGGCCAACCTCTATCACCGTCACAGCCACGGGCTGGCTGGCATTGACTACGGCAGAACCGACCCAGCCAGATGCATGGGGTTCCAAGGCCTGTTGAAGAGTACAAGCGGCGCCTGGCTGCAAGTTGGTGCACGAAGCCGTTACGCCATCACTATAGGTAACGGTAACGTTCGTTGCAGCCGAACCGGTGTTCTGGATCCTGAACCATGTGTTAAATCCAGAGTTCGCCTTCATTAGCAGAGGCACATATACGGTTGTCGCACCGGCGGTGAAGCCGCCATAGCTGGCGCCGTAGTCCAGACCGTTACCCAAAACGTTGACGATGGCTCGTATATCACGGTCCGACGAGATGATCACCGAGCCATCAAAACCATCGCTTACCGCGTTTAATGGAAAATAGGTTTTTGACCTACCGGCCTGAATAGTATCATGCACTGTCGCCGCAACGCTACCATTGGGATTGTAGAAAGTTATAGAAATTGTGGCGTCATTACTTGGGTCTAGATTTTGGACCTGAAAGCCAGAAGTATAAGTAATAGTCTGCGCCGAAGCGCTTAAAGAAACAGATATAGCTACTAGAAGCGAGATAACGAGAAACAGGCGTTTCATTTGTACCCTCCTTCAAGAATTGAAGAATTTGTTTGGCTTGGATATTACTTAAGACAGGCAGAAAGGGCAATCCCCCTATGGGGTCATTGAGGTGCATCTCCCGGTCATACCTTCGGAGTATTCGGAACCTAGAGGAGTAATCCGGGGCCCTCCAGGTAGAATCTAGATGGTCTCACTTCTCTTCTCACACAAATATACAAAGTAATTAGCCAAGTTAAGGGGAACAAAATAACCCAATAATAACCTTAAAATCGCCTTATAATGCCTTAAATACCAATAAACATCGGCCAAGTTGCGTGGCCATTCGCGCTCGTATTTAACCGTGCGAATGACCCTCAATCCACCCGACTCCAGTAAATCTTGCCACTCCAACCGGGCGGCGTAGCACTGGATAGGCTGTCCGTCGTCGAAGGTGCGACCTGTGCGCAGCGCCGTCCATACGTTACCCAGCAATCCGAAGGTGTTGGGTAAAAGGAAACAAGCAAGCCCATCAGGTTTTAACACTCTGGCGACTTCCCGCGCCCCCTCTTCTGGATTTACATAATGTTCTAGACTGCCTATATGAGTCACGTAATCAAAATAGTTATCCGGATATGGAAGCCGCTCTCCATCCGCTATAACCCAATTCACTTCCGGGGCTTCTTTATAGGCTATTTGTAGAGCCACCTCTGAGAAATCGACGCCATGGGCTTTTAACCCCGCACGGGCGGCCAGTCTAGGAAGGGAACCAACGCCACAGGAGACATCCAGAAGGCAACGTCCAGGTCGGACATCTAAAAGATCTAACAGCCACTGATAAAAACTATCCCGATGTCGGATCCCTATTGTGCTATATATCCGCTCATAAGCCTCTTTGCTGGTGAGCGTATTCATTTCATCGACATGGCGGATTTCAAGCATCACCCTCCTTTTCTTCATGACCCCTCCTATCATCGCTGCGCGAAAACAGTCATGACTGAGCTCTGATTCAACCGATCCGCTATGGCATAATAAGGCAACGCTAGCAAACGCATAGGAATCGATCGGATGACTCCCTTTAGCCATCGACGCCATTTCTCACTTGAAATTTTATCATCAATCACGAACTCCAGGCTAAGAGCTAGAACATGATAACGGCCGGTAAAAGAAATGATTTTCCTCATCGTGAAACCAGCTCGAGCCAAAGCCTGACCTAAAGTGCGCTGGGAATAGATGTAAAGATGGCGTGGAGCATCCAGACCGGCCCAATAACATCCCAATAGCTTGGCCTCGATACAATCGGGGTTAGGCACGCTCATAATCAGCCATCCCCCCTCTCGCAGAATACGGTTGATTTCGACGAGTGTGGCCTGGGGTTGATGAAGATGCTCAAACACATTCCATAAGGTGACCACATCGAAGAAGGCATCGGGGTAATGAGCATCAGCTAAAGTGCCGATGAAGATGTCCAGCCCCAGATGGGCTCTGGCGTAGTTGGCCGCCTCGGCATCAATTTCTACTCCGTAGGGTTCCCAATCGCCATAGCGACGCATAGCGTCTAGAAAACTCCCGGTAGCACAGCCGATATCTAATATCCGACCGCCCCTCAAGCCTGTATGAGCGACGACTGCCCGGCAGCGCTTATTGATTCCGTAGCGATAATCCAAGCGATTCAGCAAGGGAAGGCGATCATCCACAACTCTGTAGGCATGATAATCTCTGGGATAGTAACGGCTCATCTCCTCAAAGGTAGGTCGCGGGTTAAGATACATCAGACCACACCGACGACAGCGCACCAAGTAGAAAGTCCCATCGATATGATGTAGGCGATCTCGCACAACGCATACAGGTTCAGTGTCATCGGCGCCACACAGATCACAAGCGACCGTTTCCATCATTCCCCTCCCTTAGTTAGCTGATTGACCCCACTGAACCGCCACCCGTGGTAAAAGCCCCTGGCACAGGCCCACGCTGCTTTCCCTTCTCCCCTTAAAGCGGTTACCAGCATGGTCCCCAGAACACTCATGGTCAAATAAATCCACGCCGCCAACGAGTAATGATGACGGTAGAATTGCACGCGATAACGAGTTTTTAAATAATATTTACGGCTGACATCCCCACGGGTGCTTCTAGAGACCTTATGCCACATGCGAGCCGCAGGCACACAGCCAATCGAAAACCCGGCCTTGACCGCGCGCCGGCAAAAATCAGCATCCTCGTAGTACATGAAATAACTTGGATCAAATAGCCCAATGGTGAGAAAGACATCGCGCCGAATTAACATCCCACATCCCGTTACATAATCGACGGGCAACAGATCTTTCTCTGAACGTAATGCCTTGGCCGAGACCCTAAAGGGGATCGGCAGCCAACGACGATGCTGAGCACCGAGCTGCCAAATCTGTGAGGGTCGGTCATGATAGAAGATGACAGGGGCGAGAATCCCTATATCGGGATAACGGTCGGCTGCAGCGATCAGCCGCTCAATCATGTCCGGAGCGATTATGGTGTCATTGTTCAGAAGTAAAACCCAATCGGCACCTTGAGCCAACGCATATCGGATTCCGACGTTGACTCCCGCCGCAAAGCCCACATTTGCCTGATTCGCTAGAAGGACAACACGCTCCCCGAAGCGATTGGCAATAGCAGAGGCCGATCCATCTGAGGAGCCATTATCCACCACCACCACACCCTGTGGCGTGTAACTGCTCGACAGCACGGACTCAACACAGGCGATAGTATCATCCTTTAAGTTCCAATTTAGAATAACAACAAAAACTTTAGGCCGGGCCATTTCTTCCATCATAACTGATCCATGAAACGAGAATAAACAACTTCCACCTCAGCTGCAGCACGTCGGTCATCGAACATGGTACGGGCGCGATGCCGGCCAGCGTAACGCAGTTGGCGGGCTACATCTGGATCAGTCAAGACATAGTCCAAGGCGCGAGCCAACGCCTCGCTGTCCCCCGCTGGTACTACGATCCCGGCGTCACCCACCACTTCACTGGCAGCCCCGCCCCGAGTGGTCACCACAGGCAACCCTGCGGCCATCGCCTCCACCAAGGGGATACCAAATCCCTCCAACAGGGTTGGGAGAACAAAAACATCCGCAGCGGCGAAATAAATCGGAAGATCTGCTTCTGGCACGTATCCCACGAGACGCACCCGCGCTATCGTGTCGCCCAGGGCATCCAGGAACCGTTGTTGGTAATTGGGTTCCCATTTTCCTACCATAACCAAATAAGCTGGAGTCTTCATACGCGTCAAGGCCTGGGCCAAATACTCAACCCCTTTCCGCGGCGTTGAGAACCCAACGTAAAGCAAGATTGGTCCGTCAGAAGGCAACCCCAGATACCGACGTGCCTTGTCCTGCTCTGGCAACCCCTCGAAGCGACTTAAATCAATTCCCGGATAGATCAAGACAGTACGCGCGGGATCAACTTGATAGTACTTGATAAATTCTTGCTGTGTGGTCGCACTGGACATTATGAGGAAAGTGGCGCGTCGCACGGCTGGTTGTTCCATCATCCTCCGAGCCACATTGTAGTATATCAAACGGAAAAGATAATTCCGCCAATTACTATAATAAGGACGGCCTCGGTGGCTAGTAAGTCGCTGACGAAATGACTGGAAGGCGGAAGCGACAAACCGGTCAGAATAGGCATAAGCAAAATGGACATCGGCGAAGTGAATCACATCAAAGTCGCTGCGATGCCAGTGCAGATAACGCGCAGCTTGCCAGCCGAGAGCAATCCAATCCAAAGAACCCACTGGCACGCGCAGCACTTGTACGTTATCAGGCATTGGAATGACGTCTGCTTGGGTGGTTTTCGGACGATCCGCGGCAATCACTGTGATCTGATGTCCACGCTCAGCCAGTCTACGCGCTAGGCGCTCAACATAGACCGTTAAGCCGGAAGATCGGAACGGTGTGAAATCCAAAGTTACAAGACAGATACGCATCGCACTTCCTCAATTAATGATCTCAGCTGTTCAGCGATTACCCGAGTAGTCAGACGCTCTCGAAACAATGCATATCCACCATTTGCAATCTTGTTTCGCATAGGTGTGTCCTCTGCAAGCACACGAATCGCCTCAGCGAGCGCCGCTGGATCTCCCATCGGTACAGCATAGACATGTTCTCCGGGGACAAAAAGCTCGCGTATCGCCCTACTATCTCCCACAACAGTAGACTTACGCATGGCAATAAACTGAAACGTCTTAGTAGATATAACACGAGCTGCCTTAGGAATCTTAGAAAAATGCCCACCCAAACAAATTGTAGCGCCAGCAACATAAAAGGGAAGTCGTTCCAAGGGAATCCATCCAACCAAATCTACATTAGTAAGGCGCAAATCTTCAACCATTCGCTTAATAGATTTGAACAATGGCCCATTACCCCCAAGAGTGAAGTGAATATTTTCATAATTCTTCAACAATTCGGCTGCTTGAACAATAATTTCAATTCCATGTAACGGTAGAAATGAGCCGTAATAGAAAACCTCACAGCGAGAAGCAGGCGGGGATATATCTGATCGCGGGTAGAAGAGGGATTCATCACATCCCACGTATATGACTCTAAATTTTTCACACGAGATGCCAAATTGTTGGGAAAAATATTGGGCATTAGCGCGGGTATCAGTTATAATAATATCAGCTAATTGAAGGCTCTTCTGATCTATCCAATAAGCCAAACGTCCTGGAAGTGATCGCGGATGAAATAATTTTCGATCCTCACACAACGTATCATAGGTCGAGACATAAGCATCAAGAATAACTGGTTGGCGCTGAAGAAGAGCCAAAATTATGGCGATCAGTTGTCCATAAAAACCTGCCAGAACCACATCGTATGCGGGTCTGCTGATACTCCACTTGAGAAGACCGCTCACAGAGCGGGTTATAATATTTCTGCCATAACCTGTCAACACCGTCACATTGCAATATCTTTGTAACGCGGCAAGTAAAACACGATTTCTAATATATTCTGTCTCACGACCGGAGATAAAGAGCACCTGGGGTTTCATTTGCAGAACTTTCCTCTTGTGGGATCTTCTCCTCTCACCTCTGTGCCCGACGTCTAGCAAAGCCTATCCAGCTCTTCTTTCCGCATTCGATACAGCATCTCCTCCAACATCCTCCGGTTCATCTGGATAAGATCCGCTACCAGGCCGATGAGGCAAACCTGAAAACCGACGATGGTCAGAATGGCCGCCAGGATGAGCGACTGAACATGTCCCGCCCCTCCTCCTCGGAGATAGAAGTACAAGAAACGGACCCCCAGGGCCAAGCCCCCAACGATCAACAAACCCCCGATGGTCGTGAAGACCCGCAGGGGGCGGTACATCGTGTAGAACCGGATGATGGTGACGGCGGAGATCGCTAAGAAGGAGGGAATGCTGCGGATCAAGCGGGACGGCCGGGTCGGCGGGTTGGTCCCCACGGGGACGTAGACCACCTGCATGCCCCGCGCCCCCGCCTGGATAAGGGTCTCCAAGGTGTAGGTGTAATCCCCGAGGACGGTGAGGCGCAAGGCGGCCTCCCGCGTGAAGGCCCGGAAGCCGCTGGTCGCGTCCGGGATGGAGAGGCCCGCCGCCCGTCCCACCACCCAACTCCCCCATCTCTGGAGCAGCCGCTTGAGGGGGGAAAAGTGCGCCAGCGCCGCCACCCCCCGATCCCCCACCACGATGTCGGCCCGGCCCTCCAGGATGGGCTGGATCAGCCGGGCGATGTCCTCCCCCCGATACTGGTGATCGGCATCGGTGTTGACGATGATGTCCGCCCCCAATCGCAACGCCGTCTCCAGCCCCAGGGCGAAGGCCGCCGCCAGCCCCCGGTGTCGTTTCAAGCGGACGACATAATCAGCCCCCGCCGCCCGCGCCACCTCCGCCGTGCGGTCGGTGGAGCCATCATCCACCACCAGCACATGGATCTCGTCAACTCCAGGGATGGAACGAGGGAGATCCCGAATCGTCTGAGCGAGGACACCTTCTTCATTGTAAGCAGGAACTTGAATGATCAGCTTCATCCTGCCCTTATGTTCCTTCGGATAACCTGTAGATCATAAACCGGAAATCAAAACGCCAGAGCACCGGCGGGAACCGCATCGACTGCCCGATCAGGCTGGAACGCCATCGCACTTCCCCTACCTGATGTCCCGGGAAGGGCCCGGGCCACCACGTTGTCGGATCGCGCTGAGCGAGGACATACACAGGCCTCCCCTGGCTCCGCCAGTAATGGAGGGCTCTCTCGAGTTGCTCCCTATCCACCTCCCGGTTGAGCAACAGCGCATCCCGCTCGCTAAAGGACCAGAGAGGAGCCGCAAACCAGCCGACGATCGCCTCCCCCTGGAGCGGCTCAAACAGCAACACCGCCTCCTTCGGGATCTGCCGCTCCAACGCCTCGATGAACGCCCAGGTCCCCCGGCCTTCTCTTTCCATCCAATAGGGCCCACTGATCCCCACCAGCCAGATACACGTTAGATACGCCAGCCCCCTTCCAACCCTCCGCCAGCTGGCCCCTCCCTCCATCCACCGGAGGCCCCAGGCGCCCAGCAGGACGAGGAGCGGCAACACCTCCGGCATCCACCGACGCAGGGCCACCGGATACACCCGGGCCGTCGTATATTTCCAGAAGAACATTATGCTGAAAGAGATCCCGAAAAGCAACAGCAGCCACTGTTCCAGCGCCGAGGGGCGCTGGAGCACCACCCGGCTGCTCCCTAGCCCCGCCAGACCGAAGAGAAAGGGGCTGAGATACAGCGCCGCTATAGGCATCAACTCCGCATGATGCCCCTCCGGACCTCCCCTCTCCACCCATGGCCGCAGGAAAAGCGAATAACCCATCGCCGCAAAGAGGAGGACGACGAATCCATAGCGGAGAATCCCCCAGAGGCCTGCCCGTTGGGGATTCCGCCACACCTTGAAGACGAATACTCCGATCAACAAGCCCGCCCCAAGCGCGCCGGATAGGACCCATGGATTCCAGTATTTCAGGAAACGGAATTGATAGGCCAGCAGCAGCTCCCCCGTGGCCCCCGCATAAGGGCGGTTGAGGGTCCAGACGGCGAACCCGATCGCAGCGGCCAGGATGAGGCTGTCGCGAAGCGCAACCCGGGCGCCATAGCGGCGGGCCATGAAAACCAGAAACAACGCCAGAGTCGGCAGAACGAGAAGAACCTCAATCCGCGCCGCGAACGCCACCGCCCAAGCCGCCAGCCCCAGCCCGCTGTAACCGACCCACCCGGTTTGCAACGCCCTCACCAGCCCATACAGCCCCACCAACACGAAGAACTGGCCGACCGCTTCCGCGTACGAGGTTCGCGAGAAATGCAGCTGAGGAAAGCTCAGCAGCAACCAGAGCCCGGCCAGGGCCCCCGCCCGACCACCGAAAACCTGCCTTCCGAGGAAATACACCGCCGCCAGGCTGGCCGCCCCGAAGAACGGCGTTACATACAACATCCCCAGCGGTCCAGCCAGCAGGCCCAGCCCGCCCATCCAGACGATCGCCACCGGTTGGCGGGAGGAGACGATCTGATTCTGATCAGGATCCATAACGTAGTAAGCTCCGTACAGCAAACCCCGATAAGAGCGCAGCGGAACCCCGGGCACCTGTCGCTCGGCGGGGATGTAGAAAAGCTCCTTCTGCTCGCGGGCGAGGCCATCGAGCGGCGTGTAATGATAGACCAACCCTCCGGTGCGGATCAGGGCCGCGGCGGTGTTGGGATAGATGGCCGAATCGCCCAACAACGGGAAATGCTCCGCCGGCCAGGCGAAGAGAAAGAGGCCCGCTAGAAGCAACAGGCCCAGACGTACCCCTTCGCAGGCCTTCTCCCGTTCGCCTGATCCTCCCACGGCACGTCGTTCCCACCGGGCCAATCCCCACCCACCGAGCGCGGCCAATCCCCCCGCCAACGCCACCTCGAAGGGCCGAAAGCGCCCCATCTGAGCGAGCCCGCTCGCCATCAGGCTCCAGAGCACCGAAGCAGTTGCCCAAAGGATCCACAGGCTCTCCAAGGCCAAGCGATCGGTGGTAGATAGAAGCCGGCGGACGAACATCTCGTCAAAGCCCCCCGATTCGGATCGTGAGAAGTTCAGAGTCCTCAGGGATACACCCGCGGCGTCCCTTCAGACTCCTTAAGCCTACCCTTTCTCTATCCAGCGGCCCGTTATGGAAACCCTACGGGCCCACACGAGCAATGAGACGCTTCACCGCTCATCCTGACCGCGGTTTCCAGCGGATGGCCAAGGACAGCATCCGGATCATCAACAGCGCCAGCGGCAGGTGGGACCAGAGCACTAACCGAAGCCCTCCATAAGGCCCGCTCAATATCGCAAACCGGTCCACGAGGGGCAAGCCAGGAATGACCTGGCCGATCGCCGCCGCAGCCATCAGGGCCATCCAGCTGGTGCTGGCCAGCATCAGACCGATCCATAAGGGATGTTCCCAGTCTACCGCAAGCAACAGCAAAAGCGTGAGCAGGAACAGCATCTGGGCCGTGGTATCCGGCGCCCAGATCAACACGGCCAACACAGACAAGGCCATCGCCAGCGGGAAATCGATCCGATCACGTAGGTGTAGGTATTGAACCAGCACCCAAGACCCCACCATTAAAGGGGTGTAGAGTTGGGGCATCGGCAAGCCGATCGCGTGAAGCAAGACCGCCAACCCGGAATGAAACGGGGGGCCAAAGCGCATCTGTCGGAATCGATAAACGATTGTCCACTCAGGGAACCAGAGCAAATGGGTGAGCCCAAAAATGATAGCCACGCCGACCAAAACCTCCAGAACTCGGGGGACCCGCCGACGACCATAAACCCAAGCGACCGGGAAGGCGATCAATAATCCGAACCACTTGAACGCGGCCAACAAACCGGTGAACAGGACGGCAAGCCAATCTGCCCATTTCCTCCCGGAAGATTTCACCGCCCACAAGACGACCAACAATCCGGCTAAGATCAACGGTTTGTCGCTGGGAGTCAATGTGAAAAAGTACAGAGGCCCCGGGGTGAGCGCGTAGAGGATCATCCACCATCGCCGCCGCTGAGGGTGATCCGACAACGCCCGATATGCGAAAAGCAGAACGAACAAATCGGCCAATAAGAAGAACCAGCGCAAAGCCTGAGGGGATTTCCCGATAGACACCACTGCGCCCAGGAGGACCAGTTCCAAAGGCAATACATCCGCACGGGGTCCAGCAAGGTGTTGCGCCCAGAGAAGGTACGGAGAACGTCCATCGGCAACCTGGGAGCCAGCCCAGAAGTAATTATTCAAATCCGAGCTGTTGGTCCATTGAACTCCAATAATTATAAACGAACGAATAAATACACCAACGAAAACCACTATAACAATGAGTAGGATTCCGGATTTTCTCCCCAAAGCTCGCAACAATTGATCCTCCTATCTGCATTCTTCAGGCCGACCAGATCAACACCGAGCTGACCAGATATGGCCTCCCCCGAATCAACCCTTCCCTATCTCCGCCCGAGCGTCAGCTGCACCATGTCTCTACGGCAAATCTCTTGGATCTCCGTTTATTGATCGTTCGCACGCCTCCGCTCGGCTTTCAAGCGCCACCCTAACCATACCGCCAGCAATCCGCCCAGAGCAACCCCTCCTACTCCCATGCCGACCCACACGCTGTCCGGCATATATGCAAAGACCACCCGATGTTCCCCTTCGGGCACATAGACCCCTTGAAAGACCCCATTGACCCGGACAAGGGGCGCGGGCCTCCCATCTACCCAGACCCGCCATCCCTGAACCATATTTACGCTGTGGATCAGCAAGGCGTTCCCCTCAAATGAAACATCCGCCTCCACACGGTCCCCAGAATATCCCCGCAGGATAACATCGTAGCGGGAGCCCGGCGGCGGATCCGCCCATAACTTTCCGGAGGAATCGATGAAAGTTCCCGGATGGGTGATCGAGCTCAGATCAGGGCCCTCAACAGGGATCGCAGCAAACAGGCGTGGACGAGCCTCAGGGTTTTCATAAATCTCCACGCCATCGATCAGGACCTTTTGCGGATAATACTTGGCGAGAACCTCTCCCCTCCCAGCGCTGATCAGAAGATACCTTACGTTCCATTGATCCAGCAAAGCACGAAAGGCAGGATCCTCCACGGCCTCCGGTGCCACCCATCCCCATGATGGGATCCTCCCCTTGGAAACCTCATTCAGCTGTCGCAACATCAAGCCATCATGGCCGATGAGGCTCTCCACGCCGTAGGCCGCGTTGTAATTCGCCGCCAGCAACGCCTTGCCCAATCCTCTCTCCAACATATGCCCAGTGGCCTCGAAGGGAAGGATGCGATACGGGTAGAAGGCTGGAGCGCGCTCCTGCAGCCATTGAACGGTCGCCGGAGGTGTCTCATAAAATTCCGGGGAGGTCAGGCCAGGGCGATAGATAGGTAGGCCGAAGTCCAAGAGATCATATAATATGAGCCCGCTCAAGAAAACCATCGCGATGACACGCCCCCATGGACCTTTGGCCCAGCGCAGCGCAACCAACAAGCCGGCTCCGGCCAGAACGAGGGCAAGCGGCTGCCATACGATTTTCAGGGAGCGCCACGGCAGGCGCAAAGGTGGGACCTCCGGCGCATAGGGGGCGATTGACGCCAGACATATCCAGGCAATGATCCAGACGATCCCCAAACGGACCTGCTTCCACGTTGGCTTTTGGATCTCCACCCCTCTCATCCACGCATCCAGCCCGATCGCCGCCAAGATGGCGGCGCTGAACGAAAACTCCAACAAGTGCTTCGAAGGAACCCCCAGGCTTCCGAAAACAGGCATGAAGAACATCAGCACTGCAAGCGGAGGAATATAGCGGCCCAGAGCGAGAAGCAGTGAGATCAACAGCCAGGAGCCGAAGAACCTATAAAGACGCTCTGTTTGGCCCTTCCGCGGCATGAAAAGGCTGAGAAGGACGAGGAGAAGAGGGATCGCTCCGATATAGCCCACCATCTCCGCGAAGGTCCCCGTTCGCCCTCGTGGAAACAGCAAAGTCAGCAAATAAGACGGATGGAATGAGTAACCGGTCATGGCGTTGAAATCGCCTTCCCCCGGCCTCAGGAAAGCCTGGGAAACCCATAGCTCGACGCCGGGCAGCAGCTGGGGGGCGCTGAGGCCGATCCCCAAACTCAGCGCCAGCCACGCCATCGCCCGCAGATGCCACGGGCCCTCAGCGGCATACCCAAAATAAGTTAGAATCAGGAGAAGGCCGTAAAGAATGATCTGGACGTAACCGCTCAGACATAACAAGGCCACCGAGACGCTGATTTCCAAGAGATAGCGGAATCGCCCGGACCTTTGCCAGCCATGGAAGCCATGGAGGGCGAACCCGATCCAGGGGAGAGCTCGGAGGATCCCGATATGGCCCAGGTGGGACATCGTGAACCCG
>DATMAC010000153.1:0-6301 GCA_035573655.1 Thermoflexus sp.
TGGGGCCGCCTTCGGCGGCCCCACCCACCCCAAAATTCCCCCCACTGGCCTTCGGCATTTCGAATTCACCGCAAGGGTTTGCAATAGAGCATGTTTGTCTGCTAATTATAGGGGATCTGTGGCGATTCGGCCTGACCTTATTCGGCGCGGAGCTTCCGCAAAGAGCGCAAAGAGATGGAAGGATCTCATCGGACGGATCAATCCCGCGAAGGCGGATGGGTCTCCAGCTCAGCGAAGGCTTCTCGGATCATCTCCTCGAGGTCTGCGGATCCTTCTCCTTTTTGAAGCCATAGGAGGAACTCGATATTGCCGGCCGGCCCGAGCAACGGCGAGGGGATCAGCCCCCGGGGCCACCACCCGTGGTCCACGCTCCACTCCAACAGCGTTCGTAACACCCGTTCGTGCACTGCCCGATCCCGCACGACCCCCCGCTCGACCTCGGAGCGACCGGCCTCGAACTGAGGTTTCACCAGGACGATCGCATGGCCTTCCGGGACCAGCCACCGGTGGGCGTTGGGGAGGATCAACCGGACCGAGATAAAAGACACGTCCATTGTCACCAGATGGACGGGCTCCGGGAGCGAAGCGAGGTAACGGGCGTTCGTCCGCTCCATCACCACCACGCGGGGGTCCTGACGCAATCGCAAATCCAGGAGGCCGTAGCCCACATCGATGGCGTAAACCCGTGCGGCGCCGTGCTGGAGCAAGCAATCGGTGAACCCTCCGGTGGAGGCACCAACATCTGCACAGACAGCCCCCTGGACGGGGATCGGGAAGCGGGCCAAGGCCGCGGCCAGCTTGAGGCCGCCCCGGCTCACATAGCGGAGGGGCTCGGTCACGGTGACCGGCGCGTCCGCTGGAACCAGGGCGCCCGGCTTATCCACCACCCGATCGCCGACTCGCACCCGGCCGGCGCGGATCAACCGCTGGGCCCGCTCCCGGCTCTCCGCGAGCCCGCGTTCCACGAGGAGAAGATCCAGACGAACCCGGGACATTAGCGCTTGGATCCTCCTGATCTCTTGCCGGAAGAGGGGAACTATTCAGCAACCTCACTTTGAATTATGATAGAAGCAAACGATGCTGGGGGTCAGGGGATGGATTGGGGTGTGCCGGTCTTAATCACTGGGGCCATCCTGGTGGTGGGGTGGTTTGTCCTGGGCATGCAATGGAACGTGTATAAGGGCCAGCGCCTTCTGCGCTGGATGCGCGATGGGTTGCCGTTGCTCAGCGAGCGGACCACCATGGAATGGGTAGGGACCTCGCTGGTTCGGTTAAGGATGCGCGAGGCGAAAGCGCCTTTCCGAGAGGTGGAGCTCCTGCTGGTCTTCGAGCCTCGCGACGTGCCTTTCCTCTGGCTGCTCTCCCGATGGCGCGGGCGGCGGGATCTGATGATTTTGCGGGCGCGGCTGCGCCAACCCCCGGCCTTCGAGGGCGAATGGGGCAATCCATCGATGTGGACGGGGCGGGAGATCCTCCAGCGGATCGTTTGGGGCGAGTGGGAGGCCATGGATCTGGCCGGGGGACGGTTAGCCTATCGGGGGTCCCTGGCGCCACAGGTGATCACGGAGTGCTTAGGCGAGCTGAGCCGTTGGTACCCCTATGTGGCTCGGCTGTCCGTGCGGCGCGCGGAGCCTCATCACCTGCAGATCCACGTGGGATTCCCAAGGGATCAGAAGATCCACGCCCGCGAGGTCTTCCAACAGATCCGTCGGATCGCGGAACGGGTCAGTCGAGGTTCAGCGGGCTCCTCATAGCTCTTCTTGGTTCCGAGACCCTCAGGGCGGATCTGTGCGATTTGAGCGATCGGAATGGAGTGGGAATGAGTTTCGCCCTTGCGGCGTTGCTGGTCTTTCTGACAGCCGCACTGTTGGCGGCGGTGGCGGCCCCTTGGGCGGCGCGCCTGGGCCATCGCCTGGGGATGGTCGATCGGCCCGGGGGCCGTCGGCGCCATCATGGAGAGATCCCCCGCACGGGAGGTCTGGTCCTCTGGCTGGCGTTCACCTCAGCGGTCCTCCTCGCCCAGATCCTCCCGATCCCCCGGTTCGACCCGAAAGAGGTCGTCCGCCTGGCGGGCTTATTGCTGGGGGGGACCCTGAGCCTGATCCTGGGGTTGGTCGACGATCGCCGGGAGCTTGCCCCTGGACCCCAGTTCGTCGGCCAGGTGTTGATCGCGCTGTTGGCCCTTCCTTTTCTCATTTTCATTGAATACGTGAACAATCCCCTGACCGGCCGCCCGTTGTATTTCCCCCCGCCTGTCGTTGTCCTGCTCACGGTCTTCTGGCTGGTGGGGATGATGAACACGGTCAACTGGCTGGATGGGGTCGATGGGCTGGCGGGCGGGGTGGTGGCCATTGTGGCGTTGGTCCTCTTCTTGCACGCCGGCTATCGTCTGGATCCCCCTCAACATAGCGTGGCGTTGTTGCCGGCCGCCCTGATGGGAGCGTGTTTGGGATTCCTTCCCTTCAATTGGACGCCGGCCCGGCTGTTCTTGGGCTCGTCGGGCGCCCTCTTCCTGGGCTACACCCTGGGGGTTCTGGCGATCATCGGCGGGGCCAAGGTGGCCACGGTCGTGATGGCCATGGCGTTGCCGATCGCGGATGTGGCTTGGCTGATCGCCTATCGCTGGCGTCGGGGACGGCGGCCGACGCAGGGCGGGCGGGATCACCTGCATTTCCGGTTGTTGGATGCCGGATGGTCCCCACAGCGGATCCGGCTGGCCTACTACGGCTTCGCGGCTGGGGCTGGGGGGATCGCCCTGCTCATCCCTTCCGCGCTCTACAAAGCCCTGGCCTTGGCCCTTCTGGCTGGGTTGCTTCTGTGGGTGTTGCGCCAAGCGCCCCCAGAGAACCCTGCGTAACCCCCTTCCCGGAGGAGCGGTTTTCTGATAAATTAAGGTTGAAGAGAATCGCGATTGGGCGCTCTCTGGGACACGAGAGAGGGATGAGGCTTTCCCGGTTCGATACCAGGGAGGTGGCGGATGGCGACCACTGGAAGCCTCCGGGAGATCTCATTAGCCGCGCTGATCGAGGCTAACATCCGATCTCGAGCGTTCGCTCGGCTTCGGCTTCGGCACGGCGAATGGGAGGGAGAGATCTATTTCGCGGATGGGGAGATGGTTCACGCGGTGTGCGGAGATCTGAAGGGGGAGCCGGCGTTGTGGAGATTGCTGGGATGGACGGATGGCTCCTTTGTCCTCGAGGATGAAGTGCGCAGCCCGGAGCGCACCCTCCATCGGCCCTGGAGAGAGTTACTGCTGGAGGGCATGCAGCGAGCGGTATCCTCTCCGAATGCAGCTGGCCCCTCTTCTCTCTCCCCCTCTGAGTTGGTCTCTCGGCTTCGAGCCATCGACGGCGTCCTCGGGGTGGTGGTAAGCGGCCCCGATGGGGTGGTGATGGCCGCAGAGGTGCCCGAGGGGAAAGGGGAGGCGGAGGGAGCAATCACAGTCTATTTGGCAGCGGCCGCTGAGGCGATGGCCGACCTCCTACCCCTGGGTCCCTTCGAACATGCCGTGGTCTCAGAGCCGCAGCGGCGGCTGTTGATCCTCCGTCATCCGCCCTTCATCATCGGCCTGGTTCTTACCCCTCAAGCCTCGCCGGCCTTGATTCTCTCCGATGCCCTCCGTCGGCTGGCTTGATGGTCCAAGCCTTCAAAGGGGGAGAAGGAAATTCGCAGGCGATTTCGCCTCGCACGGGGTGGATGCCTTCTTGGTAATATGCAATGGGAGCCGCTCTGAAAATCAAGAGGGGAAGGGCCATGGCGTGGGAGGAGCTGTTACAAGAGATCCATACGGTTCCTGGTGTGGAGGGCAGCTTCCTGATCGATGACGAGGGAAACCTTCAGGGCAGCACGCTGCCGGAGCGGTACCCACTGGAGGCGCTGACGGCCATCGCCCGTATCGCTGCACGGACCTTGGGCGCTCTGGAGGCCTCTCGCCGTCGGGTTCAGGAGGTGGATTTGGTGTTCGCCGAAGGGCGGCTGATCCTCCGTCGGATCCCCGGAGCGATTTTGGGGATCGGCTGCGCCCGCGCTATGAACCGGCCGTTGCTGGATCTGGCTCTGGGCCCTGTGATCCGATCCCTCAGCGCAGGGCTGAAAGAGCGTCCTCCAGCTCCCCGCAAACCCCGCCCATCTGCCCCTCGGCTCTCCACCGTTGTGCAGGAGCTGGTGAAAGAAGGCCAGGGCCTGGTGGAGGCTGCACGGGCCCGCGGGCTGACCCTGCGGCTGCTGGGCAGCGCGGGCATCGCTTATCATTCCCCTTCTGTGGCCCGTTACTTGCTGACTCCTTCCAGTCTGGGCCTGGAATTCGCTGCTGCCTCCCGCGAGGGGAAGGCCCTGGCGGCTTTCCTGGAGGAACAGGGCTATGTGCCCTTCGCCCGTTTCAACGCCTTCTATGGAAGCCGGCGGCTTCATTTCCATCGGCCGGAGAAGGGGCGGCATGCGGATGTGTTCCTGGACGCCTATGAAATGTACCACCGTATGGAATTCGCATCGGTGTTGACTCGGGAAGAGGTCACCCTGCCGCCTACGTGGCTCTTGCTCTCTCGTCTTCAGGTGGTCGAGGCGGGTGAGGCGGATCTTGCAGAGATCGCTGTTCTCCTGCTGGACCATGAGGTGGTTGAAGGGGAGCAGCCGGAAGCTGTGGACCTCCGGGTGATCGCTGGATTGTGCGCCGATGATTGGGGTTGGTATCGGACGACAACTATGAACCTGGAGCGGGTGGCTCGGTTGATTGAGAGCTGGGAGCGAGGGGACCGTGAGCTCGTTCGCAGTCGTCTGGAGCGCCTGCGGCAGGCCATCGAGGCGGCCCCGAAGAGCCTGGGGTGGCAGATGCGGGCCCGCCTGGGCGAGGCGGTGCGTTGGTATCAGATCCCAATCCGGATTGAGGAGGGACCGCGTCCGGACATGGCCTTTGGGTGAAAAGCTCTCCGGCGCCGTGACGTGGTGGGGAGATTTCTCCATCCGATGGGATGGCTTGGGGAGGAGGGGACAGCATGACCGTGCGGGAGCGGATCCATCATTTAGGGCGAGCGATCGGGGAGATTCTATATGGAATGGCCCTGCATGACATGGTGCGGGCGAACCTGCGCCAGAGAGGCTCCATGGAGCATCTCTTCTTGTTGATTACTTTCGGGGATCTGGTGGGCCTGCCCATCATCCCACCATATTACTGCATGCGACTGCTTCCCTTCATCGTGCCCCAGATCCACTCCTGGCGCCGGCGCTTGCTCCGCGAACGGGATCTCACCGATATGTTGTTCTGAGGTGGAAGATGGAAACCCCCCGCCGGCGGGTTCTGCTGGTGATCGAGGCGACGGATTTGACCCGTTATTCCGCGCTCCTGGAATCCGCGGCCTCGCGCTGGGAGATCCTAACGCTTTCCCCTTCCGAGTTCCTTTCACAACCGATCGATCAGGAGCCTCTGGACGCGATCCTGGTGGCCGCGAGGGAATTGCCGGAGGGATGGCTGGAGGGCTGGAGACAGGAGAGGCGCCCCCTCTTGGTCCGGTTCAGCGAGGAGGTATCTCGGGCTCATAGGGCCTCTGAAGGGCCATGGGATTGGATCCTTCCAGCCTCTCATCCCTGGCCGGATCTGGAGGTTCTTCTTACCTCCTCCAGGGAGCCCAGACCGGAGGTCCCGGTGCGGAAGGTGTTGCTGGCTGGGGAGGCCACGGTCGGCAAAACCTCCCTGGTGATGTCCTACCTATATCGCGCTTTCGATCCCCGCCGCCGCATGACGATTGGAGTGGACATCCACATATGTCCGGTGGAGATCGAGGGGATGGCCGTGCGTCTGGTGGTGTGGGACGTGGGTGGGCAACGGCGCTTTGCAGCTCTTCGGGATCTCTTTTATCGGGGCGCAGCGGCGGGGGCGTTGGTTTTCGATTTAAGCAACCGCCTATCGTTCTATCAACTCCTGGGCTGGTGGCGCGAGCTCCGGAGCTCTATCGGACAGATCCCCTTGCTTCTGGTAGGAAATAAAGCGGATCTTCCCCGTGAGATCTCCCGCCCGGAGGCGGAATCCCTTGCCCGAGCCTGGGGCATGCCGTATTTTGAAACCTCCTGTGTCACAGGCATGGGGATCCCGGAGCTCTTTCGCGCTCTGGCGGCGGCTGCTTTGCGAAGGGATACATCCCATGAAACGTAAGAGCGCGATCGACTGAGCCCCTCGCTCTGCTCCTCTCGAGCCCATCGCTGCCAAGATGTGTAAGGGCGGGCGAAATGCTGAAGACACCTGGTCCATCTCCCGATAGAGCTTCTTCCACGTTTGATTTGGGAGTTATGCCGTTGGGTTTTCGTGGGG
>DATMAC010000154.1:0-3684 GCA_035573655.1 Thermoflexus sp.
GGATCTGGAGAAGGAGACGGTGGATTGGGCCGACAATTTCGACGGTTCGCTGCGGGAGCCGGTGGTGCTGCCGGCGAAGGCGCCGCAGCTGCTGATCAACGGGGCCTCGGGGATCGCCGTGGGGATGGCCACCAACATCCCTCCCCATAACCTCGCCGAGGTCTGCGACGCTCTCTGCTATATGATCGACAACTGGGGACGCCTGGATCGCATCACGGTGGACGATCTGATGGCCTTCATCAAGGGCCCGGACTTCCCGACGGGCGGGGTGGTTTTCCGCTACGCCGATGACGGCGAGACCGATGCGGTGCGGACCGCTTACGCTGTAGGGAAGGGGCAGTTCGTGGTGCAGGCCCGCGCGCACATCGAGGAGGCCGAGCGGGGGAAGGTTCGCATTGTGGTGACGGAGCTGCCCTATCAGGTGAACAAGGCAGCCCTCATCGAGCGGATCGCCGAGCTGGCGCGCGAAGGGCGGATCGAGGGGATCACGGATCTGCGGGACGAATCGGACCGGCGGGGGATGCGGCTGGTCATCGAGGTCGCCCGGACGGCCGACCCGCGGGAGGTCTTGGCGGCCCTCTACAAGCACACGCCCCTCCAGACCACCTTCGGCGTCCAGATGCTGGCCTTGGTGGATGGGGAACCACGGTTGCTTCCCTTAAAGAAAGTGCTTCAGCTGTTCCTGGAACATCGCCAGCAAGTAGTTCGACGCCGCAGCGAATACGAGCTGGCCCGGGCCCGGGAGCGAGCCCACATCCTGGAGGGGCTGCTGACGGCGCTGGCCCATCTCGATGAAGTGATCGCCCTGATCCGCCGCTCGAAGGACGCGGAGGAAGCGAAGGCCGGCCTGATGCGGCGTTATCGGCTGACGGAGGTCCAGGCCCTGGCGATCCTGGAGATGCCGCTGCGGCGGCTGGCCCGCCTGGAGCGGGAGAAAATCGAGGCCGAATACAAAGAGAAGCAGCGGCGGATCCGGGAGCTGGAGGATCTGTTGGCCCATCCGAAGAAAATCCTGGCCGCGATCCGAGAGGAGCTTCAGGAGCTGAAGGCGAAATATGGGGACGCCCGACGGACGCTGATTGCGGACCGGCCTCGGGGGGCGCTGACGGTGGAGGACCTGATGCCCGACCAGCCGGTCTGGGTGGTTGTGACGGCAGGTGGTCGGATCGTTCGAACGCCGCTTCGGGGAGGCCCGGCGTGGCCTCATGGGGATCGGCCGGTGGCGTTGGTGCGTGGCAACACCCGCGGCGCGGTCGTTTTGTTCACCGATCAGGGCACGGCGGCGGTGGTGGCGGTGCACCGGATCCCCGAGGGTGAGGAGGGGACCCCGATTTCGGATTTGGTCTCTATTCCGGAAGACGAGACCGTGGTGGCGGCCCTGCCGATGCCGGGGCGGGTCGATGCGAACGGGGCAGGTCCCTATGTGTTCCTGGTGACCCGGAACGCGATGTGCAAGCGTGTCGCATGGGCGGACCTCAACCGTCCCGGCGCCTTCTCCGCGATGGGGATCGGGGAGGGGGATGCGCTGGCGGCCGCCTTCACCACCTATGGGGATGGGGAGATCCTCCTGGCGACGGCGGAGGGTCAGGCCATCCGGTTTGCAGAGGAGGAGGTCCGTGTGATGGGCCTGAGCGCCGCTGGGGTGCTGGGTATCAAGCTGGGGGAGAACGATTACGTAGTAGGGGCTGTTCGGGTGAAACCAGAGGGAGGAATCGTGATCGGAACCGCCCAGGGCTTCATGAAACGGACGGCGGCGCGGGAGTATCCGCGTCAGGGCCGATATGGCGTAGGGGTTCAAACGGCAGCGGTTTCGGCGAAAACGGGACCGGTCGTCGGGGTAGCGGCGGTGGAGGAGGAGGAGACCCTGTGGGCGGTGGGAAGCCGAGGGACGGTGAAGGCCGTGAAGGTCAAGGATATCCCCAAGGCCGGGCGGGCGCGGCCTGGGGCGATGGTGGTCAGCCTCAAGAGCAATGAGACGTTGATCCGCCTCATCGCCCCAGCGGTTTACGAAAAGCCCAGCGGCCGGAATGGACGGAAGGCCAGTAGGGCCCGGAAAGGCTCGTAGGGCTTTGTCCATTTTTTGGTGGTTTTGTGGGGTGCGGGCCGCCGAAGGCGGCCCGCACCCCACACGACTTGAATTCCCTCTTTCGGAGTTGCATCCGATGGGCCTCTGGCTTTTGGGAACCTCTGGCGCTGTCCCGGACGCTCAGCGGGATTATGTCAGTCTGGTCGTCGAGGACGCGGGCCGCCTGATCCTGATCGAGGCGGGCGGATCCCCCATGCATCTTCTGCGCCGGGCTGGTCTGGATCCGCTGAGCTTAGATGGGGTCTTTATCTCCCACCGGCATCCGGATCATCTCAACGGGCTTCCCTTGCTTTTGATGGGGTTATGGCTCCAGGGGCGGGCCCGTCCGCTCTGGATCGCCGGCCCGGCGGATGCGCTCGAGCGAGCCCGCGCGCTGCTGGAGCTGTTCGAGTGGCGATCGTGGAGCGGCATGTTCCCGATTGAGTGGCGGCCGATCCCGTTGGAGTACGGCGCCTCTGTTGAAACGGAGGGGTCCATCCGCCTGATCGCCGCTCCGGTTTCTCACAGCGTGCCCACATTGGCCTTGCGGATCGAGTTCCCGGAGGGGGCGGTGGTGTATTCCGCGGACACGGAGCCATGCCCGGCGATGATCCGTCTGGCTTCCCGTGCCGATGTTCTGATCCATGAGGCGACGGGGGATTACCCAGGGCATACGCCGCCGGAGGGCGCCGGGCGGATCGCCCGGGAGGCGGGAGCGGGCCGGCTGATCTTGGTTCACGTGCCGCCGGATGTGGATACCGAGCAATGGGAAGCTCACGCCCGGCGATCGTTTGACGGCCCGGTAGAGGTCGGGCGGGATGGCATGCGCATCTGGTAAGGGGGCCTTTCCGGCGTTTCGTATTCGAACGGAGGTGCGGGTGATGGAGATCGATCCCCAGGAGGTCCGTCCTTTGTATGCCGATCGTGATCCGGTCCACGATTTCGCCCATGTCGTTCGGGTCATGCGGCTGGCCGAGCGCATTGCACGGCGTGAGGGGGCGGATCTCGCGGTGGTGCGGGCGGCGGCGTTGCTCCACGATGTGCGAAGGGAAGAGGAGGAACACGCGGCCGCCTCCGCGGCCTTCGCCCGTCGTTGGCTGGCGGAACGCGGGGCGTCCTCGGAGTTCATCGAGGCGGTGGCCCATGCCATTGAGGCCCATCGGTTCCGGGAGCCCCGGGAGGCCCGAACCCTTGAGGCCCGCGTCCTGTTCGATGCCGATAAGCTGGACGCCCTGGGGATCATCGGCCTGGCCCGTCTGTTTGCCTACAGCGGTGTTCACCAACGGCCGCTGTGGGCGGAGGAAGGAGAGCGGGAGGAGGATTCCGCCGCCCGTGAATTCTTTCGGAAGATCCGCTTTCTGCCCGCGTGGATGCAAACGGAAACCGGACGGCGGTGGGCGGATGCCCGCTTGGCCCGCATGCAGCAGGCGATCGAGTGGCTGGAGATGGAGATCCGCGGGGAGGACATGGATCGCTGAGCCTCTATGCTTTTCTCTCTACTGATTTGACAAATTCCATCCAGGTTGCCTATATTGGAATACGGAGCCCCGCTGGTCTGGACCGGCGGGGTTCTGTATGCATGGCGCCTCGCGAGCGGGTCAGCGGGTTGCGCTGTATCA
>DATMAC010000155.1:0-5262 GCA_035573655.1 Thermoflexus sp.
GGTTGATGTCGCGTGAGACGGGCGGAATCGTGACCTGGCTTCCTGCCTACTTCACATAAAAAAATATTTGGGGGACCATAACGGAGGTGATCGTTGCTGGTTCATGCACGCCCGGCCACCCGGGCCGATCGAACCGCCATCCTCCAGCTGGTCCGACACCATCGACGGGCTCAGCTGGCTCTGGACTGGTGGTCTTTGGAGGAATGGCTGGATGCGCCCACCGCATGGGTCGTGGAGCGCATGGGGCAAATCATCGCCTTCTGGTTGGGGATTCAGGTGGATAGCCCGGTGGCCTGGTTGCGGGGAGCCGCGGTGGCGGATGGGGAGGACGCCGTGGCGTTGTTCCAACAGCTCTGGCCCCGTTTCGCCCATGCCCTGGCCTCCCAGGGCGTGGAGCAGGTGGCCGGGATGGCCTATGGGGAATGGCTGGAACCTGTCTATCAGGCCGCCGGCTTCGTCCGTCGGACCGTGGTGATCACCCTGCGCAAGGATGACTGGCGGATCCCCGAAATCCCCGCCGTCCCCGTGGATATCCGGCGGGCCACCCTGAGCGATATCCCCCGCATCGCGGAGGTGGACCGGCTGGCCTTCGAGCCGATGTGGTGGTACGGCCCGACGATCTTGACCCGGGCATGGCATCAGGTGCCCTATTTCATTGTGGCCGAGGCAGAGGGGGAGATCGTCGGTTATGCCTTCCTTGACCTCTATGGCATGCACGGCCATATCGTCCGCCTGGCGGTGCACCCGATGCACCAAGGCCGCGCCATCGGAGCCCGCCTGCTGGCCGAGAGCCTGCGCTATCTGATCGATCTGGGGGCTTACCCGATCACCCTCAACACGCAAATTGAAAATCAGGCTTCCCAAGCGCTTTACCGGCGTTTCGGTTTCCACCCGACAGGCCAGGAGATCTCCATCTGGGGATGTTCACTGAAAGCCTAATGCTTCATCGAGGATATGAGATCGTGCGGGCCAATGGCCCCACCCCCCTTTATCCCCCCTCCCCACGGCCCTCTGGGCCGTGGGGAGGGGGGATAAAAGATTTTGGGGGCGAGCCGGGCGCCTTCGGCGCCCGGCTCGCCCCCAAAGCCCCTGTCAATCCCACCACGAAGAACAAACCGCTGCCGTTGAAGGCATAGTGGGTCTATTCCTCTTTGAGCAGTCCTTTCTGGATCATGTAACGGACCAGCTGGGCCCGGGTGCGGAGGCCCAGCTTCTCCATCCCCCGGGCGCGATAGGTCTCCACGGTTTTCACGCTTAATCCCAGGCGGTCCGCGATCTCCTGGTTGGTGTGGCCTACCGCCACCAGCCGGAGCACCTGCTGCTCCCGCTCGCTCAGGCTCTCCCACGGCTCATGGGCTTCCGGGAGCTTCGGCGCAGGGATCAGGTCCTCCAAAAGCGCCCGGGTCATCGCCGGATGGATGTAGATCTCCCCCCGGGCCACCGCCCGGATCGCCGTCACCAGCTCCTCATCGGTGGCCCGCTTGATGATATAACCGGCGGCGCCTTCCGCGAGGGCCTGCCGCAGGTAGGCTTCATCTTCATGCATGGTCAGGATCAGGATCTTGGCGTCAGGAACCTGGCGGCGCAGAAGGGCCAGCGTCTGCAACCCCGGCATGCCGGGCATCGTGAGGTCCAGCAGAATGACATCCGGCCGGATCCGCTCCGCTTGCTTCAGCGTTTGCCAGCCATCCCCGGCTTCCCCCACCACCTCAATATCGGGTTGGGCGCCGAGCAGCATGCGAAGCCCGGCCCGGAACACCGCATGATCATCCGCGATCAGCACCCGGATCATACGCCCTCCAGCGGAACCCGAAGGTAAACCGTGGTCCCACGCCCGGGGGCGGATTCGATGGTCAGCGTGCCGCCCACCAGCTGGGCCCGCTCCCGCATCCCATAAAGCCCCAACCGGTTCTCCCGGCCGTCTCGAAGCACGTATTCCACATCGAAACCGCAACCATCATCTTCCACAATCACGGAAAGCAAACGCGGGGACGCTTGAAGCAGCACGCTGATCCGCTGGCATTTCGCATGCTTGGCCGCGTTGGTCAGGGCCTCCTGCACGATCCGATAGACCGCCGTCTCAATCGTCGGTGGGATCCGGCGTTCATCCAGGCCCACCACCTGCATCTCCACCTCAATGCCGAATCGCTCCCGATAATCCCGGATGTAACGCTCCAGCGCCGCCACCAGGCCCAGATCATCCAGCACGGAGGGCCGCAGCTCGAAAGCGAGGCGCCGCACCCGGCGCAGCGTCTCGTCCACCAGTTGATAGAGATCCTCCAGCCGGGACCTGAGGGCCTCCGGCGCTGTAGTTTGTTCCAGGTTCCGTAATCCGACCCGAAGGGAGGCCAGGGCCTGACCGGTCTCGTCATGGAGCTCCCGGGCGATGCGGCGACGTTCCTCCTCCTGGGCCTCAATGATCCTCTGAAGATAGAAAGCCCGCATCCGCTCCTGCTGGCCCAGCTCCTCCACCATGTTATTGAAGGCCTGGGCCAGCGCCCCGATCTCATCGTTCGCCCAGACCGTCGCCCGAGCGGTGAAATCCCGACGGGCGACCCGCTCGGTCATCGCCACCAGACCCCGAATCGGCCGGACGATCAGATGGGTAAGGATCAGGGCGATGCCGATGCTGAGGGCGGAGACGGCGATCGTGGTCAGCAGCAGCCACGTGGTCACCGTGTTCACCGCCGCTCGCACCGCCGTATCCCGCAGGCCCAGCCGCAACACCCCGGCCCGCCCTCGGAAGATCGGCACCGCGATATCCCAGATGATCCCCTCCGGCGTGCGCAAAGGCTGCAAATGGTAGGAGGCGCCGGGAGGTAACGTGTTGGCCTCGATCAACCCGGCCGGGAACTCCGGGCCGGTCCCGAAGGTGTGGGCCAGAACTTCCCCTTGTGGGGAAAGGACGAAAAGATAGCGGATCTCGGGGTTGTGGTCCACCGCATCCTTCAGAAGCCGATACAAGCCCAGGAGATCGTTGATCAGCACCAGGTCCGTGCTCCGCGCCGCCAGGTCGCTGGCGATGGCGATCCCCCAATCCTGGGTGCGGGCGACGAGCACTTGGTGAAGGGCGTAGCGAACCTGCAGGACCGTGGTCATGCCGAATAAGAGGGTGCCCCCTAGGACGATGCCCAGGATCTTGGTTCGGACGCTCACCCCGCCGGCGATCTCCCAAAACCGCTCGATCGCCCTCTGAAGGACTTGCCGCTTCATCGACCCGCGTCCTTTCCTCACGTGAAAAGCCTGGAACTCATCCCCCAGGCGCCTCATCCATCGCCAGGGCCAGCGCCCCGAGCAACCCGGCCTGATCTCCGAGCGCTGGGGGCACAATGTAATCTTCCAGATCTCCACGCAGAACCGGCGCCGGAAGATAGCCCTTCAATAACTCTTTCACCCACCATCGGATGCGCGGGAACAGGCTTCGATTTTGCATCACACCTCCGCCCAGGATGATCCGCTCCGGAACCAGAACGCACAGGATGTCGATCAGACCCAGGGCCAGATACTCCGCCTCCAGCTCCCATCCCGGGTGATCCTCCGGAAGGGATTCCGGGGATTGCCCCCAACGGGCCTCCAGGGCCGGTCCGGAGGCCAGCCCTTCCAGGCAATCCCCGTGGAACGGACAAACCCCCGGGAAGGGATCCCGTTCCCGGTCATGAGGGATCCGGATGTGGCCCATCTCCGGATGGAGCGCGCCATGGAGAAGGCGCCCATGGACGATCGCACCGCCCCCGATCCCCGTTCCCACGGTCAGGTAGACGAAGGTCGCCAGGCCCTGGGCTGCGCCCCAGCGCCCTTCCCCGAGGGCGGCGGCGTTCACATCCGTTTCTAAGCGAATGGGAACGCGGAACGCCTCCTGAAGGGGTTTCAAGAGGTTCACGCCGGACCACCCCGGTTTCGGTGTCGTGGGGATCGTTCCGAAGGTGGGGGAATTCGGATTCAGATCCAGGGGGCCGAACGCGCCGACCCCGATCGCCCGAAGTTCCGAACGAAAGCCCTGGAAGAACGCGACGACCCGCCCCAACGTCTCCTCCGGGGTCGTGGTTGGGATACGAACGACCGCCCGCAGATCCCCAGGGCCCGTCCCAACCGCACATAGGAACTTAGTGCCCCCTGCTTCAATCGCCCCGTAAAGCGCCATCAGCGTGCACGCTCCAAAGAAGAACTTCAGTGAAAGCCTCAACCACCGATGTCTTTTATGAGAGGCAAACCGGGCGGTCAGGCGCCCTCACAAATGAACAGGTAAGCCCTTATGGGATTGAGGCCTTGGGATTCTCCACCGACTTCCGAAGCCGTCGGAGGGCTCCCGCCGGGCCCTCCGGCGCCTCAAAGATCGAGGCACCCGCCACCAGCACTGTGGCGCCGGCCTCCACCAGCGCGGAAGCGTTCTCCGGCCCCACCCCGCCGTCCACCTCCAGCTCAATCGGTCGGCCCAGGGCGTCGATCATCCGCCGGGCCCGGCGCACTTTCTCCAGCATCCGTTCAATAAACGCCTGGCCTCCGAACCCCGGGTTGACCGTCATGATCAGCACCTGATCGATATCCGGCAGGATCTCCTCGATCGCCCCCAGCGGCGTGGCGGGGTTCAGGGCCACCCCCGCCCGCAGGCCCAGCCCTCGGATCTGATGGACCACCCGGTGCAGATGCGGGCAGGCCTCCACATGGACAATCAGGCGATCGGCACCGGCGTGGGCAAACGCCTCCAAATAGCGCTCCGGGGCCTCGATCATTAAATGAACGTCCAGGGGAAGGGAGGTGATCCGCCGCAGCGCCGCAACGACCGGCATCCCAAAGGTCAGGTTCGGAACGAAGTGTCCATCCATCACATCGACATGGATCCAATCCGCCCCCGCCTCGACCACCTCGCTCACCGCACGGGCCAGGCAGGCGAGATCCGCGGACAGGATGGAGGGGGCGATCTTGATCTCCCTCATGCGCCGGCCTCCCGAAGCGAGATCGCCGCGATCCGTGGACGGCGCCCGGTGACCGCCGCCCGTAACTGACCGCAGCCCGCCGCCACATCGATCCCTCGCCGCACGCGAACGGTGCATGGGATCCCCGCTTTCTCCAGAATGCGCCGGAAAGCCTCGATGCGTTCCGGCGGGGAAGCCTCCTCCGGGAAGCCGGGGGTGGGGTTGAGAGGGATCAGGTTCACATGGGCCAACATCCCGCGGATTCGTTCGACCAGCGCTTCGGCCTGCTCCGGCGTATCGTTAACCCCTCGGATCATCACCCACTCAAATGTCACCCGCCGGCGGGTTT
>DATMAC010000156.1:0-5407 GCA_035573655.1 Thermoflexus sp.
GTTGGCTGGGGCGACCGCCGCGACGGCGGCTGCGCCTTTCCGCTGTGCTCACCCGCAAGCTGCTCTCCCCGCTTGGGGATGAGGAGTGGGTGCGGGTGACGGTGGGACGGGTGGGGGAGCGCTATGTGGCGGCGCCGCTCCCGCGGGGGGCCGGGGTGCTTTCCTCGCTGGTGCGGGCCGATGGGATCTTGCGCATCCCCCGCTTTGTGGAAGGCTACGACCAGGGTCAGGTGGTCCCGGTGGAGCTTTACACCAGCGGGGAGGAAATCGAGGGGACGATCTTGGCGATCGGCAGCCACGACATGGCGCTGGATCTGATGGCCCAATTCCTGGCGGAGCGGTACCCGGGCCGGAGGCTCCAGAGCGCGAACGCCGGCAGCCTGGGAGGCCTCATCGCCCTCCGTCGAGGCGAGTGTCATCTGGCGGGCTCCCACCTGCTGGATCCGGAGAGCGGCGAATACAATCTCCCCTACATCCGCCGATACCTCGCCGGGATGCCGGTGGTCGTGATCACCCTGGCCCATCGTGAGCAGGGCCTCATGATCGCCCCGGGGAACCCGAAGGGGATCCGCGATCTGCAGGATCTGGCGCGGCCGGATGTGCGGTTCGTCAACCGTCAGCGGGGCGCCGGTACCCGCATCCTCCTGGATTACTATCTTCAGCGCCTGGGCATCGATCCGGGTTCCATCCAGGGTTACGAGCGGGAGGAGCTGACCCACCTGGCCGTGGCTGCGGCGGTGGCCGGCGGCCGGGCGGACGCCGGGCTGGGGATCCGTGCCGCGGCGGTGACGATGGGGCTGGACTTCATCCCCCTAACGCTGGAGCGGTATGACTTGGTGATCCCGCTGACCTTTTATGAGGACCCGTGGTTCCAGCCGGTGTTGGAGCTTCTGTACGACGCCCGATTCCGGGCGGCGGTCGCTGCCTTGCCGGGCTACGATGTCACGGCGATGGGGCAGGAGGTCGCCCGCATCACCGGCTCCGCTTGATCCCTGGCCTTCCGAGGCGCTCAGCGATTTCGGCCGGATCCCTTCACACTTCAATTTAAGCAGCAGGCGCGAGCGAAAATGGCGCGACGAGGCGACAGTGATCGACGCAGGGACATTCTACGGGCGGCGGGGCGGCTTTTCAGCCAGCGCGGCTATTACGGCACCTCCATCCGGGACATCGCGCGGGCGATCCGCCTGCAGGGCGGGAGCCTGTACGCGCACATCGCCTCGAAGGAGGAGCTGCTCTGGGAGATCGTGGACGAAGCCGCCCAGGCGTTTTTATCCGGTCTGGAGCCCATCGTTCGCTCGGAGCATCCCCCCTTGGAGAAGCTCCGCCTGGCGGTGGCGGCGCACCTGCGGGTGGTCACGGAGCGTCAGGACGCAGCGGTCGTCTTCAATCACGAATGGCGCGCGCTCAGCCCGAAGCGCCGCAGCGAGATCCTCGCCCGTCGGGATGCCTACGAGGCCATGTTCCGGGAGATCCTGCGGGAGGGGATCGAAGCGGGGGTGTTCCGGGCGGATCTGGACGTGCCGCTTCTGACCCGGTTCATCCTGACCGCCCTCAACGGCGTGGCGGTCTGGTATAACCCAAAGGGTCCCTTATCCCCCGCCCAGATCGCCGAGGCGTTTACGGATTGGATCGTGCAGGGGATGAAGGCATAGCGCGCCGGTTTCCGCTGCGGCTGGGGATCGCCTTTCGGTGGGCGAAGCGCTAAAGCGAGCGCTCCTCATGCGGTGGCTGCCCTGCCGGGCCCCTGATATTGTGGTGATGCGCCGGGGGCTGCCCGATTGGCCGGCTCGGCTGAATCCTGACCCCACAGAGGCCAGAGGCCTTGACAAGGCCCTTCCCTCCCGCTATAATTTAAACAAACGTTTGTTAGCGAAATTTGGGAAGGAGGGGCCTATGCTCGTTTACCGCGTTCAAGGGTACCCGGTCCCCATCCCAGCCCAGGCGCCTCCACCTCAGGAGGGCCCGGAGTATGAGGCCCGCCTGGAGGAGTTCGAGGCCCGCATCGCCCGGGGGGAGAAGATCGAACCCACCGACTGGATGCCAGAGGAGTACCGGCGGCAGCTGGTCCGCATGATCTCCCAGCACGCCCACAGCGAGGTCGTTGGGATGCTCCCCGAGGGGCGGTGGATCCCCCACGCTCCCACCCTCCGCCGCAAGCTGATCCTCATCGCCAAGGTGCAAGACGAGGGAGGGCATGGCCAGCTGCTTTACCGGGCGGCGGAGACTTTAGGTCCCACCCGGGAGGAGATGATCGAGGCCCTGCTGGCCGGGAAGGCCAAATACTCCGTGGTGTTCAACTACCCCACGCCTACCTGGGCGGATGTGGCGGCCATCGGGCTGTTGATCGATGGGGCAGCGGTGGTGAACCAGCTGATGCTGGCCCAGGGCTCCTATGGCCCCTATGCCCGGGCGATGAAGCGCATCTGCTACGAAGAATCTTTCCACATTAAGCAGGGTTACGATGCGTTCGTGGCCTTGGCCACGGGCACCCCGGCCCAGCGCCAGATGATGCAGGAAGCGGTGAACCGCTGGTGGTACCCCGCGCTGATGCTCTTCGGCCCTCCCGATCGCGATTCGGTGCACACGCCGACGTTGCTGCGCTGGCGCATTAAGACGAAGACCAACGATCAATTGCGCCAGGAGTTCGTCGATCAGTACGCGCCCATGGTCCTGCGCCTGGGGCTGACGATTCCCGACCCCAACCTGCGCTACGATCCGGAGACCGGGCACTGGCGGTTCAGCGAGCCGGATTGGGACGAATTCTGGCGGGTGATCCGGGGGGATGGCCCGTGCAACGCGGAGCGGATGGCCGCCCGGCGCCGGGCGCACGAGGAGGGCCGCTGGGTGCGGGAGGCGCTGGCGGCGAAGGCGGCACGGCAGGCAGATGGAGGGGGCAATGGGCGATACGCAGTGGCCGGTCTATGAGGTGTTCCTTCAGGAGAAGCGCGGTGAGCCCCACGTGCATGTGGGGGCGGTCCATGCCCCTGATCCGGAGATGGCCCTGATCCTGGCGAAGGAGCAATTCGTCCGGCGGGGCCGCTGCGTCAGCCTGTGGGTCGTTCCCGCGGAGGCGATCTATGCCTCCCGGGCGGAGGAGGCGGAGGAGCTGTTCGCTTCCGCCCTGGAGAAAGATTATCGGGAGCCCCGGGGTTTCCGGGTGACGGAACGGGTACGGAGGTGGATGGAGCGCCATGGGGAATCCCTCCCGGATGTCTGAGCCCTTGCGGGAGGCGCTGGGAAGCCTCCTTCTGGCGATGGCCGATGATGAGGTCCTGTTGGGCCATCGGGACGCGGAGTGGGTGGGCCATGCGCCGATCCTGGAGGCGGACATCGCCATGGCCAGCATCGCCCAGGACGAGATCGGGCACGCGATCCTTTGGTATTCCCTGTTGCACGAGCTGGGCTGGCCGGATCCGGATCGCATGGCCTATTTCCGAGATCCCCCTGAGTTCCGAAACGCAACGCTGGTGGAGCTCCCCCGAGGGGATTGGGCCTTCACCGTCGTCCGCCAGTTCCTTTTCGACTACGCGGAGAAGGTCCGCCTGGAGGCTTTGATGGCCAGCGCCTACCGGCCGCTGGCGGAGGCCGCCGCCAAGGTGCGGCGGGAGGAGACGTATCATCTGATGCACAGCCGGGCCTGGGTGGTCCGCCTGGGGGATGCGACGGAGGAAAGCCACCGCCGCATGCAAGCGGCCTTGGATCTGGCTTGGCCGCACGCCTTAGGGCTGTTCGAGCCGGCGCCTGGGGAGGATCTGCGGGTGGCGGAGGGGATCCAACCGCCGGAGGCGGAGCTGCGGGCCCGTTGGGAGGCGGAGGTCCGCCCTATCCTGGAGGCGGCTTCCCTGGTCGTTCCGGAGGCGGAGCCGATCGATGGGGGGCGGAAGGGACAGCATACAGAGCATCTGGCGGCGCTTCTGGCGGATTTCCAGCTGGTCGCCCGTTCGGGGGTAGGGGAGACATGGTGAACGATCGTCCAGGGGAAGGACCCACGCTGACCCGCGAGGCCGTCCTGGCGGCGTTGGAGGCGGTGAAGGACCCGGAGATCCCCACGGTCTCCATCGTGGACATGGGGATGGTCTATGAGGTCCGTGTAGATGGCGACACGGTGGAGGTGGCCTTCGCACCTACCTTCGTCGGATGCCCCGCCTTGCACGTCATGGAGCGGGAGATCGTCGAACGGGTTCAGGCGTTGGGGGCCCGTCACGTTTCCGTGCGCCGGGTGTATTGGCCACCGTGGACGTCGGATCGGATGAACGAGCGGGCGCGGCAGGCGCTGCGGGAGCTGGGGATCGCGCCGCCCCAGCCGGCCTCCAGGGAGATCACGATGGTGCTGTTTGAGGGGTTGGCGTGTCCCTTCTGTGGCTCCAAGGACACGCAGATGGAAAACCTCTTTGGGCCGACCTCGTGCCGTGCGCTCTTTTATTGCAATGCGTGTCGGCAGCCGTTTGAGGCCTTCAAGCCTTTGTGAGGGCCGTCTCGCCCTCCAGCTGCCGACTCGTAGCCGATTGCTGAGTCCACATCCGGGAAGTCTATCACTCAGTAGACATGCTGCATAATCGGGGGTTTTTTTAAGGCTGGGAAGGCCGCTGAAGGTGGCCTTCCCAGCCTTATAAACCTTTTTTCCTCCTCCCCCACGGGCTTTAATGTTTTTTCTCCACTCGCTAAGCAAGTCGCCACACGATCCAAACCCCGCTGGACGAACCTAAATTAAAGCCAGTTGGATTTCCGTTTCACCCTCCTCAGCAGAGAACAGGTCCGGAAGTCGTCTAGCTCTGTGGTGCCTCTTGGGGCGGAGGTAAGGCATGCCCCATTCCATGATCTTTCCCTATTCCCGGAAGATTTCCGCGTTCGTTTTCCTTGCCCCGTTCACCTGGCCTTGTCGATTTGGCCTTTTCGTGGTTGGATGGAGCTCTATGAAAGCTTTCCTCTCCCGGTGAGGCACGATGAAGGGTTGGGACCTGTTTGCGTTGCTTGCCTTAGGGGCGATCTGGGGTGCGTCCTACTTGTTCTTTGCGTTGGGGGTGCGGACGATCCCGCCGCTCACGTTCGTCGCCGGGCGGTTGCTGATCGGCGCGGCGCTTCTCTTGCTCTTCCGCCGGGTTTCTTCGCACAAGCCGACGGGCGATCCGCCCCGGGGCGCTTTCTGGGTGATGGGCTTCTTCAACGCCGCCCTCCCACACACCTTGGTCGCCTGGAGCGAGCAGACGATCGCCAGCGGGATCGCGGGGGTGCTGATCGCCACGATGCCCCTCTGGGCCGCAGGGATGACCGCCTGGATGCTCCGGGAGGAACGGCCCTCCCGGCGCCAGCTCGCTGGGTTGCTCCTCGGGTTCCTGGGGATCCTGGTTTTGCTTTTCCCGGACCTGCGGCGGGCGGCCCATCACTACATCGTTGGGGAAGGGGCGGT
>DATMAC010000157.1:0-8312 GCA_035573655.1 Thermoflexus sp.
AAAGCCCCCCGACGGAAACCCCGGATACCCGGATGGGCATCGCGTGAGAAGGGCGGAATCGTGACGGGGTTTCCTGATATTTCTCAGACACTCTCTTAACCTTAACAGGACGGCGAAGGCCGTCCTTTGGCCGAAGGCCCAAGGAGGCCGACTTCAGTCGGAGCGGATTACTCTGGTTCCGCCCCAGCGCGGTGCCAGTGGCGACGCCGGAGCCACGCCAGATAACGGGGGATCAGCTCGGTGTATAGGCGATATAGAGCCGGCCATGGCGTGTAGTCCCATGTCCCGATGAACCGCACATATCGTCCGCCGAACCCCCGCTTGAAGCGATACACCCCCCACATCGGATCCTGTTCGGTAGGCACCGCCGGGGCCCCCCAGAAATCATAGCGTTGACACCCAACGGACTTCGCCCATCGAATGGCTTCCCACTGCAGCCGATGGTTGGGCATCTTATCCCGGTGCCGATCCCGTGAGGCCCCATAGAAATACCAGGCCGTGGGCCCGAAGCGGTAAATCACCACCATAGCCACCGGCTCACCTCCCACATCCGCCAGGAGCGGATAGGCATATCCTGCCTCATAAAACATCGCCCACGCTTGTCGGTAATACTCCCGGGGGCGGATCACGAAGCGGTCCCGTAGGGCGGTCTCGGCATACAGATCGTAGAGGAGATCGAAGGCCTCCGGGCCCACCGGCCGCACGTTCACCCCTTTTCGCTCCGCCAGGCGGATATTGTAACGGGTTTTAGGGTGCATCGCTTGAAGCAGCTCCTCTTCATCGGGCGTCAGGTCCAGCCACAGGCTGGCCGGGAACTGTACGGATTCCTGGGCGGGCCGCCATCCCCGACGCTGGAGCACGGCCTTCAGCGGAGCGGCCACGGGATCCCGCGGGCCTTCCGCCGCCGGGCCTTCCGCTTCCACAATTTCCGGATCGATCCGGACGAAGATCGCCCGGCGCCGGCGGGTCTCTTCCTCTAAATCCCGTAGGACGATCTCCGCCGCCTCGATATCCGCAGGATCCAACAGCGGCCCCCGCGGAAGGTAAAGGATCCCCAAGAGGCCGAAGCGATCCCGCCGGTACAGCGCCTGCGCGGCTGCTCGGATGCGCCCTTGAGCATCTTCCCAGGCCCACCGAAACGGCTGCCAACCATATCCGGCTTTGAACGCCCCCCAGCGCCATGTTTGGAGGATATGGGGGTTAGGCAATCGGAGCAGCACTTGATCCCAGGCCTGCGGATCGTGAACGTGGGAGCGATGGATCATAGGAGACCCAACCTCTGGATGAGGCGGTAAAGCCACGGGATATAGACGCGGTCGAAGGCGCCGGCCCAGCGCACCACCCGTCCGCCGAACCCTCGTTTGAATCGATACACCCCCCATAGCCCGTCCCGCCGGGAGGTGAACTGGGCCTCTAGGACTTCGGGGTCCTCATCCGGGATCCCCCACAGGTCATACCAGCGACAACCCATCGCCTTCGCCCAACGGATCGCCGTCCACTGGAGCGCATACGTGGGCATTTTCTCGCGGTGAAGATCCCCCGAGGCGCCATAGAAATACCAGGCCCGCTCTCCCCAGGCGAAGGCCATCAACGCCGCCAGAGGCTCCTCTTCGTAAAACGCCAGCCAGAGACGGGCCATATGGGGGACGAACTGTTCATAAGCCGCCCGGTAGTAATCGAACGTGTGGATCGCAAACCGGTCTCGCGCGGCCGTCTGCTGCAACAGGCGATAGAACAGGGGCAGATCCTCCCGCCGGGCCTCGCGGACCTGCACGCCTTTCCGCTCCGCCAATCGGATGTTGTAGCGGGTCTTAGGATGCATGGCCTGAAGAATCGCTTCTTCTTCAGCCTGCAGGGATACCAGGATCGTCCGTCGGGGTTGGATGGGGGAAGCAGGTCGGAACCCGAAAGCCAACAGGTCCAGTTGAAGCTCCCCCTCTACGGCATCCGGCTCGATCCGCAGCCAGATGGCCCGCGTCTCCCGGGCCAGGCGATCCAGGGCGGCGATCAGGCTCCGGAAGATCTCGGGGCGCTGCCACTCACCGACCGGGCCTTTTGGGACGTAAAGGATTGAGAAAAAGCGGAGGGGAAGGGGGCGGATCAAGACCTGGAGGCCGGCTCGGGGCTCTCCATGCTCGACCAGCAACAATCGACGGACCCGCCAGCCGAAACCGGCCTTTAGATCCCCCCATGGAGCGGTCTGGAGCACATGGGCTTCCGGATGGCCCTCGAGAAAGGCCATCCAAGTTCCGGCTTCGACCTCTCGGATCTCCATAGGGCGCGTTGTTAGATCTCTCCAGGTGGGCTGGATGGTGCGAAAACCCCGTTGGCGATAGCGCCCTTTGACCTTTCCCCGAGGCTCCTGGCTCGTGGCAAGGGCGTGACACACCAAGCCCCACTGGGACGCTCGTTCCGTGCCGCGGGGCGAGACGTTCTCCGATGAGCCCTTCGCTTATCCAAGCGCAAACCGGTATCCAATCCCCCGTTCGGTGAGCAAAAAGCGTGGCTGCTCCGGGTCGGGCTCGATCCGCTGACGGAGGCGCCAGATATACCACTTGATGTTCTGAGGATCCACGCTGCCGTCCGGCCATACCTCCCGTGCGATCTCCTCAGGGGTCAAGGTCTGCCCGGCCCGTTCCGCCAGATAGCAAAGCAGGCGATGTTCGGTTTCCGTCAGCAGGCGCTCCTGACCGTTCAGGATGATCCGGGGATACTGAGGATCGATCAACAACGCACCTTCCCCAAACCGCCAATAGATCCGTTTCCCGGGCGGAGGCAGGCGGACGCGACGCAGGTGAGCCTCGATGCGGGCCAGGAGCTCCTCCATGGCGAACGGCTTCACGATATAATCATCCGCCCCCAGCTTCAAGCCCTCCACCCGCTCCTCCACCGCCGTCCGGGCTGTGAGGATCAGGATCGGCACGGTGGACACCGAGCGGATCTGCCGGCAGATCTCCAGCCCGTCGATGTCGGGGAGCATCAGATCCAGAATCACCAAATCCGGTTGGCTTTCCCGAAAACGTTGCCAACCCTCGGTCCCGTTGAAGGCCAGGAGCACCTGGAACCCCCGACGTTCCAAGAAGAGACGGATCAATTCCGCCAGTTCGACTTCATCCTCAATCACCAGAATCGTCTCCGCCATTCAGGCCTCCCTGGAGATTGGGATTTGTGTGCCAGCCGGAAACGATCCGATGGCCTTAGGGATATGGATGATCCACCCTTATGTCCTATACAGGGGCACCCCTTGTGGGTGCCCCTGTATAGGACATAAGGAAGTATGACATAAAACCAGAAGTTTGAGCAAGGTTGGCCTAAAAGAACAAGGGGGATAGAAGCAAGCGACGGAATCCTTTCCCTTGCTTCTATCCCCCTTGTTCTGGCTTTCAGGAGAGAGGATTCCAAGCCCTCCGCCCGTGGCTCGAGAGATCAAAATCAGCCGTTCTCGCGCAACGCCAATATGGATATAAGGGATTTCCTCCTGGGGGCTTTGGGGGCTGAGCCGCGCGCCGAAGGCGCGCGGCTCAGCCCCCAAAATATTTTTATCCCTCCTCGTGATCCTCCTCCAGAAGGCCTGGCATCAGCCAAACGACCATCCGGTTGGCTTCTACGTTGATCTCCCGCACGACATCGCGGATGGCGGGGATGAGGACTTCGCCGAAGGGCCCGAGGACGACGTAGACATCATTGGCGCGCGTGTAGAGGATCTCCTTGATCCGACCCAGATACATCCCCTCGGTGGTGTAAACCTCCATATCCAAGATCTCGTGCTCATAGAACTCACCGGGAGGGAGCGGCACCGCCTCCTCCCGGTCGATCAGAACCAGCTGCCCTCGCAACGCCTCCGCAGCCTCCCGGGTCTCACAGCCCGGCAGCCGCATCAGAACCATCCCTTTGTAGTAGCGAAAGCGAACGCCTTCATAAGGGATCGCCTCCTCACCGATGTAAACCCGCTTCAAGCGCTTGAGCTGCTCCGGGAAATCGGTGAGGATCTCCAACTTCATCTCCCCTCGGACACCCCAGGGGCGAGCGATCCGAGCTACCGCCAGAAAGCGAGGAAGCGGCCTCCGCATCGCCTAATCCAGCGGTTCGATCCGCAGGTCCACCTTTCGGCGGGGCGGCGCGGCAGCGCGCATCACCTGCCGGATAGCCTCCGCCAGATGCCCATCGCGGCCGATCAAACGCCCTATCTCGGCCTGAGGGACCTTCATAAAGTATTTCACCACGGGGCCCCGGCGGATCTCCTTGATCTGGACGACGGAAGGATCATCCAGCATGGCTTGGGCGATGAATTCCAGGAAGGCCCGCATCGGCGACCCTCATCGGGTGGAGGTGCGCGTGCCCGCCGCAGGGACCATGGCCTCCGCCACGAGGGCCTCCAGCGGCTCGCCCGCCTTCAGGCGCTCGAAGCGAGCCAGGGTCCCTGTCTTACGGAACAGGATCTTCACAGCCTCGGTGGGCTGGGCGCCGACCCGCAGCCAGTAGAGGGCGCGGGCTTCATTGACCACGATGGTTTCCGGCTCCGTGCGCGGGTTGTAGTGTCCGATGATCTCGATGAACTTCCCATCCCGCGGCGCCCGCGAATCCGCCACGACGATCCGATACGTCGGCTCATGCTTTTTGCCCATACGCTGCAAACGGATCCGAACCATCCTCACCTCACCCAGGGAATAGAGTGGATAAGCCCTCATGCTCTGCTTATGGGATTTGGATGAGGGATCGCAGAGGGCGAACGTCACAGCCTCCGCAACCCCTGGGGGTAACGAGCCCCTTAGCGGAAAAATGGGAAAGGCAGCCCACCACGGCCGGATTTCACCTGTTTCATCAATCGCTGCAGCTGCCGGAATTCGTTAAGCAGCTGGTTGACCTCTTGCACCGTGGTGCCGCTGCCCCGCGCGATCCGTCGCTTACGGCTGGCGTTGATGATCTCCGGGTTGCGTCGCTCCTCCGGCGTCATCGAGTTAATGATAGCCTCAACGCGTTTGAACTGGCGGTCCGCCTCCTCCGGCGAGATCATGCGGGCGATCTGATGGTAGCCAGGCATCAGCTCCAGCAGCTGCGAGAGCGGCCCCATCTTCCGCACCATCCGCAACTGCTCCAGGAAATCCTCCAGCGTGAACTCGGCCCGTGTCAGCTTGCGGGCCATCTCCGCCGCCTTCTCCGCCTCCACCGCTTCCTGGGCCTTCTCGATCAAAGCCAGCACATCGCCCATCCCCAGGATGCGGGAGGCCAGCCGCTCCGGCTGGAACGGCTCCAGTTGATCCGGTTTCTCCCCCACCCCGATGAACTTAATCGGGACTCCGGTGACGGCCCGGATGCTGATCGCCGCACCCCCTCGCGCATCGCCGTCCAGCTTGGTCAGGATCAGGCCGGTCAGCCCCAGGCGCCGATGGAACGCCTCAGCAGCCCGCACCGCATCCTGCCCCGTCATCGCATCGGCGACTAACAAGATCTCGCCCGGGTGAACGGCATCCCGGATGGCCTCCAGCTCCTGCATCATCTCTTCATCGATGTGCAGCCGGCCAGCCGTATCCAGGAGGACCAAGGTATGCCCTTGTTCCCGGGCGAACCGCACGCTGTGACGGGCGATGGCGATCGGGTCGGCCTCCGGCCCTTCCTGGTAAACCGGGATGTTCAACTGGCGACCCAGGATCTCCAATTGGGTGGTGGCCGCCGGGCGGTAAACATCGGCCGCCACGAGAAGCGGCCGCTGCCCGCTTTTGCGCAAACGCAGGGCCAGCTTTGCCGCTGTGGTGGTTTTGCCCGATCCCTGCAAGCCGACCAGCATCACCACATGTGGAGGGGACCCGCTCAGACGGATCGGCGCGGGATCTCCCAGGGTTTTCACCAGCTCTTCGTAGACGATCTTGATCACCTGCTGGGCCGGCGTGAGGCTCCGGGTGACTTCTGCCCCGATGGCTCGCTCTCGAACCCGGGCTAGGAAGTCGCGGACAACGGTGTAATGGACATCCGCCTCCAGGAGGGCCAGACGGATCTCCCGAAGGGCGGCATCCACGTCCGCCTCGGTCAGCACCCCCCGCCGCCCTAGGCGATCGAAGATCTGCTGGAATTTTTGAGTCAACCCCTCAAACATGGGGACGCGGGACTCCCTCAGGGTTCAGGCCTTGCCGGAAAATTATAGCACAGCGTCGGTCATACCCTCAATGCGGATGCGGACAATCCGTCATCCTCGGGGCCCTATGGAGGGGCACCCCTTGTGGGTGCCCCTACAATGGAAGACCCGGCCCTCCTATGATTGTGCAGGGCGGATAGGGGCGACGGAGGCAAGGCGATCGGACTCGACCAGGGCGATCAAGCGGCTCCCCCGGGCCGACCGCCCCGCTTGGGGGATCTCGGAGACCGGGATTCGGATCGCGATCCCGTTGGCCGTCAGTAACACCACATCGTCTTCAGGCCGCACCACCCGCGCCGCCACGATCTCCCCGATCTCTTCCAAGCGATCGGCAATGGTCCGCACTCCCCCCGTGGCCCGGCCCTTCCGAGGGTATTGGCTCAGCGGAGTGCGTTTTCCAAACCCGGCCGCCGTCACCACGAGTAGCTCTCCCTCCGGATCGACCCGATCTAAGGCGACCACGCTGTCTCCTTCTTCCAGCCGGATGCCCCGCACCCCAGCGGCCGCCCGGCCCATCGGGCGGACCTCCGTTTCATCGAAGCGGAGCGCCTGCCCCCGGGCGGTGATCAACAGAAGATCGCCGGAGCCGGTGCTGAGGCAGACATCCTGGAGCACATCCCCTTCTTCCAGCGTGATGGCCACCAGACCGGTGGAGCGCGTAGCGATGAACTCGCTCAACGGCACCCGCTTGATCTTCCCGAAGCGGGTCGCCATCACCAAATAACGATCGCTGCCGTTCGCCTCTGTTTCATCGATCCATGCCGGCGGGATCGTCACGGCGGCGGTGATCCGTTCCCCTTCCGACAGGGGAATGAGGTTCACAATGGGCAGGCCGCGGGCCGCTCGGTCCGCATCCGGCACTTCATAGGCGCGGACGCGGTAGGCTCGGCCCTGATCGGTGAAGAAAAGGAGATAATCCAGGGTACGGCATGCGAAGACGCCGGCTACGGTGTCATCCTCGTCCGTGGTCATCCCGGTGACCCCCCGCCCGCCTCGGCCCTGGGGCCGATAGGCCGTCACCGGAACCCGCTTGACATATCCGCGCTGGCTGAGGAGCACCAGCACCGGCTCGTCCGGGATCAGATCCTCCACCGTGAACTCGGCCGCCGCCTCCGGGAGGATCCGGGTGCGACGGGGATCCGCGTATTTCTCCCTCAGCCCTTGGAGCTCCTCCCGGATCACCCCTAGGATCCTCCGGGGGTCCGCCAGCAGCGCCTCCAGGTCGGCGATGCGGACCATCAGGCCCTGGTATTCCTCTTCCAACCGTTGGCGCTCCAGAGCGGCCAGGCGCCGCAGGGGCATATCCAGGATGGCCTGAGCTTGGACCTCCGTGAGCTTGAAGCGGGCCATCAGCTGGACCTTCGCCGTCTCCGCGTCCGGGGCATTGCGGATGAGGGCGATGACCTCGTCCAGGAACTGGAGGGCGATGCGCAGCCCTTCCAGGATATGCGCCCGTGCCTTCGCCTTCTCCAGCTCGTAACGTGTCCGCCGGGTTACTACCTGGATCCGATGCTCGATGAAGAGCTGGAGGATCCGCTTCAGAGAGAGCACCCGCGGCTGACCGTCCACCAAGGCCAGCATCTGGACGCCGAAGGTGGTCTGGAGGGGCGTGAACTTCAACAGCTGATTGAGGACCGTCTGGGGCCGGGCCCCTCGCTTGAGCTCGATCACGATGCTCAGCCCGTGGCGGTCGGATTCGTCCCGCAGATCCGCGATGTCGTCGATCCGCCCCTCGCGCGCCAGCTCGGCGATCCGCTCGATGAGGGCCGCCTTGTTCACCTGATAGGGCAGCTCCGTCACCACGATCCGCCACCGCCCGCCCTTCATCTCCTCGATCCGCGTCACCGCCCGCACCACCAGGCGCCCGTGCCCCGTGGCGTAAGCGGCCCGGATCCCCTCCTGCCCCAAGATCAACCCCCCGGTGGGGAAATCCGGGCCGGGGATGAAGCGCATGAGATCCTCAACCGTTACTTCATCCCATTCATCCCATCGGTCGATTAAGTAGATCAAAGCATCGCAGACTTCGGCGAGGTTATGGGGTGGGATGTTGGTGGCCATCCCCACGGCGATCCCCGAGGCCCCGTTGATCAGCAGCTGCGGCGCCTTCGCCGGCAGCACCACCGGCTCCCGCAGCGAACCGTCGAAATTGTCGGCCCAATCCACCGTCTCCTTCTCCAGATCC
>DATMAC010000158.1:0-4490 GCA_035573655.1 Thermoflexus sp.
CTACCTGTCTGAACAGTGGTCTCCCCGGACCATGGTGGGGAGTTCCGGATGGGGCTTTTGTGGCCGAGCCGCGCCTTTCAGCGTGCGGCTCGGCCACAAAAAAATCAAAAAAATATTTTTCTCCCCCCTCCCCACGGCCCAAAAGGCCGTGGGGAGGGGGGAGAAAGGGGGGTGGGGTCCTTCCCCACTTACAGGGTAGGTATTGACTACGTCTGTGGCATGAGGAACGCTTAGGAGGGACAAGCGGATGCGTCTACAGGGGAAGGTAGCGCTGGTCACCGGCGCCAGCCGGGGCATCGGGCTGGCGATCGCCCGTGCGTATCTCCAGGAGGGCGCAGCGGTCGCCATCTGCGCCCGGGACGCTGCGGCGTTGGCGGCCGCGGCTGAGAGCCTGCGGTCTTTGGGGGATGAAGCGCGCATCCTGGCCCGGCCGTGCGACGTGACCCGGCCGGAGGAAGTCCAGAGTCTGATCGCGGCGGTCGAGGCCGCTTTCGGCCGTTTGGATGTGCTGGTCAACAACGCAGCGGTGCTGGGACCGCGCGTGCCGATCGCCGAATACCCCTTGGAGGCCTGGCGGGAGGTCCTGGAGGTCAACGTCACCGGCGTCTTCCTGGTGACCCGCGCGGCCCTTCCCCTGATGCGCCGGACCGGCGGGGGATCGATCATCAACCTCTCTTCCGGGGTTGGCCGGCGAGGGCGAGCCCGGTGGGGAGCCTACGCGGTTTCCAAGGGGGCGATCGAGATCCTCACCCAGATCCTAGCGGAGGAGCTGGCCCCGGAAGGCATCCGGGTCAACGCCGTCAACCCCGGTCCGACCCGCACCCGGATGCGGGCCCAGGCCTACCCGGAGGAGGATCCCCTCTCCCTCCCCGCGCCGGAGGAGATCGTCTCAGTGTTTGTGTATTTGGCTTCCGACGAGAGCCGGGAGGTCACCGGCCAGAGCCTGGATGCCCGCACCTTCCACTGGCCCTAAGCGGGCGATCGCCATCCGGCCAGGCGCCCCCGGCTCGCAGGAGCGCGTGAGCGGCTTCCATCGCCTCATTTTCGAGTTTGGAGAGCTTGCGGTGTCGGACCTCCGTTTCCAGCGAATTGGACTGGTGCTTCATCCCCAGCGCCCCCATGCGCGGGGACTGGCGGAGGCGGTCGCTCAGTATCTACAGCAAACGGGCCGGGAGCCGGTTCTGCTTTCCGCGGATATGCTAGACCGGGCGGATCAGGTGGCGGGCTGGGATCTGGCCCTGACCTTCGGAGGGGACGGCCTGATGCTGCGGGTCGCTCGGTATGCGGCGCCGATGGGCGTTCCCTTGCTGGGGATCAACTTGGGGCGGGTGGGGTTCCTGACCGAGATCCAGCCGGAGGAATGGCTGGAGCAGCTCCATCGGGTCTGGGAGGGCCGGTATTGGGTGGAGCGTCGCCTGATGTTGGAGGCCCACTGGATCCGAGAGGGCGAGCGCCTGGGCCCCTTCCACGCCCTCAACGACATCGTGGTGGGACGGATGGGCATGGGGCGCGTGGTGCGGGTCCGCGTGGAGATCGATGGGCATTATTTCACCACTTATATTGGGGACGGCCTGATTGTGGCCACCCCAACGGGCAGCACGGCCTATGCGCTGGCGGCCGGCGGGCCGATTCTCCCCCCTGAGCTGAAGAACATCGTCCTGGTCCCCATCGCTCCCCACCTGAGCCTGGACCGGGCGGTGGTGCTGGACGAGGGGGTCCGGCTGGCGCTCACGGTGCACACCGAGGGCAAGGCGGTGCTGACGATCGATGGGGCAGGGGATCATCCGATGGGGGAGGGGGATCAGGTGGAAATCGCCGCGGCGCCCTTCAGCGCTTGGTTCCTCCGCTTGCGGGATCGCTCCTATTTTTATCGTCTCCTGGCCACCCGCCTTCGTCGGATGGTGGCGGATGAGAACGACGCGACGGTATGAGCTCGGCCCTTGAATCCCCCCTCATCTCTTGCTGCCCCATTGATTTGCGATACAGCCCATCCCTCGCTTGGCTATCATCATGATGAGTCTTAACGAACCTCGGGGGTCTATGGACGATTTGGGCTACTGGCTGGTTTTCAACCGGGTGATGGGGATCGGGCCGGCGCGGTTGCGAGCGCTGTTGCAGTGTTTCGGAAGCCTCCGGGCGGCGTGGGAAGCTGATGAGGGGGCATGGCGGGCTGCGGGGCTGGATCAGCGGACCGTTCGGAATCTGGCGGAGGCCAAGCGACGGCTCCACCCGGATCAAGAGCGGGAGCGGCTGGAACGATCCGGTGCGATGGCCCTCACATGGGAGGATCCTCTCTACCCCGTGTTACTGCGTCGCATCCCGGATGCGCCGCCGGTGTTGTTCGTGCGGGGGAGCCTGAGCGAGGCGGATCGCTGGGCGTTGGCCGTTGTGGGAACCCGCCGGCCGACGGCGTATGGTCGACAAGCAGCGGAGTGGTTCGCGGGAGAGCTGGCGCAGGCCGGGATCCCGATCGTCAGCGGGTTGGCCCGTGGGATCGACGCCATCGCCCACGAGGCGACGCTGAAAGTGAGGGGGCGGACCATCGCGGTGTTGCCCTGCGGCATCGATCGAGTGTACCCGCTGGAGCACGCCCGACTGGCGGCGCGGATCTTGGAACGGGGAGCGCTGGTCTCGGAGCTCCCCTTGGGAGCGCTGGCGGAACCGGGGAACTTCCCCGCCCGCAACCGCCTGATCAGCGGCCTGGCCGTGGGCGTGCTGGTGGTGGAGGCGGGGGCGACCAGCGGGGCGCTGATCACCGCGGCCCACGCCGCCGAGCAGGGGCGGGAGGTCTTCGCCATTCCCGGGAGCATTTTCTCCCCCGCCAGCCAAGGGACCAACCGATTGATCCGCGACGGGGCCACTCCGGTGACGTCCCCCCAAGAGCTCCTGGAGGCGCTCAATTGGTCCACAGCCGCCCATCAGGTGGAAGCCCAGTTACAGCTCCCGACCGATCCCATCGAGGCGCGTCTGCTGGACGTATTGACCCGAGAGCCTCAGCATATCGATGACATCGCCAGGATGAGCGGGTTGCCTGTGGCCCAGGTGAGCAGCGCATTGGCGATGATGGAGCTCAAAGGGATGGCCCGCCATCTCGGCGCCATGCATTACGTGCGCGGGGATTATAAGGGATGTGCCGGATAGCTACGTCCTCGTAGAGAAAGGTTCCCGGTCGACTTCGGTCTAGAAGGAAGAAGGGAAGCACTGTAAGCGATCACCCCCCGGTTAAGCACAAGCGGGGGGTGGTTGCTTTTCCCATGAACTGTTTTCTAAAATTTTTAAAAAAAAGACCGCTGCGTAATTTCTGCCTCTGCAGCGCAGAAAACGGGGAAGGAGGAGGCCATGTGTGGACCGCAAGTTTATGAGGCAATAGCGCGGGCTTATAGCCGTCGGGATGTCCTCAAGATGCTGGGCGGTGCGATGGCCGCCGTCGCCCTCCCAAAACCTCAACCGGCGAGCTGGCCCTGGCTGGCTGTGGAGATCGCCGGCGCCCGCGAAGGGGACCTCGTGACCTTCACCCTCACCGTCCGCAACCTCACCGATGAAGTGATCTCCGATCTCTATGTCGCCGGCCACGTCCCCCGCAACGCGGATTTCGTCGCTGCCATCGCTACCCCGCCTGGCGCATGGTTCCGGGGGTTTGAGGCCGAATCCAGCGACCTCCAATCGGCGGTGTGGCTGGCGGAGAGCGTCCCCCCGAAGGGCACCCTGGGGCCATTCCGTTATCAAGTGGCTCCTCACCCGGCGTCCACCATGGTGAGCGCCCACGGCTTCGTCTCCTGGCGCCGGCCTCTATATGGGGAGGCGGCCTCGGCCCCTGTGGGGGTGATGGTGCGAGCCACCGCTCGGGTCTTCCAGCGGAAGGTGGACCTCACGTATGTCCAGAACCCCAATTTCCCCATCTGGCCTGGAGCGCCCCGGCTGCAGATCGAAAACGTCTTCAACCATGTGCAGCACGGCTTCTACGCCAACCGCTGGCACATCTACGAGCACCACGGCACCCATATGGACGCGCCGGTTCACTTCGGGAAGAACGCCCTCACCATCGAGCGGCTCCCCGCGGAGGTCCTGGTGGCCCCAGCCGCGGTCATCGACATCCGGGATCGGGCCCGCCGCAACCCGGACGCCCAAGTGGTGCCGGAGGACATCCTCGCTTGGGAGCGGCGCTATGGCCGGCTGCCGGATGGGGCGGTCGTCTTTATGTGGAGCGGGTGGGGGGCGCGGGTGAGCGACGAGGCGGCCTATCGAAACATGGACGCCCAGGGCGTGATGCACTTCCCCGGCTTCCATCCGGATACCGCCGAGTTCCTGTTGCGAGAGCGTAACATCGTGGGGATCGGGGTGGACACACTGAGCCTGGATTACGGGGCCTCTAAGGACTTCAAGACCCACTACACGATCCTGCCAGCGAACAAATGGGGGCTGGAGAACGTGGCCAACCTGGGGCGGATCCCACCGGCGGGGGCGACGGTGTTCGTGGGCGCCCTGCGCAT
>DATMAC010000159.1:0-8373 GCA_035573655.1 Thermoflexus sp.
ACAGGTCGTTACCCGGAGTGAGTTTTCAGTCACTTATGAAGGCGACAGGCGCTATTTCCCCTCTCGCAGTTCCTGTTGAAGCTGTTCCCACTCTTCGGGGGTATTGATGTTGCGCCAGGATCGACCTTCGGGGTCGATGGCCCGCCAGTCCGATGGGGGGATGTAGCGCACCCGCACGGCTGGGTAGAAGGCGATCACCGCCCGTTGCTGACAGGCCAAGGCGGAGGCGATGGCGTTGAGGCAGGAAACCCGATACATCGCATGCAGCGGCTCGGGGCGTCCCTGTTCATCGATCAAGACGACGGCGTCGGCGCCCGCCCGCTGGTCGAACAACCACTGGACCACCCGCGGATCGACCAAAGGCATATCGCAGGCCGTGGCGAAGACCCACTCGTGTCGGGCGCCCAACAGCCCGGACCACAACCCGCCTAACGGGCCGGCGGGGGGCGAGGGGTCTAAGACGAGTCGGACGGGGAGATCCTGGAAGGGCTTGATATCCGGGGCGATGAGGAGGACATCATCGGAGATCTGATAGAACCGCTCGATGAGATCCGCAATCAAAGGGCGCCCTTTCCATTCCAGAAAGGCTTTGTTCCGTCCCATCCGGCGGCTCTGGCCGCCGGCAAGGATCGCTACACTATACATAGCGCCCTCCTTCTTCCCTACAACTTCCTGGAATGCTGTACTGATGGGAGACCTAACACCCTGAGGGCCGGGGCGCTTCCCAAGCGCGGCCCATCCGGGATTCCCCCTTGCATCTAACGAAGAAAGGGCGCCCATTGATGACCGGCATAATAATGATCCCAAGCACACACATTCATTTTGCCTCGTGGGATGCGCACCACCAAAGGTGGTGCGCATCCCACGAGGCAACCGATTGCTCTACTGGAAGAATGGCCGCCCTTTGACAGGCCGGCGTAGTTTTCTCTATAGTAAAGTATATCCGCTTGTGAGGAGGATAACGATGTTTGGACGGCCGAAGCCAGAGAAGGCACCAGCGACGCCGAAGCCGGTAAGCCCAGGCACTCCGGTGGAGACGGTGTTAGGCCCCACGTGTGTGGTCAAAGGCGTTCTTCAGGGAGATGGGACCATTCGCGTGGAGGGGATCTTCGAAGGTTCGATGGAGATCAGCGGGAACCTCATCATTGGCGAAAACGCCCGGATCCGAGCCGAGGTGCGGGCCACCAATGTCTCGGTGGCGGGCATGCTGATCGGGAAGATCCATGCCTCCGGCCGTGTGGAGATCCTCTCGACCGGGAAAGTGTGGGGTGAGATCAATGCGGGCTCCCTGGTCATCGACGAAGGCGGCTACTTCCGAGGCCAGTCGGTCATGCCGGGCGCTGAGCCGGAATTTCCGATGCTGGAACCCCCTCGTTCCGAGGGAGCGGAGCAGACGGGGCGGGTGATCGAAATCCGTCCTCACGAAGATAAGCGGGAGGCAGAGGAGGTATAGGTTCCTTGCTGGAGCACGTGGGGCCCTGGGCTTCAGGGGCCTGGTAACGTACCGTCAATGTTCTCAGGCCCATGTATCTTATTCTTCTCCCGATTCCAACGATAAAGCTGCAGCACGAACGCTTAAATCGGGGCGGATGATCCAGGCGTCTTCGCGGGAGGAAAAGCGATGCCCGTGATCGCTGTGGTGGGTGCGTTATGGGGGGACGAGGGGAAGGGCCACATTGTCGATTACCTGAGCCAGGGGGCGGAGATCGTGATGCGCGTGCAAGGCGGGGACAACGCGGGTCACACAGTGGTCAATGAATATGGAACCTTCCGCCTTCATTTGGTGCCATCAGGTGTCTTCCACCCCGGAACGGCATGCATCATCGGCGCGGGGACGGTGGTGAATCCGGATACGTTGCTCCAGGAGCTGGCCGAGCTGGAGGCCGCCGGGGTGGATACATCCCGGGTGTGGATCTCCGACCGCGCCCACCTGGTCTTCCCCTATCACCGGCAGCGGGACGAGCTGGAGGAACGGGGAAGGGGGGATCGACCTCTCGGCACCACCCGCCGTGGGATCGGCCCGGCTTATAGCGACAAAGCAGCCCGCATTGGACTACGCATGGGCGACCTGCTGTATCGGGATTGGCTCCACCAGCGTCTACGGCAAGCCTATCCAGCGATCTCCACGCGCATCGCGGCGTTGGGCGGGGAGCCGCCCTCCCTGGAGGAGTTGATCGCCCGCTGTGAGGCGTGGCGGGAGCAGTTGAAAGACCGGATTGTGGACACGATCCCCTTGCTTCAGGATGCCCTCCGGCGGGACGCGCGCATCCTCCTGGAAGGTCAGCTGGGGGCGATGCGGGATCTGGATTGGGGCATCTATCCGTATGTGACGTCTTCGAACACGCTGGCTGGCTACGCCGCCGTAGGGGCCGGGATCCCACCCCAGGCCATCCGGGAGGTGATCGGGGTGGTGAAGGCTTTCGCCACCGCCGTCGGCGAGGGCCCGTTGATCACCGAGGTTCACGGGGAACTGGCGGATCGCTTGCGCCGGGGCGGGCCGCGGGAGGGCTGGGAGTTCGGGGCGACGACCGGCCGCCCTCGCCGGTGCGGCTGGCCGGACGGCGTGGCCCTGCGGCACGCGGCATGGTTGAACGGCTTCACCGCTCTGGCAGTGACCAAACTGGATGTGCTGGACGGGCTGGAGGAAATCCAGCTCTGTGTCGGCTATCGCCTACCCTCCGGAACGATCCTCACTCATGTCCCGAACACCCCAGTGCTCGAACATGTGACCCCCGTCTATGAGCGCCTGCCGGGGTGGGCAGGTCCGACCTCCGCCGCCCGCTCCTGGCAGGAGCTCCCCGAGGCCGCGCGAGCCTATCTCCGCCGCCTATCGGAGCTGGCCGGCGCCCCCGTGCGCTACGTGTCCGTCGGCCCGGGACGGGATCAGATTCTCGAGGTCGACGGACGATCCGGCTGAGAAAGGGGTACCCATAAGGACTGGCGCAAGGTCTGGTTTGAGTGCTTTGCCCGTTTTTTAAATTTGGGGTTTTCGGGGGCTAGGCTGGGGGCCGAAGGCTCCCGGCCTAGCCCCCTCTTTCTCTCCCTCCTCGCAGCCCTTTGGGCTCCGAGGAAGGAGAGGGGTCATCGGTCTTTCCCATTGCGCGCCCCAAAAACAAAATGGGATGCGCATTGTTCGTATGGGATCCTCCTCACGAGCGCTCGGGCTCTCTGCGGAGGGATAGGGATGTTCACCCACGAGACCTATCTTTCCCCCTTCACTTGGCGCTATGGCAGCGCGGAGATGCGGCGGATCTGGTCGGAGGCCCATCGCCGTCGGTTATGGCGGCGGGTGTGGATCGCGTTGGCGCGGGCCCAGATGGCCGCGGGGTTGGTTCGCCCGGAGCAGCTGGCGGACCTGGAGGCCCATGCGGAGGAAATCCGCTTGGAGCGCGCGGAGCAGATTGAGGCCGAGATCGGCCACGATCTCATGGCCGAGCTGTTGACATTCGCGGAGCAGGCGCCGCAAGGCGGCCCCGTGCTCCACCTGGGCGCCACGTCGGCAGATATTGAGGACAACGCGGATGCCATTCGCCTGCGGGAGGCCCTGGGCTTGATCCAGGAGCGCCTGCGTGACGTCCTACATGCCCTGGCGGAAGCCATTGAGCGCTGGGCCGATGTCCCTTGTATGGCCTGGACCCATCTCCAGCCGGCGGAGCCGACCACTGTGGGCTATCGCCTGACCCTCTACGCCCAAGATCTGCTCGAGGACTGGGAGGAGATCGTCCGGTGCCGGGCGGCCGTTCGCGGGAAAGGTTTCAAAGGGGCGGTGGGCACCCGGGCTTCTTACGCGGTGTTGCTGGATGGGAGCGGATACTCTGCAGCGGAGATGGAAGCGCGGGCGATGGCGGAACTGGGCCTGGAGGCCTTCCCGGTGGCCGGCCAGATCTATCCGCGCAAACAGGACTGGCGGGTTCTGAACGCCCTGGCCGGTTTAGGGCTCTCGCTCTACAAGATGGCCTTCGACCTGCGCCTGCTCCAGTCCCCGCCCTTCGGCGAGTGGTCGGAGCCCTTCGGCCTCCGCCAGGTCGGCTCCTCCGCCATGCCCTTCAAGCGCAACCCGGTCCTCGCCGAGCGGATCAACGCCCTCGCCCGTTACCTTGGGGCGTTGCCCTTGCTGTTGTGGGAGACCGCTGCCCATTCCCTCTTGGAGCGCACCTTGGATGACTCGGCGATCCGACGCATCGTGCTGCCGGAAGCTTTCCTGGCCGCCGATGAGATCCTCCGCCTGGCGCTGCGGATCCTGCGGGGCTTAGAGATCCACGAGGAAGCGCTGCGGCGGAACCTGGAACGTTACGCCCCCTTCGCCGCCCTGGAGCCGATTATGATGATGGCGGCCCGGGCCGGCGCCGATCGCCAAGCGCTCCATGCCCGCCTTCGGGAGCACGCGATGGTCGCATGGGAGGCTGTCCGATCCGGCGCCCCCAATCCCTTGCCGGAGCGCCTCGCGGGCGATCCGGAGATCACCCGGTGGGTTCCCCCCGAAACCCTTCAAAGCCTGCTGGAGGTCCACCGGCATATCGGCGACGCCCCCGAACGGGCGCGGGCGATGGCCCAGGAGATCCGAAGGATCGTGGTCCGGTAGAGATGGATGTCTCTACAGAGGGCATCCGCAGCCGGATGTAGGGGCGCCCCTGGTGGGCGCCCCCTGTGGGCCCAATGGGGCAGGCACAAGGCCTGCCCCTACGAAAGGCATTTGCATCCAAATGTAGGGGCGCCCCTTGTGGGTGCCCTCACGTGGGCGATATAATCCCAGTGGGGGTTTGGGGGCCAGGTGATTTGTGGAGGAGTTACGCAGTGGGTTTTCGCTTAGGGCGGCTCGACCCCGAAAAATCCTTTATCCCCCCTCCCCACGGCCCTTCGGGCCGTGGGGAGGGGGGATAAAGGGGGGTGGGGCCCTTCCGCCTCTCGCGGGTTCCGAACTGCGTAATTCTATTGCGATCAGACAGCCGAACGCCTCAGCGGAACCTCAAATTAGGAGCGCGATGGAGCGTTTCCAGCTGGTTGCGCCGTTTGAGCCCACCGGGGATCAACCTCAGGCCATCGAGAAGCTGGTGGATGGCCTCCGCAAGGGCTATCGCTATCAAACGCTGTTGGGGGCCACCGGTACGGGGAAGACCTTCACCATCGCCCATGTCATCGCCCAGGTCCAGAAGCCCACCTTGGTCATCAGCCATAACAAGACGTTGGCCGCGCAACTCTACGCGGAGTTCCGCGAGTTCTTCCCCCACAACGCGGTGGAATATTTCGTCAGCTATTACGATTACTACCAGCCGGAGGCCTATATCCCCCAGACGGACACCTACATCGAGAAGGAGACCAGCATCAACGAGGAGATCGAGCGCCTGCGCCTAGCGGCCACCCAGGCCCTGTTCACCCGGCGGGACGTCATCATCGTGGCCTCCGTCTCCTGTATCTACGGGATCGGTAACCCTCATGACTGGGGCCAGGTGGTCATCCGCCTGCAACGCGGCCAGGTCCGCCGCCGCGACAACCTGTTGCGCCACCTCGTGGACATCCAGTACACCCGCAACGATGTGGATTTCCGCCGGGGGACCTTCCGGGTGCGCGGGGATACGGTCGATGTCTTTCCCGCCTATCAGGACACCGCTCTGCGAATCGAGTTCTGGGGGGATGAGATCGACCGCCTGGTGGAGTTCGATCCCCTCACTGGGGAGATCCTTCGCTTCCATGAACAAGTGGAAATCTACCCCGCCAAGCACTTCGTGACCCCTGAGGAGAAGCTGCGTCGGGCCATTGAAGCGATCGAGCGCGAGCTCCACGAGCGGCTGGAGGAGTTGCGGGCCCAGGGCAAGCTCCTGGAGGCGGAGCGCCTGCGCCAGCGCACCCTTTATGACCTGGAGATGCTCCGCGAGGTCGGGTACTGCCACGGCATCGAGAACTACTCCCGCCACCTGGACGGGCGGGCGCCGGGGGAGCCGCCTTGGACCCTCCTGGATTATTTCCCCGACGACTTCCTGGTGGTGATCGACGAGTCCCATATGACGATCCCTCAGCTCCGGGGGATGTATCACGGCGATCGCTCTCGGAAGGAGACGCTGGTGGAATACGGCTTCCGGCTCCCTTCCGCCCTCGATAACCGCCCGCTCACCTTCGAGGAATTCGAGCAGCGGGTCCGTCAGGTGATCTTCATGTCCGCCACCCCGGGGCCTTATGAGCTGGAGAAATCCGAGCAGATTGTGGAACAATTGATCCGCCCGACAGGTATCTTGGACCCGGTGGTGGAGGTCCGGCCGACTAAGGGCCAAATCGAGGATCTCATCGGCGAGATCCGCCGGCGCGTCGCCCGGGGCGAGCGGGCGCTGGTGACCACCCTCACCAAGCGCCTGGCGGAGGAGCTGGCAGACTACCTGAACGAAATGGGGATCCGCACCCATTACCTCCATGCCGATATCGAGACCCTGGAACGCGTGGAGATCCTTCGGGATCTGCGGTTGGGGGTCTACGATGTGGTGGTGGGGATCAACCTGTTGCGGGAGGGGCTGGACCTTCCGGAGGTCTCGCTGGTGGCGGTGCTAGATGCGGACAAGGAAGGCTTCCTGCGGAGCGAGACGGCGTTGATCCAGATCATCGGACGGGCCGCCCGTCATGTGAACGGGACGGCCATCCTCTACGCCGATACGATCACGGAGTCCATGCGTCGGGCCATCGAGGAGACCAACCGACGCCGGGCGATCCAGGAGGCTTACAACCGGGCCCATGGGATCGAGCCGCGTTCGATCGTCAAGGCGGTGCGGGATCTCACCGATCGGGTTCGGGAGATGGTGGCGGAGGAAGCGGGGACGCCCGGACGGCCGCCGGCGATGCCGAAGGATGAGCTCCAGCGCCTGATCCGCGCCCTGGAGAAGGAGATGAAGCGGGCCGCCCAGGACCTCGAGTTTGAGAAGGCGGCTGCCTTGCGGGATCAGATTTTCGAGCTGCGGGAGCAGCTTCGAATGATCGAGCTGGCGGAGACCCCGCCGGAAGCGCGGCTCCGCCGGCTGGTGGAGCTGGAGCCGATCGCGGAAGTGGAAGAAGAAGCGCTGGAAGAGGGGGAGGCCGTTCCAACGAGGCCAGCCTCCCCCTCAGGGCGACGACGAGGTCGCTCTTCTCAGCGGAAATGAATCGACCTCGCTGAGGGGATCCGGCCTGCCTCTTTGCGCCATCGCCTTGCTCGCTGATCTGCGCTTCCCCTGGTCTGGCGGTTGGAATGTTCGTCTGATTCCCATTGGATCACTCGTGCGAAGCAGCGACCATGGAGCGTTCCAAGCAGGTGATGATCATCTATAATCCAGCTGCCGGCCCGCGGGATATGCTGCGGGAGATCCAGGCGGTGGCTCACAGATGGAAAGAGCGAGGGTGGTCCGTCCTCATGCGGGTGACGGAAGGCCCGGGGATGGCCACCGACTTCGCCCACGAGGCCGCCCTGGAGGGGTTCGACTGGGTGATCGCTGCGGGCGGGGATGGCACGGTCAATGAGGTCGCCAACGGGCTGGTGGGGATGCCTGCCGCCCTGGGTGTTCTCCCCATCGGAACCGGCAACGTGTGGGCCCGACAGCTAGGCCTCCCGGTTTACCCTCTGGTTCATCCGCTTCGGATCCAGGTCGCCGCCCATTTGCTGGAAGCCGCCCGGGAGCATGTGATCGATGTCGGGCGAGCGAACGGGCGTTATTTCCTCCTGTGGGCGGGCATCGGGCTGGATGCCCAAGTTGCGCGGCATATGGAACCCCGCACCCGGAACACGAAACGCCTGGGCGCGATCGCTTACTTGATCGCCGCGGCCATGATCGCTAAGGATTTCCCCGCCATGCGCGCCACGGTGATCGTCGATGGCCGCCGTCGGGTGAAGGGGCGCACCTTGGTGGTCTTAGTGGCCAATGCCCAGCTCTATGGGGGACTGGTCCGCATCGCCCCACAGGCGGTGCTGGACGATGGCTATCTCAACATTTGCGTGTTCCGAGGGATGGGGTTGCCGTGGGCGATCCGGCATTTCTTCAATGTGTTCGGCGGACGCCATTTGCAGGATCCGGCGGTGAAGTTCTTTGTCGGGCGCCGCGTCGTCGTCGAAACCCATCCCATCGTCCCGGTTCAGGTGGATGGGGAGCCGATCGGCTACACCCCGATGGTTTTTGAGGTCGTCCCGCGCTCGCTCCGGATCCTGGTTCCCCCAACGGCCCCCGCGGATCTGTTCCAGGCTGCTTCTTTCGCTAAGGGAAATGAGCGCTGAAGTGCCCCCTCCATGTTGATTTGGAGTAACGATTCAGCCCGGTTCCGTTGCGTTTGGAGCTCTTGGTAAGGGGGCGGAAGGACCCCACTCCCCTTCATCCCTCCTCCCCACGTCCCGAAGAGCTGTGGGGAGGGGGGAGCTGGGCGCCA
>DATMAC010000160.1:0-3503 GCA_035573655.1 Thermoflexus sp.
ACGGCCTTCGCCGTCCTGTTCAAAGGCTTTAGAAGGCAGTCACAAAAAGTGTCTTCTACCGAACACCCCCTTGGGCCTTCCACCGAAAGACGGCCCCCGCCGTCCTTTTAGAAGGCATCCGCAAGAGTGGACGCCTGGCGCGAAAACGCTTCAGAAGGCCGATGGCCCCTCGGCCAGGAACGTGAGCACCATCCGGCGTCCAGCTGAATATGGGGCGGGCACAAGGCCCTCCCCTGCTTGAATAGAGGCGCCCCTCGCGCCGGTCCCTACAATTGGAATGTTCCGCCCGGCTCCAACACGACCACCTTCATGCCCTTCACCGCTGCCTTCGCTTTCCGGGCCCAGGCGTGGGGATCCTGTTGGATCATGTCCCACGTGTTATAGTGCATGGGGATGACCACCTTGGGCTTCAGGAGGCGGACCGCTTGGAGGGCATCGGCTGGGCCCATGGTGAAGTTATCTCCAATCGGCAGAAGGGCGAGGTCCAGCTTCTCAGCGCCGATCAATTTCATATCCCCGAACAGGCCCGTGTCGCCGGCATGATAGATCCGATACTTGCCCAGGTACAGCAGGATCCCCGCCGGGTTGCCGCCATAGGACCCGTCCGGGAGGACGGAGCCATGGAACGCGGGGGTGAGCTTCACCCGACCGAAGTCGAAGTCATGGCCCCCGCCGATGTGCAAGGGATGGGTGTTTTGGATCCCCTTGCTCTGGAACCATGAGACGATCTCGTAGTTGCTGATGACCAGCGCCCCGGTCCGCCGGGCGATATCCACGGCATCCCCTACATGATCCGCGTGGCCATGAGTGATGAGGATCACATCGGCCTGGACTTCGTCCGCTTTCACTGGGGCCAGGGGGTTGCCGCTGAGGAAGGGGTCGATCAGAATACGCTTGCCATCGCTCTCGATCAGGAAGGCGGCGTGGCCATACCAGGTGACTCGAACGGCCATGGGGAACCTCCTTTCCCGATGAATGGGTGGAGATAGCCTACTTTCCATGATAACCGGACTTGCCCGCGCTGACCATGCCTTTTGTGGGGACACCCCTTGTGGGTGCCCCAGGGCCGGTACAAGGCTCGCATCCACCTATGCATTCGCAGGAGGTGAACGATGCCTGATTGGATGCGCTGGCAGATCGACTGGATCGCCTGGCTGCAAGGGATCCAACCGCCGTGGGCCATCGGCTTCTGGCGCGCGATGTCGTTCCTGGGGGAGGAGCAAGCTTTCCTCCTCATCCTTCCAGCGTTGCTCTGGTGTTACCGGAAACGCGAGACCCTTTACGCGGCCACAGGGCTTCTGCTGGGCAGTTACCTCACGTTCGTCTTGAAGGACCTCCTCGCTCAACCACGGCCCTTCCAGGTCGCTCCGGGCCAAGTTCATGTACTCTTGCCTGGGGGAGAGGCCCTGGGATACGGGTTCCCCAGCGGGCATGCCCTGAACGCGGCCGCCCTGTGGGGGACGTTGGCATGGACGATTGGGCAGCCGTTGCTGACATGGCTCGCCATCGGGTTGGTCGTTTTGATCGGCCTCTCCCGGATCGTCCTGGGCGTCCATTTCATCCACGATGTGCTGGGGGGCTGGGGGATCGGCGCGCTGATCGCTTTCCTGATCGCGCGTCTCGCCCCCCAGGTGGTCTCCCACTTGGCGAGCCTCCGTCAACGCCTGCTTTTCGCTACAGGGGCGGTGATCCTGCTGTTCCTCGCCCACAGCACCCGGGAGACCGCTGTGCCCCTGGGCGCATGGCTGGGGATGGCCTGGGGAGCTATCGGGGAGTCCCAGGGCGGGGGATTTCATCCGGGCGGGCCGCTATGGCAACAAGGATTGCGCCTGGCCTTCGGCTTGATCACGGTGGGAGCCGTCTATATCGGGCTGACCGCGGCGTTTTCCCTTCTCCCCTTTTCCGAAGAGCCCGCCCTTCGATTACTGCGTTATGCGGGGGTCGGCCTCTGGGTGACCTGGGGCGCGCCGCTGGCCTTCCTCCGACTGGGACTGGCCCGCCATCAACGGGCGATAGAGGGCCTCCCGGCGGATCCCCGACCAAGGAATCTCTAAAAGCACGGTAGTCCCCAGGCCGGGCTGGCTCATGATCTCCAAGCGGCCATTGAGCAGATGAGCTCGCTCCTCCATGTTGCGCAGGCCGAAGCCAGGCTGGGCCTCCGGACCGAACCCGCGGCCGTCGTCGGCGATCTGAATCTGGAGCTGTCCGTCGCGCAGCGTGGCGGTGATGCGGACCCGCCGGGCGCGGGCGTGACGGACCACGTTGCTTAGAGCCTCTGAGACGATCGCCAGGATATGGCGCAGCTGGGCCGGCGGCAATTGGGCGTCCGCGGGGATCTGCCAGTCCGTCTCCACATCCATGAGGGCGGGAAGGCCATACTCCCGGATCAAGCGCTCCAGCCCATCGATCAGGTTGGCCATCGCCGGGCGGGCCTGGAGCTCCTGAAGGATCTCCCGCAGGCTCTGCACCGCCTGATCCAACAGGCGAACCACCGGGTTGAGCGCGTTCGCGATGGCTGGTTCCGCCTGAGCCTGGATATTGCGAACCAGGAGGCCGGCGCCGTAAATCATCTGAAGGGTGCGGTCATGCAGTTCCCGGCTCATCCGCTCCCGCTCGCTGGCCAAGATCTGTGCCTCCTCCAGGCTGCTCAATCGGCTGCTCAGCTCGATCTCAAAGATCTCCAAAGCTCGCAACATCCCCCCCACCAGCACAATGCCAGCCAGGCTGCGCAGGAGAAAGACCGGCACACCGGTGAGACCCTGCAAAATCTCTTCGTTGATTTGGTTCAAGGGGAAGATCGGAACAGCGGGCCCAATGAGGCCGGCCAGGAGGCTGTAAGCGAAGATGGCCAGCCCAGCGGTGCGGAGCATCCCGATGATGTGAGGCCGGGCCAAGGGGATCAAAAGATGGAAAGTGTGGCGGCGCAGGGCGTAGGCGGCCAAAAACCCCCCGGGGAAGCCCAGGAGATAGCGCGCGCCGGCTTCCACCCAGCGCGCCCATTCCTGGAGGGGATAAGCGAGGAACAACCCAAGCCCGAGCGCGCCCGCTCCCCAGAACAGGAAGAGAAACAGCCCTGCGGGCCGCAGCCATTTCCAGCGGGGCCCGAGGGGAGCGACGATGTCAGCGCCGAACTCGAAAAGACAAAGAAAAGCCAACGCCAGCAGCATCATCCGGCCGATCATGAGAAGATCTACGGCCTCCTCGACTCCGGAGATGCCAGGGGACAAAAGGAGAGCCCCGCCCCACTCATACATGGCGTGAAGCATCCCGAAACCAGCCAGCCAAGGGAGGCTGCGGGCCAGGCGCAGTCGGCTATGGCCGCGGGATTGCAGCAGCAGGATGAGGCCAAGGGTGTAATAAACCAGGCCGGCGAAAAACCGCAGGGCTGGCTCCTGGCTCGTCCAGAGATCCCGAATCATTGCCCAGAGCTCCCTCCGTTTAAATCCGGTAGGAATTACGCAGGTCGTTTTCTTCAGGGGGGTTGGGGGGCGGAGCCGCGCGCC
>DATMAC010000161.1:0-4377 GCA_035573655.1 Thermoflexus sp.
GGCGCGCGGCTCCGCCCCCAAAGCCCCCAAAAGGAAACCGCGGTTTGCTTGCTCTTTACATGGCCTCAGGTGTAAGATGGATTCTGCTCATTCTGCACTTATCCGGAGGCTTTATGGATTTCGAACGTTTCCTTCGTTTGATCGGCATGCTGGTGTTAGGGGTGGCGGGATGGCGATTGGGGATGGATGCGGCGCGGCTGGGGCTGGATTCGCGCCCGGCGTGGCAGTTCGCCCTGGCCTTCAGCTTGGTCGGCGCGATCCTCGGCCTCATCATCACGCCATGGCTCACTGTCCGCCCGGCGGCCATGATCCGTCAGATCATCCGGCCGATCCCCCTCCAGCAACTCATCGCCGGCACGATCGGCCTGATCCTGGGGCTGATTATGGCCGGGCTGGTTTCCTATCCCCTCTCCTTGTTGCCAGACCCTCTGGGGCGGGTGATGCCCTCCCTGGGGGCCGTGTTCTTCGGCTACCTGGGCCTCACCGTTGCAGGCACCCGCTATAAGGATCTGCTGGCCATGCTCCCCCGTCACCTGCGCGAGGGCCGTGAGGGGGAGCACCTCATCCTCCTGGACACCAGCGTGATCATCGATGGGCGGATCGCCGACATCGTGCGCACGGGGTTCGTGCAGGCCACCCTGCTGGTGCCACGCTTTGTTCTCAACGAGCTTCAGCATATCGCGGATTCCCAGGATCCCCTGCGTCGCAATCGAGGCCGCCGGGGCCTGGAGATCTTGAACCGTATGCAAAAGGAAGGCCACGTGCCGGTTCGCATCGTTGATATGGACGTGGAGGGCCGGGAGGTGGACGAGAAGCTGATCGCCCTGGCCCGCCGCCTGCGCTGTCCGATCATGACGAACGATTACAATCTCAACCGGGTGGCCGAGCTGCAGAACATCCGTGTCCTCAACATCAACGAGCTGGCCAACGCCGTGCGGACGGTCCTGTTGCCGGGGGAGACGTTCACGCTCTCCATCATCCAGGAGGGGAAAGAGCCTGGGCAAGGCGTGGGGTATCTGGAGGACGGGACCATGGTGGTGGTGGAAGAGGGACGGCGCTACATCGGGCGGGAGATCCCCGTGGTGGTGACCAAAGTGCTTCAGACCGCCGCGGGCCGGATGATCTTCGCCCGGCCCGAGGAGTTGATGCGGGGATGAAGATCCATTGGAGGAGCGCAGCCGATGAGCCTCGTGATGTACAACTTCCTCACCCGTCAGAAGGAGCCGTTCATTCCGTTGCGCGAGGGTCAGGTCCGCATGTACGTATGCGGGCCGACCGTTTACGATCACGCCCACCTGGGCCACGCCAAGCTTTACGTCTCCATGGACGTGATCGTCCGCTACCTCCGATATCGCGGCTATAAGGTCCGTTACGTCCAGAACATCACCGACGTGGGGCACCTGCTGGATACAGGGGAGGACCGCATCCTGAAGGGGGCGGCTCGGGAGCGCCTGGAGCCCATGGAGCTGGTGGAGAAATACATGCGCAGCTACTTTGAGGATATGGACGCGCTGGGGGTGGTGCGGCCCGATATCTCCCCGCGAGCCTCGTGCCACATTCCCGAAATGATCGAGATGATCAAAGTGTTGATCGAAAAGGGCCACGCTTATGAAGTGAACGGTTCCGTTTATTTCTCGGTGGAATCCTGGCCGGAATATGGGAAGCTCTCCGGCCGCCGCTTGGAGGAACAGGAGGAAGGGGTTCGCATCCCGGTGCGGGAGGAGAAACGCCACCCCGCCGACTTCGCTCTCTGGAAGCGGGCGGAGCCGGAGCACATCCTGCGCTGGCCCAGCCCATGGGGTTGGGGCTATCCGGGTTGGCACATCGAATGCTCCGTGATGGCTACGAAATACCTGGGGCAGCCTTTCGATATCCACGGTGGGGGCATCGACAACCTCTTCCCCCACAACGAGAGCGAGATCGCTCAGGCGGAGGCGGCCAACGGGGTGCCCTTCGCCCGCTACTGGCTGCTGACCGGCTCCTTGACCGTGAACGGCATCAAGATGAGCAAGAGCCTGGGAAACGTGGTGCGCATCAAAGACGCCCTCCAGCGATACCGCCCCCAGGCGATCCGCCTGTTCATCCTCTCCAGCCATTACCGCTCGCCGATCGACTACAGCGAGGAAGCGATGGAGGCGGCGGAGAAGGGCTTGGACCGCCTGTGGAACACGGTGATCGAGGTGCGAGAGCGGTTGGCCCGGGGGGCAGCGACGGAGGCGGCCGAACCGGAGGCCTTCATGGAGGAAATCCAGACGGCCCGACGGGCCTTCCTCGAGGCGATGGACGACGATTTCAGCACGCCGGAGGCCCTTTCGGCCCTCTTTGAGTTCTCGAAAGCGGTCAATAGCCTGCTGTTCGGTGGAGCCACAGTCGGCCGTCCGATCCTGGAGGCCATCGATGCGGTCTATCGGGAGCTCGGCGGCCAGGTCTTGGGATTGATCCCCGATGTGATCCGGCCGGACATCCCTTCGGATTTGGTATCGGGGCTGGTGCAGCTGCTCATTGAGATCCGGGCGGAAGCCCGTCGACAACGCGACTTCGCTCGCGCGGATCAGATCCGCGATCGCCTCCGGGCGCTGGGGATCGTGTTGGAGGATCGCCCCGACGGTACCACCTGGCGGATGGCCCGTCCGCAATAAAGGGAACACCCCATAGGGAGAGGGCTGGCCCCCAAAGGGGCCAGCCCTTCACCGGCCCCGTGCGACCCCCCAGCGTGGGGAGGGGAGGATGCCCTGGGCCCAATACCATTCCAAGGTCTGTCGCACGCCTTCCTCGAAGGGTGTCGGCTCAAACCCCAGCTCCCGTCGCGCCTTCTCGGAGGAAATCCTCCAGTCGTAGAACACATAAGAGGCCAACGCGAGCGGATAATAGGGCTCCTGCCCGGTGAGATCGGCCAGCTTCGTCCAGACCCATGCCAGGGCCAGCATCGGGAACGCCGGGACGTTGATCCGCCACGCGGGAACCCCCGCCACTCGGGCCACGATCTCATAGATCTCCGCGTGCTGCCGACTGCGATCCGCCACATTATAGATTTCCCCCACGCGGCCTCGATGAAGGGCGGCCTCGATGACGCGGCAGAGATCCGGAACGAAAACCGGGAATGTGTAACGGCGGCCGCCGTGCACTTGAAGGCGCAGCCCTCTCAGGAAATCCTCGAAGAACAGCCGGTTGAAGGCATAACGCCCCCATGGGCCATAGAAGGCTCCCGGACGCAGGATGATGGCGGGAAGGCCTCCCTGGACCGCCTCCTGCACAATGCGTTCCCCCTCCAGCTTGGTGCGTTGATATTCATCGACCGGTTGACATGGATATGTCTCATCGATCACCGTCCCCGGCCGCGGCCGGCCGATCACTGCCACCGTCGAGATGTGAACGAACCGCCGGACGCCGGCGGCCTGCGCCGCCTGGACCATGTGGCGGGTCCCTTCCACATTCACCCCCCAATAACGCTCCCGCGGCCCCCAGAACCGGAAGTAACCCGCCGCGTGGATGACCGCCTCGCATCCTTCCACCGCCGCTCGAACCGAGGCCGGGTCCTGGACATCCCCCCACGCGATCTCCACCTCGTGGTCCGCAAGGAACCTCCAATCGGCCGTTGGCCGGACCAGGGCTCGCACGCGATAACCCCGTTCCACGAGATACGGACAGAGGTTGCGGCCCAGGAAGCCAGTGGCGCCGGTGACCAGCACCCGCATCACGAGGATCCACTCCTATTGGGAATGAACGCCCCTTAGGGATTGGGGGGCGAGCCGGGTACCTTCAGCGCTCAGCTCGCCCCCCAAACATCTTTTTTATCCCCCACGGCTCGAGGGGCCCTGGGGAGGGAAAAGGAGCACGACAAACGGAATGATGGAGCCCTTACCTGTCTTCCAGGAGAACAAACTCCAGTCCCAGCCTTCGGAGGGTCGCTGGGGTGGGCTGGCCGGTCTCCCGATCCCATCCCCGCACCTCATAGTATTCCCGCAGCAGCGTCTCGATATCCGGCACAAACCCCGCCGCGCCCCCGTCAGGCAGCGGCTCTAGGAGCCGCTTGGGCAGGCGGTCATCGGCCCGCGTGGCCCCAAGCCGGTGGTTGATCATCCGCTTGAGCTGCCAGGCACGTTCCCCAACCTCCAACATCTGCTGGAGATCCCAATCCCATCCCATCGCCGCGTTCAGCAACGCTAACGCCACGCTCGGAGCGACATTGGCGAAATAACATAGCACCAGTCCATTGCACACCGTGCGCCAATTCTGATGGATCGCCACGTACCGGGCTTTGTCTTCAATTTGATGCCGGTCGAGAAAGGGAATGCCTAACTCCTCATTGGATTGGCCCAGCTCCACCATGAAGAAATCGCTTTGATTGTGACAGGCCCCCCGTGGTGAGGTGGCGTA
>DATMAC010000162.1:0-14065 GCA_035573655.1 Thermoflexus sp.
CTCTGCCCGCCGCAGCTCCGGGAGGAGGGGGGCGATGAGGGCGTCGGGGCCGTTGAGGCGGGCGGCCTCCGCGAGCTGCTTCAGCGCCTCCCGATGCCGGTGGGCGTGGAAATAGGCCCGGGCCATCAGGAAGTGGCCCCACACCCGGGTGGGGAGATCCGCCTCCTCCAAGCGCTCCAGGGCCGGGGCCATGCGGGAGAGACCGTCCAGGACCCAGCCGGCCTCCACCTCGGCCATCCCCCGGGAGAGGGCGGCGATAGCGGCCAGCGTCCGCAGCCCGAGGCGGGCGGCGATCTCGGCCGCCTCCTGGAGGACCGGGAGGGCCTCCCGGGCCCTCCCCTGCAGCCGCAGGGCCCGTCCCATCCCCTCCAGCCCGTAGGCCATCAGAAAGGCGTTGCGGATCTCCCGGGCGATCTCCAGGGCCGCTCGGTAGGCTTCTAGGGCCTCCTCCAGTTGCTCCTCATCCCGGGCCAGGTCCGCTAGGCCCACTTGTAGGAACGCCGCCGCCCGCCGGTTACCGGTCTGTTGGGCCAGCCCCAGCCCCTCCTCGTAATAGCGGCGGGCGGCCTCGAACTGACAGCGGGTGTAGGCCGTATAGCCCATGTTGTTGAGGAGAGTGATAAGCGGCCGGGGGTTCTCCAGGGTCCGAGCCAGGGCCAGGGCCTCCTGGAGGTAGAGGTCCATCTCCACCAGCCGGTCCTGGGCCCGCAGGGTCTCGGCCAGCTCGATGAGGGTGTTGACCAGATCCACTGGAGCCTCGATAGATCGAAACAAGGCCATCGCCTGGCGGAGGTCCTGTTCCGCCTCCCGGGGGCGACCCAGCGCGAGGCGGGCGAAGCCCCGCAGCCGGTGGGCGGCGGCCCGGGGATGGATCCACTCCGGCCGGCAGCGGGCGAGGGCCACTTCAGCGGCGGCCACCGCGTCAGCGTGGCGGCCCATCATGTTCAGGGTTGATGCCCGCTGGATCTCGATCTCCACCCAGGTCATCTCGTCCTCAGGTCCGCAGGCTGCGGCGGCCTGCTCCAGGAGAGCCAGGGCGGCCTCCGGGCGTCCGCTATCGGCTAATACCTTGGCTTGATAGAGCAATAGCCGGGGCGCTTGCCCCAGGCGCTCCTGAGGAAGCGCCCGGAACCACCGCCCCAGGGTCTCCAGGCGGCCGGCCGCGAAGAGACTCCGAACGGCGCCCTCCATGGCCTTCGCGGCGGCCTCGCTATCCCCCGCCTCCAGGAAGTGGTGAACCGCAGCCTCGGCGTCGCCGCGCTCGGCGAACCATCTCCCCGCCCGCCGGTGCAGGGCCCGGTAGCGGCCCGGGTCCTGCTTCCGCAAATGGAGGTTCAGGAACTCCCGGAACAGATGGTGATAGCGATACCAGGGCCCCTCCCGGGTGGTCTCCACCTGGATGAGGAACAGCTGGCGCCGGTCGGCCTCCTCGATCCAGCGGGCGGAATCGGCGCGTTCCCGCACGGCGTTGCAGGCGGCGACGTTGAAGACCGGCAGGATGGCCGTCTCCAGGAGGAACTCTTGAAGCTCCGGCGGCTGGCGGGCGAGGACCTCCTCCTCCAGATAGCGGTAGAGGGTGCCGGGCTCGCCGGGCCGAAGGGTCGGCCAGGCCCCAGCCTCCCGGATGTGTTGGGCCAGCAGGAGGATGGCGGTGATCCAGCCCTCGGTCTCCCGGGCCAAGGCCTGCGCCTCGGCTTCGGAGAGCTCCAAGGCGTAGTAGCGCGTGAAGAGGGCATGAACCTCCTCGGGGGTGAACGCGAGGTGCTGGGCCCCGAGGCCCGTCGCCTGCTGGCGGGCCACCAGGCGGGTGAGCGGAAGGCCGTGGGGACCGCGGCTGGAGAGGAGAATGTGGAGGTGTTCGGGCGCGTGCTCCAGTAAGTGGCGGATCAAGAGGTGGATCCCCGGGTGCTCGGCGACCACATGGTAGTCGTCCAGGACGAGGACAAAGTAATCCGGGATGTTCTCCAGCATATCGTTGATCATCGCGGTGGCCACGGCGTCGGGGGCGGCCCCGGCCCGCAGGACGCCGAGGGTGGTGCGGCCGAAAGCGGGGAACCGCTCGCGGAGGGCGGCCACCAGATGCTCCACGAAGCGATGGGTGTTCTGGTCGGTCTCATCCAGGCTGTACCAGGCGACGGGGAGATCGGTGTCGTGGTAGAACTGGATGAGGAGCGAGGTTTTCCCGTATCCGGCCGGCGCGGAGATCAGGATGAGGGTCTTGTCGATGTTCTCGTGGAGGAAGTTCAGCAGGCGGGGACGATCCAGCAGCGGGCCGCGCCGCACCGGCGGGTGGAGCTTTGTTCGGGCGATCGGGAGCTCGGTGACCATCGTGCCCCCTTTCCCATGAAACTCGGCAAGCAGGGAACACGATCTTCAAGCCTGCCAAGTTGGAGGAATGTTAGCAACATGAGTATATTCAGAAAATCCGGTTCCAGGCAAGCACAATGTTTTTTATTTAAGACAAGAGTTGCGGATGGTCTCTTGGAAGGGTGTAGATGATCCGACGATCTTGCGGATGCAGACCACCCAACCCCTATGGGGCACCCACAGGAGGTGCCCCTATATTCCACAGGGCACCCACAAGAGGTGCCCCTACATTGATGTGGAAGCCTCTCGTAGGAGCAGGCCTTGGGCCTGCTCCATCGATCACCCACGAGAGGTGCCCCTGCATTCCATGGGCACCCGCAGGGGGTCATTCCATAGGGCATCCACAAGGGGTGCCCCTACATTAAGGGACGTAGATGCCTTTTGTAGGGGCAGGCCTTGTGCCTGCCCAGGCCTTGTGCCGGCCCGCTGGGGCGCCCACAAGGGGCGCCCCTACTGTCGGCGCTGGGGTACTCCCAAGGTGTGCCCCTACATAGCACACTCCATCGAAATTCCCTGTGGGAAGATCGTTCCCACCCGTTGGGGAGACTATCGGGTTGCGCCGCTCGCTTTTTTGACCCTCAGCCCGCCGCTGGAATCCTCGTTTCCGCATGCCCCCACCCCGGGTGAGGGCTGAGCAGCTACCCGATCTCAGCGCTCCACACAGGCGCGGACGTGGTTGCTTTCCGCCTCATTGCCGGCTTTATCGTAGGCCTTCACCCAGAACTCATGGCACCCCAGCAAGCGATCCCGCTCCACCTGCCGGAAATACCACTTCGCGTTGAACGGCGGCACGTCCCGCACGGCGAACGGCTGCCCGTCCACATAGAACTCCACCCGATCCATAGCGTAGTTGTCTGAGACCTCCGTGTTCACACTGATCCACTCGTCGGAGAGCCTGTAGCGTTCCCCCTCCCGTGGATAGACCACGCGGACCGAAGGAGGTGTATGATCCACGGTCACGGGCACCACCGCGGTATGCACGCTGCCGTCGTGGCGGACCACGGTGAGCTGCAGGGTGTAGAGTCCATCGGCGAAGCCCGTCGTGTCCCAATTCTCTAACAAGCCGTTATCCACCGCGTTGCCGTGATCCGGCCCAATGGGGATCCAAGCGGTGGGGTTCAGGCCAGCGCCCACCGCGACCCGGTAGAACGCGACGTCCCCTCGGGCGTTGCCGAGGATCGGGACGATCCCCCGGACGTAGGCGTAGGGAGCAGGGTTCAAGATGGCCACGTCGCCGACGGGCTGAGCGAACTGGGTGTCGTATTCCGTGGGTGGCTGAGGGATGCCGGCCTCCCGGGCCCAGCTGAGGGCCTCCGGCGGGACCACCAGGAAGACCTTCTCTTCGATTTTGTCGGGCGGCGTGCTGGCAGTGGCCAGCTTACCGGTTTCCCGGTTGATCAGGAAGACCTGATGGAGATCGCAAACCTCTTGAGGCTCCGTGCCGGGGATAAAGAGCTCCCGCACCGTTGGGCAGTAGGGGCCGGGGAGCTTCCCGGAGACGGCGCAGATGGTCTTCTCGATCAGGCCCGGCGGGCGCTGGAAAGGTTCCACAGGAAGATTCTGATGAGCGTATTCCATCACGTCGTGCCAAATGGGCGCCGCCCCGGCGATCCCCGACACATTGCGCATCGGGCTGTTGTCGGTGTTCCCTACCCACACGCCCACGGCCAGCTGAGGCGTGTAGCCGATGGTCCAGTTGTCGGTGAAATCGTTCGTCGTCCCGGTTTTGACTGCGGCGGGCCGGGAGAGCTCCAACACGTTTCCCCGCCCGAAAGCCTCCCAGCGCGCGGCGTTGTCCGAGAGGATGCTGGTGATCAGATAGGCCACGCGCGGGTCCAGGATGGCCTGCACCTCCGGTTGGCGGTATTCCCAGAGGATCTTCCCGTCGGGCGTCTCCACCCGGAGCACGGGAACCGGATCCAGTTCGCGGTAGCCGGGCCGGCGGCGCGCCTCGGGAACCGGCGCCCCGGCCATGAAGCCGTTGTTGGCGAACACGCTGTAGGCGTAGACCATGTCGATCAGGCGGACCTCGCCGCCTCCCAAGGTGAGGGCCAGGCCGTAGTAATCCAAGCCCTTATCGAGGGTGGTGATCCCCATGCGGTGGGCCAAGCGGATCACGTTGGCGATGCCGGCCAGCTGCAATGCCTCCACCGCCGGGATGTTGTAGCTGCGGGCCAGGGCCAGCCGCATCCGCTGAGGGCCGTGAAACTTGCGATCGTAGTTCTCCGGCGCGTAGGGCGGCATCCCTGGACCCTGGTCGAAGGTCTTGGGCACATCCCAGAACAGGTGGGAGGCGGGGACCCCCTGGCTGAGCAGGGTGGCGTATGTGAAGGGCTTAAAGGAAGAACCGGGCTGCCGCAGGCCGTCAACTGCCACGTTGAAGCGCCCATCGATGGATTCGTCCCAGTAATCGACGCTCCCCACCATCGCCAGGATCTCACCGGTCTTCGGCCGGATGGCCACTAAGGCGCCGTTGGTCACGTTGCGGTTCTCGGATTTCAGCTTCTCCACATGGCGACGGACCGTCTGCTCGGCGTATTGCTGGAGGTCCCAATCCAAGGTGGTGTAGACGCGCAGCCCGCCGCGGTTCACGAGGTCCGGCCCGAAGCGCTCCTCCAGCCAGCGGCGGACGTAGATCGAGAAGTGGGGGGCCTTGATGTCGAAGCGCTCGGTGGGCCTGCGCCGGACTTGGATCGGCGTGGCCTTCGCCGCGGCCGCCTGTTCCGGCGTGATGAACCCGGCCTGGACCATCGCGTCCAGCACCACCTCCTGGCGCCGCTTCGCCGCCTCGGGGGCGTCGATGGGGTTGAGGCTGGGGAACTGGGGGATGGCGGCCAGCATCGCCGCCTCCGCCAAGTTGAGCTCCCACACGTGCTTCCCGAAGTAGATCTGGGCTGCCGCCTCGACGCCGTAAGCCAGGTTCCCATAGAAGTTGGTGTTCAGGTAGAACTCCAGGATCTGATCCTTGGAATACCGGCGGGAGAGCTCCAGGGCCAGCAGGATCTCCTTTAGCTTGCGCGTATAGGAACGTTGGTAACGCTCTTGCGGGTCGATCAGCGTGTTTTTCACCAGCTGCTGGGTGATGGACGAGCCACCCTGGACGACCTCGCCGCCGGTGCGCAGATTCACCCACAAGGCCCGCAACAGGCCCCGCGGGTTGATCCCGGGGTTCTCATAGAACGAGCGGTCCTCGATGGCGATGGTCGCCTGGCGCAGCGAAAGCGGGATCTGTTCCAGGGGCACCCACGTGCGATCGCCCCAGGTGGGATCGATCACCTCGTAGAGCAGGACGCGGCCGGTGCGGTCGTAGATCTTGGTGGTCTCGAAGGCCCGGGCGCTCGCCTCGATCCGGGAAGGATCCAGGCCGCGGACGATGCTCACATACAGGGCGGCAGCACCAGCCACACCAGCGGCGGTCAACACCCCGAAGACGGTCGCCATAAAGATCCCAGCCACCAGGGCCAGGCGGATCCACGCGCCGGTTCCCTGGCGGCTGCGGGCCCGCCGCCTCCATCGCCGCTCCATGAGCCACGCCAGTTCGCTGTTCCGTAAAGCCATCGCACACCACCTGAGGGAAGGATACGGCTTCGCCCCATTTCGCATCGAAAGGGATTCGGGGAGGCGGTGAGGACCGCCATCCGCCATCCCGAACCCATGAAAGTCCCCTGAGCGGGGTTACGGGTGAACTCTATTCTAATCAGCTTCCAGCGGGGCTCCAATCCGGAGGGATTATCCATCCAGGGGAATTGGAGCCCGCGAGAGGAGGCGGAAGGGCTCCGATTCCAGCTCCCGCGAGGAGACCAACGGCGTGACCACTGGGTTGAACGGACGGCTCTCCCACATCGCAGCGATGGCCCTTCATCCTTTCCTGAAAAAGTCGGGCGGGCCGCTGGCCCGCCCGATCATCGATGAACTGCGGGAATGCTGCGGAAGCCATCTGCGGAAGCGGTTGAGTCTCTACCCAGAAGCCCGCACCGGCTCCGGCACATAGACCGGGACGCACCAGTGGCGATACCGAGGCACCTTCCCCCGAACCACATCGAAGTAAAGATCGTGGAGCCGTCGGGTGATGGGGCCGATCTCCCCGTTGCCCACCGGCCGCCGATCCACCGAGACCACCGGGACAAGCTGGACGCCGGTGCCGCAGAGGAACATCTCGTCCGCGTAGTACAGCTCGGTGCGGTCGATGTGGCGCTCCACTGTCGAGATGCCCAGCTCGTTGTGGGCGAGCTCGATGATGGTGCGCCGGGTAATCCCCTCGAGGATCTCATCGGTCACCGGCGGGGTGACCAGGACGCCGTTCCGGACGATGAAGAGGTTCTCCGCGCTCCCCTCGGCCACGTGGCCGTCCTCGGTGAGGACGATGGCCTCGTCGAACCCGTTGAGCATGGCCTCGCTCTTGGCGAGGGCGGAGTTCACGTAGGCGCCGGTGATCTTGGAGCGGGCGGGGATGGCGTTGTCGTTGATCCGCCGCCAGGAGGAGACCATCACGTGGGCCGCCTCGCGCTCGATGTAATGGCCGAAGGGAGTGGTCCAGATGGTCAGCTCCTCCTTGAGGTTATGCAAGCGGACCCCGATGACCTCGTCGGCCTTGTAAGCGATAGGGCGGATGTAGACATCCTCCCGGTATCCTTCTTTCTGGAGCAGCTCCACGGTGATTTGGGTGAGGTCATCGGGCGTGTAGGGGAAGCTCATCAGGAGCATGCGAGCGGAGGCGAGGAGGCGTTCGTAGTGTTCACGGGGCCGGAAGATGAAGAGCTGTTGCTCCTCGTCGTTCCAGTAGGCCCGTATCCCTTCGAAGACCCCGGTGCCGTAGTTGAACGCGTGGGTGCGCACGCTGATCACGGCTTCCTCGATGGGCACGATGCGCCCCTTGAAGAACGCATAACGGCCGCTCATGGCCTTCCCCCTATCGATGAAGTGATGAAACTCAGCGGGCAGGCTGCCCTGTTGAGCTGCTGGAGGGCTCAACGTCCCTATAAGCCGATTCTCCAAAAATCCCCCGCGCTCGGAGGGCTCCTGTCCATTTTGATTATACACGGACGAAACCCCCCGAGGAGGGGAGAAGAACGGTTTTCTCTGGGGGTGCGGGCCACGTCAGCGGCCCGCACCCCAAGGGGAGTTCACCGGTGGACAGATCAGCACCGTTCAGCGCATGAAATCGTTCCGTTACGGCTTGGGATCCTCTAGGTAGCGCACCAACAGGCGCACCCCGTATCCCGTCCCGCCCTTCGGGACGTAGCCGCGAGCCTTCTCGGCCATATCCATGGGCGCGATGTCCAGGTGGGCCCATGGGACGCCCTCCGGGGCGAACTGTTTGAGGAACATGGCGGAGGTCCCCAACCCCCCATAGCGCCCGCCGCTGTTTTTCACGTCCGCGACCTCGCTTTTAATGCGCTCCAGGTAATCCTCCCACAACGGCATCCGCCACAGACGCTCCCCGGTCGCCTCAGCGGCGCGGAGCAGCGCCGCCGCCAGCTCATCGTGGTCTGAGAACAAAGCGGCGGCCACATCCTGCCCCAGGGCGATGATCGCCGCCCCGGTGAGGGTGGCCACATCGATAACCGCCCGGGGGTTGTAACGCGCCGCGTAGGAGAGGGCGTCCGCCAGGATCAGCCGGCCCTCGGCGTCGGTGTTCACGATCTCGATGGTCTTGCCGTTGAGGGCGCGCAGGATGTCGCCGGGCTTATAGGCCCGACCGGAGGGCATGTTCTCGCAGGCCGGGGCCAGGGCCACGATGGGGACGGGCAGTTGGAGGGCGGCGGCGGCCAGGGTCGCGCCTAACACGGCGGCCGCGCCGGCCATATCTCCCTTCATGGTCAGCATCCCTTCCTCGCTTTTCAGGTTCAGACCTCCGCTGTCAAAGGTGATCCCTTTCCCCACCAGGACCACCGGCCGCTCCCGTTGGCCCCCTGGGGTGTATTCCAAGATGATGAAGCGGGGCGGCTCCTCGCTGCCCCGGGAGACGGCGAGGAGCGCCTCCATGCCCAGCGCCGCGATCTGTTGCTCGTCCAGCACCTGGGCGTGCACGCCGACCTCTTGGGCGAGGCGGCTTGCTTCCTCCGCCAGCCGGCGCGGGGTCATCACGGACCCTGGCTCGTTCACCCAATCCCGAACCTGGTTCACGAAGCGGGCAAGGGTCTCCGCGCGGCGGGCCCCGGCGGCGATAGACGCTTCCTTCGCCGCGTCGAATTCCACCAACAGGAGGACCTCCGGTCCCGGTCGGCTGGCGTTTTCCTTCTTCCGTTGGTAGGTGTAAAGGCCTAACAGGGTGCCCTCGACCGTCGCCTGGGCCGCTTCCTCAGGGGAAAGGCCCCCGCGGCCGGCTCCATGGACCACCGTGGCAAGCCGCCGCACGTTTAGCTCCCGGGCGCGTTGGGCGGCGGCCGCGGCGGCGTGGCGGACCTTCTCCGCGTTGAAGGAGGCCTCCGGTCCCAACCCGACCAAGATCACCCGCGGCGCCGGGATCCGCCCGTCGGTATAGAGCACCAGGGTCTCGCCCAGGCGGCCCCGGAAATCCCCGGCCGCCAACACCCGCGAGATCTTCCCCTCCAGCGCCCCATCCACCGCCGCGGTGGCTCCGCCGGGGCTGGTCACCCCTTCCAGCAGGTTCACCACCACGGCATCCGCCTCCACCGCTTGGATCGCACCGATCCGAACCTCGATTTGCATCGAAGACCTCCAGTAGGGGATCTTCTTGCAGGCGTTATAGCATAACTGTCTTGTCCCGTCTACTGCAACGGTGGCGTGGCTTCTCTTCGAAGGGCCCGGTTTGTGAACGAAAAGCGAGTCGAGAGCACCCCCATATTGTGTAATGAGTCACTAAATTGTTATATGTTTCCCAAATCTGCCGTTTGAGGTTCAAAAAGCGCAGCATATCTTGACAGTGATTAATGAGTTCCGCTATAATCGGAAATGTCTTCGGATGAGATCCTCCTAGGTGAGCGCCTCGATGCGATTGCGGGGGTCCTATCGGTTCAAGACGGAGATCGGTCGCGTTTGGGGGGCCCTGATGAATCCTCAGGTGATCGCCCGCCTGCTGCCGGGGGTGGAACGTCTGGAGCCTGTGGGGAACGATGTGTATGAGGCGGAGATGCGCCTGGGCATCGGGCCCATCAGCGGTCGTTATAAAGCTCGCATCACCCTCTCCGAAATTGATCCCCCCAACCATTATCGCATCCGGATTCAGGCTCAGGGCCCTCAAGGCACGGTGGATGCCAACGGCGTCATCGATCTCACCGCTGAGGACGGTGAGACCGTGATGCATTACGAGGGCGAGGCGGTCGTGACCGGCTTGCTGATGAGCATGGGCGCCCGGCTCCTGGAGCCCACCGCCCAGATGCTGGTGAACCAGGGTTTGAAGAACCTCGAGGCCCAACTGGGTTCCTCCTCTTGAAGGGAAGAACATTCTCTCACAGTCCGAGGGAATGTCCAAGCGCATCCGAAAATTGTGGAAGCGGCGTGAGCTGGAACGGGCAGGGCGCTTGCGGGGGGAACGCGGCATCACAGGGATTTCTGGGCTGGGCAAGGTGGCTCCCAAGGGCTTTCAGCTGCGCGTAATGTGTCCATTCCTTCACATAAGGAGGGGCTCATGAAAGTTCCAGTGACGGTCACGGTGAACGGCCAGGTGTATCAGCGGGAGGTGGAGCCCCGGATGCTTCTGGTGCATTTCATCCGGGAGGTCCTGGGGCTGACCGGGACCCACGTGGGGTGCGACACCAGCCAATGCGGCGCCTGCGTGATCCTGATGGACGGGAAGGCCGTGAAATCGTGCACGGTTTTCGCCGTTCAGGCGGATGGGGCTCAGATCACCACCATTGAAGGCCTGGCGCGGGATGGGCAGCTCCATCCGCTCCAGGAGGGCTTCTGGGAGATGCACGGCCTCCAGTGCGGCTTCTGCACCCCCGGCATGATCCTCGCGGCTTATGACCTCCTGCAGCGCAACCCCAACCCCAGTGAGGAGGAGATCCGTCGCGCGCTGGAGGGCAACTACTGCCGCTGCACCGGCTATCACAACATCGTCCGGGCCGTGCGCTACGCGGCCGAGAAGCTCCGCGTGCAGGCCTGAGGCTCAAAGCGAGCATAATTCCACCCGACTTGGATGGGGCAAAGGAGGGCGGCGATGGCGACGCGCTATTTCGGTGTGGCGATGAAACGGCGGGAGGATCCGCGCTTCATCACCGGGCGCGGCACATACGTGGATGATCTGACCTTGCCGGGTCTGGTTTACGCGGCGATGGTCCGCAGCCCCCACGCCCACGCTCGGATCAAGGCCATTCACAAAGAAAAAGCGTTGCAGCATCCCGGGGTGATCGCCGTGTTCACCGGGAAGGATATGGTGGATAGCGGCGTGAAGTCCCTCCCGTGCGGATGGCTGCTCCCCGACATGAAGCTCCCGCCACACTACCCCATGGCCGTGGATAAGGTCCGCCATATGGGGGAGATCGTGGCGGTGGTGATCGCTCAGGATCGCTATACGGCGGAGGACGCGGCGGAGCTGGTGGAGGTGGAGTACGAACCCCTCCCCGCAGTGGCCGACGGCGCGAAGGCCCTCCAGCCCGGCGCCCCCGCGGTCCACGATGAGGCCCCCGACAACGTCTGCTTCCGCTGGTCCATCGGCGACAAGGAGAAAACCGATGAGGCGTTCCGGCGGGCCCATCGGACGGTGAAGCTGGAGCTGGTCAATCAGCGGTTGATCCCGAACGCCATTGAGCCTCGGGCGGCGATGGCCCAGTATAACCCAGCCACCGACGAATACACCCTGTGGGTCACCAGCCAAAACCCCCATGTCCACCGCCTGCTGCTGGCCGCCTTCGTCCTGGGCATCCCGGAGCACAAGCTCCGGGTGATCTCCCCGGATGTAGGCGGCGGCTTCGGGAGCAAGATCTTCCTTTATCCGGAAGAGACCATCGTCACCTGGGCCGCCAAGCAAGTCGGCCGGCCGGTGAAGTGGACGGCGCGGCGGCGGGAGAGCTTCGTGAGCGACGCCCACGGCCGCGACCACATCACCGAAGCCGAGCTGGCGGTGGATGAGAAGGGGAAGATCCTGGGGATGCGGGTGAAAACCATCGCCAACTTGGGAGCTTATCTCTCGACCTTCGCCCCCGCGATCCCCACGTACCTGTACGCCACTCTGCTCTCCGGCCAGTATGAGATCCCGACGATCTATTGTGAGGTGACCGGTGTTTTCACCCACACCACGCCGGTGGATGCTTACCGGGGGGCTGGGCGGCCGGAGGCCACATATGTGGTGGAGCGGCTGATGGACCGCATGGCCCGGGAGCTGGGGGAGGATCCGGCGGAGTTCCGCCGCAAGAACTTCATCCCGCCGGACCGGTTCCCCTATCAAACGCCGGTGGCCCTCCAGTACGACAGCGGCAATTACGAGGGCGCCCTGAACCGGGCTCTGGAGATGGTCAACTACAAGGAGCTGCGTCGGCAGCAGGAGGAGTTGCGCAAGCAGGGCCGCTACATCGGCATCGGCCTCTCGTGCTATATCGAGGCCTGTGGCATCGCCCCCTCCCAGGTCGTCGGCTCCCTGGGCGCCCAGGCCGGCCTCTGGGAGAGCGCCCTGGTCCGCGTGCACCCCACGGGCAAGGTGACCGTCTACACCGGCTCCCATACCCATGGCCAAGGCCACGAGACCGCCTTCGCCCAGATCGTGGCCGATGAGCTGGGGATCCCCATCGAGGATGTGGAGATCGTCCACGGGGACACGGGGAGCGTGCCCTTCGGGATGGGGACGTACGGGAGCCGGAGCGCCCCGGTGGGCGGCAGCGCCATCGTCCTGAGCCTTCAGAAGATCAAGGAGAAGGCCCGCAAGATCGCGGCGCATCTCCTGGAGGCGGCGGAGGAGGACGTCGTCTTCGAGGACGGCAAGTTCTATGTGAAAGGCGTGCCGGATCGATTCAAGACCTTCCAGGAGGTGGCCCTTCAGGCGTACCTGGCCCACAACTACCCGCCGGGCTTGGAGCCCGGGCTGGAAGCCTCTTCCTTCTACGATCCGAAGAACTTCACCTTCCCCTTCGGCACCCACATCTGCGTGGTGGAGGTAGATCCGGAGACCGGGAAGGTGAAGATCCTGCGCTACGTGGCGGTGGACGATGCCGGGCGGATCATCAACCCGCTGATCGCGGAAGGTCAGGTCCACGGCGGCATCGCCCAGGGGATCGGGCAGGCGCTGCTGGAGGGCGCGATCTACGATGAGAACGGCCAGCTCCTCTCCGCTTCCATGCTGGATTACGCCCTCCCGCGGGCAGATGACCTGCCGTCCTTCGAGATCGATCACACCGTGACGCCGTGCCCCCACAACCCGCTGGGGGTCAAGGGGATCGGGGAAACCGGGACCATCGCGGCGACCGCGGCGGTGGCCAACGCGGTGATGGACGCCCTGGCGCCCTTCGGGATCCAGCACCTCGATATGCCGTTCACCCCGGAGAAGATCTGGCGGGCCATCCAGACGGCCCGCACGGCCTGATACGGTGGGGTGGGAACGGCGGATGCCCTTCCCACCCCCCTGGGCATCTTAACCGGAGAGGAGGAGGCAATGTATCCGGCATCTTTTGAGTACTATCGAGCGAGCACGCTTCAGGAGGCTTTGAATCTCCTGCGTCAGCATCCGGAGGCGAAGGTGCTGGCGGGTGGGCATTCCTTGATCCCCTTGATGAAGCTCCGGCTGGCGACCCCGCCGGCGTTGGTGGACATCAGGCGGGTGGCGGAGCTCAAGGGGATCCGACGGACCGATGGGACGGTGATCATTGGCGCCCTGACCACCCACCGCGAGGTGGAGCACTCCGAGGAGCTGAAGCAGTGGTGCCCGCTCCTTCCCGAGGTGGCCGCCCATATCGGGGATCCCCCGGTGCGCAACATGGGCACCATCGGCGGAAGCCTGGCCCACGCGGACCCGGCAGCGGATTACCCGGCGGCGATGCTGGCCCTGGGGGCGACTGTGAAGGCAGTGGGGCCGGGGGGTGAGCGGATGATCGCCGCGGACGATTTCTTCGTCGGGATGCTCACCACTGCCCTCCAGCCCGGCGAGATCCTAACCGAGGTCCACGTGCCGGTCCTGGGCAAGGGGATGGGCTGGGCCTATGAGAAGTTCCCGCATCCGGCCTCCCGCTACGCTGTGGTGGGGGTCGCCGTGGTGGTCCGGGTGGAAGGGGGAGTCTGCCGGGAGGCGCGGATCGGCATCACCGGCGCGGCCCCGAAGGCCTTCCGGGCCACGAATGTGGAACAGGCGCTGGCCGGCAAGCGACTGGATGAGGCAACGGTGCGGGCGGCGACGGAGAACATGGTGAGCCCAGAGGGCTTGCTGAGCGATCCCTTCGCCTCGGCGGCCTACCGGGCGCATCTATGCACCGTGCTGACCCGCCGAGCCCTGCTCCGGGCAGCTGAACGGGCGGCGTAGGAAGCAGGGTTCGATGCCGATCTTCGACCTGGGAGCATCGGGGGTGCGTATGGAACCCATGCGCACCCCTGGATTGTTTTTGGCAGTCGTTTCGTAGGGGCAGGCCCAAGGCCTGCCCCTAGTTGGGTTTGGGGGCGACCCGGGCGCCGACGGCGATCGGCTCGTCCCCTAATTCCCAGGGGATCACAATAGGGCTTTTCAATTTGGGGGTTTCTGGGGCTGGGCTGGGGGCCTTCGGCCCCCAGCCCAGCCCCAGAAAAAATTTGGGGGAGGGGCCATCCCGCTCTTCAC
>DATMAC010000163.1:0-7373 GCA_035573655.1 Thermoflexus sp.
ATGTTACTGAGAGGCCGGGCGGGCTGGACGCGGCCCCCCTTTCGGATACGGTGCATGGCGGATGCGGACCACCGGCTGACCGTGGAGGCGAAGGCCCATCTTATCCTCGATCACCACACGGGCCATCTGCAGGATCTCCTCCGCTTTGTGAGGCACTTCGACCTCCGGAGTGGTCAACACGTCCAGCTCCACCCGCAGCCCCTCCCGATGGGGGATCACGCGGGGATGGACCTCGATGACATCCGCCAGTTGATCCAGGTGATATTTTAAGCGCTCACGGATCGAATCAACAGCCACGGCCACGGTCGCGCCGCTGACGGCCGGCACGCGGACGATCCGTCGGGGCGGCCTGACCTCAAAGAGCAACCAAAGGATCAACAGGGCATCCACGATCAGCGCCAGCAGGATCCCCACCCCGTAACGGATCTCCGGGCGGATTTGGCTAAGGGTCTCGACCGCTGTTTCCGCAGCGATGCGGAGCAGGCCCGCCAGCTCCAAAGGGGTGATGAGCAGCACGCTGCAAACCGGGATGGCTACCAGGATCATCAGCACGACCACCACGCGATTGAAGGCGTTCATGTTCACCTCCGCAGCCAGAAAGGCTCTAAGCTTCTGCCTCGATCGCTGGAAGGGCAGCCGCGTTCAAGATCTCGCGGGCCCGAGCGATGTCTTGACGGATCTGGGCAACGAGTTCCAGGGCGGAAGCGAATTTGCGCTCCTCCCGGAGCCGTTCGATGAAGTGCAAGGTCAGCGGTTGCCCATACAGGTCCCCTGTCCAGTCCAGCAGGTGCGCTTCGACAACCCGCTCGCTGCCCTGATCGAAGGTCGGCCGCACCCCGATGTTCACCACCGCCATGCGACGGATCCCCCCGGGCAGCCCCGCCCAACAGGCGTAGACTCCATCGGCAGGCAGCGCATGCTCCGGCCAGATGCGCAGATTGGCGGTCGGAAATCCCAGAGATCCCCCGCGGCCGGCCCCAGCGGTCACCTCTCCACGGACCGAGAACGGACGCCCTAAACATTCGGCGGCTGAGCGCACATCCCCCCGTCGCAATGCCTCCCGGATGCGGCTGCTCCGCACGGGACGCCCTCCCAAGTGGAACTCCATGGCCACATGGACTGTGTAGCCGTACTGACGGCCCAGTTCCTCCAGCACCGGCAGCGTGCCCTCCCGACGATACCCCATCGCGAAGTCTGGCCCGGCCCACAACGCCCGCATGCCGATTCGAACCAAGCGCTCCACGAAATCCGCGGCGCGGATGCGGGCGGTTTCCACCGTGAACGGGATCTGAACCAATAGATCCACCCCCAAGCGGGCGATGTGGCGCCGCTTCTCCTCCGGTGAGGTCAGATAAAAAGGCGTCTCTCCTCGCAGAACCACCACCGGGTGCGGGAAGAACGTCACGACCACGGAACGCCAGCGATGGGCGCGTGCCATCGCCACCACCTGCCCGATCAGGGCCTGGTGGCCCAGATGCACGCCATCAAAAGCCCCAACGGTGACCACCGAGGGAGCCGGATCGATCTCCTCCAATTGTTGTGCGAAGTGCATGGGGATGCACACCTCAGACAGGATGTTCGGTTACGATTACCGAACAAAGCGCCCGCCCGCGCTCGCCCCCGAGGTTATTATGGATCCTCTGGGAACACCCGCACAGGTTGCCATCGCTCTCCTCGGCGCTCCAGCAGCGCCAACAGCGTTCCGTCCGGCCGGTGGACTCGAAGCCGGAGGCTCGGATGGGGAAGCTCCTCCACAGGGATCGCTTGGCCATGCCGCAGCCGGTTCAGGATCGTCGGCTCCGGCGCGATCGGCTCCCAGTCCGGCAGGGCATCCTCCATCGGCCGCAGGTACTGGAGCCAGGTCCCAGCCCGGGCCGCGGCCTCTAAGCGCTCCCAGGCGATGGCATCGGCCAGGGTGAAGGGACCGCTGGCCAGCCGTCGCAGATCCGCCAGATGCGCACCGCACCCGAGCTGTTCCCCAATATCCCGGGCCAGGGCCCGGATGTAGGTTCCTGTGGAACAGGCCACTTCGACCGTGGCCCACGGCGGATCCCACTCGATCAGGCGGATCTCGGTGATCCGAACCCGACGAGGGGGTGGGGCCACCGGCTCTCCCCGTCGGGCCTTCTCATACAGGCGTTCCCCACCCTGTTGGATCGCCGCGAAGGCCGGAGGGATTTGCAGGATCTCCCCCACAAAGGCGCGCAGCGTTTCCTCAAAGGCCTCCCGGGAAACCTCCACCGGCCGTTCGCTCAGGATCCGACCTTCCGCGTCGTCGGTATCCGTCCGGATCCCCAGGCGAATCACGGCCCGGTAGCGTTTGTCGTGGCCCAGCAGAAACTCTGCCAGCCGGGTCGCTGGCCCGACCAGCAGCACCAGCACCCCCGTCGCCAGCGGGTCTAACGTCCCCGCATGACCGATGCGCCGGATCCGGGTCAGCCGTCGCGCCCGCTCCACCACGTCGTGGGAAGTCCATCCTTTCGGTTTGTCCAGCACCAGCAAGCCGGCGGGCATCTTCATACCATCTGCACCCTCATCGCCGTCCTTTGCGCCCTCGTGGGAGGACATAACCCAACCGACGCAGCTGTTCAGGATCCCGCCGCCAGTTCTTCCGCACTTTCACCCAGAGCTCCAGATACACCGAATGGCCCAGCAGGGCCTCGATCTCCTGGCGGGCAACCGCCCCGATGCGCTTCAGCATCTGCCCGCCCTCTCCGATCACGATCGGCTTGTGGGTCTCCTTCTCCACATAAATGGTGGCGGCGATGTAAGTCAGGTTCGGATTGCGATCCACCCAGTCCGTGATCTCCACAGCAATCCCATGGGGCACCTCCTCCCGCAGCAAGAGCAAGGCCTTCTCACGAATCAGCTCGGCGACGATCATCTGAAGCGGCTGATCCGTGAGCATGTCGGGATCGTAATAACGGGGCCCCTCGGGCAGGTGGGCGATGATCCGTTCCAGGAGGAGATCCAGATGATCGCCCCGAACAGCGGAGATCTGCACCTCCTCCCACGGGAACGGGGGCTCCGCTTCCGGTGGGGTGGGGGCCAGGGCGCGGTAGGCTGCGAGATGTCCTTCCCGGTCGGACTTCAGGAGATCGATTTTGTTCAACGCCAAGATGACCGGTTTGTTCCCAGCCTTCTCTTTCAGCAAATCGGCGATCATGCGATCCTCGTCATCCGGCCACTGCGAAGCATCCACCAAGAAGACGATCACGTCGGCGTCCGGGATGGCCTCGCGGGCGACCGCGACCATGTACTCTCCCAGCTTGTGGAAGGGCTGATGGATCCCGGGGGTGTCCATAAAGATGACCTGAGCGTCCGGGCGCGTCAGCACGCCCAGGATCCGATGCCGTGTGGTCTGCGGCTTCGGCGAGACAATGGAGATCTTGGTCCCGAGATAAGCGTTCAGCAAGGTGGATTTCCCGACATTCGGCTTGCCGATGATCGCCACAAAGCCCGACCGATGGCCGGGCGGGACCTCTTCATATTCCGGGAAGGTGAGCTCGGGCTCCCATTCGCTCACGGATGATCCCCTCCGTGCTCCCTGATGAAGGATTTCCGGGGCCAGGACGGAGGCCAGGTACCCACTCCGGCCCCAACTGATTCGGTTCTGAAAACGTCCGTAGGACACTGGACACCTGTGGCGCTTCTTCCATTTTAGTTTTTAGGGGATGCCGTGGAGGGACGGATGGCCCCAACCCCCAAGAATCCCCAGGGGAACCGGGAAGAAGCCCTAGTAATCGAGACGGAAGCGCTCCGCGGCCAGGGCATAGAGACGCCGCCAAACCAGACGGTTGAAAGCGACCACGGTGAGGATCATCGTTAGGGTAGCCGCCAGCAGCATCGGGTAGTCGCCATGCCCCGTGGCCTGGGCGATCAACGCCCCTAACCCCAGCGTCCGATGCGCCTGCCCGGCGAACTCCACATACTCGGCCACGATCGTCGCGTTCCATGCCCCCCCGCTGGCGGTGATCAGGCCGGTGATCAAATAAGGGAAGATGGCCGGAAGGATCAGCACCCGCCATCGCTCCAAGCCGCGGACCCCCAGGATCCCGGTGGTGAAGATCAGATCCCGGGGGATCGCTGAGGCGCCAGCGATGATGTTGAAGAGAAGATACCACTGGGTCCCCATCAGCATTAAAACGACCGCCGCCCACTCGATCCCCGCTGGAAGCCGGAGCATGAAGAGCAAAATCATCGGGAAGAGGGCGGTCGCTGGGATGGAGGCAACCACCTGAATGAGGGGCTGAACACGAGCGGCGAGCGGCCGGTTCATCCCGATGGCCACCCCCAAGGGAACGGTCCAGGCCAGGGCGATGAGCTGCGCCGCGAGGACGCGAGCCATCGAAGCCAGGGTCGCCATCGCGAGCAAAGGGACGCTGGATGGCGGCAGGGCGCTCAACAGGCGGAAGGCGGTGTGAACCCCATAGGCGAACCCGATCCCAGCCATCGCGATCAGAGGGAGCAGGAAAACCCAGACCGGAATCGGGTTCAGCGCGGGGCGGGCGGCGAGCTCGGCGCTCAGACGACCGAACAAAGCGTCCACCCGCTCCATTGTGGGATTCCACACCCGCTCGATGAACCATTCGGACAGCGCCGCTCGCTGCCACAGATCATAGAGCCAAGAGCTTGGCGCCTCCTCGCTTTCCACCATCTCCTGCCGGAATTTGTCGGCCCAGGCCAGCAGCGGCCGCCAAACCAGCTGATCCATCCCTACGATGATCCCCACCAGGGCCCCCAACCCCCAAGCCAGCGCCTGTAGATCCCCCTGCTCGGCGGCCAATTGGAGGAACGTCCCCAGGCCGACCAACCGGAAGTCCCGCGCGCCGACCGTGAAGGTCTCCGCCGCCATCAGGAAGAACCATCCGCCGGCCCAGCTCATCATACTGTTCCAGATCAAGGGGATCGCCGCGTGGGGGAGCTCCAGGTGCCGGAACCGCAGCCAGGGATTCAATCGGAAGATCCGGGCCGCCTCCCGGAGATCCTCGGGGATGGTGATCATGGACTGATAAAAGCTGAAGGTCATGTTCCAGACCTGGCTGGTGAAGATCAGGACGATGGACGCCAGCTCGACCGCGATATCCTCCGGAAGGATCGCCGTGAGCGATAGGGCGACCACGGGGAGGAACGAGAGGATAGGGACCGATTGCAACACATCCAGCAGTGGAATGATCACGATGCTGGCCCAACGCTGCGTGGCTGCTAGGTAGCCCACCGTGAGGGAAAACAAAAGGGAAAGGGCATAAGCCGCCGCCATCCGCAGCAGAGAACGGACCGCATAATAGGGCAGGACCTCCGGGGCCAGCCGGACGGCGGGCCCGGAGATGGTGGCTGGCGCCCGGACGGCCAGTGCCATCCCCAGCATCAAAACGGCGGCTAGGAGCAACAAGATGGCGATGTCGGCCCCGGTCAGGGCGACACGGATTGGGATGAAGGCACCGAAGAAGCGCCGCATCGATCCAACCCCACGCAGGGATGATCGCGGATAACCTCACCTCAAAACCCCTCCTAAGGGTCTTAGGAGACCCGGAGGCCGCTGAAGGGAGCTTCCCAATTCTGATCCACGATCGTTCTCCTCCCCCGTATCTGGCTTGGAACCGAGCGCCCCCGCGCCGCTCGACTTTGAGGAAGGAGAAGCTTTCGAACCCTGGAAAGCGGGCCACCAAACGTTTTGAGACAGGTTCATTCAAGCCCGGATCATTTTAGCTCAGAGCGCCATTTTCTGAGAGGAGAGGGGATCGACATATCCGCGGAGCGGCGCACGGGGGATTCCCAGCAGGCATTCACCGTTGGCGTGCTGAGCCCCCGAGTGTTCGGCGGGGAGGCAAAGGGCGTGGGGTCATCATCCTGATCGACCCCGGGAGCCCGCTGAGCATTTGCCCCCAATTGTGAGTTGCTTGGCATTGAGCATGCTGAATAATATCGATAAAGCCGATTAGCGAAGAGGCGGATGGCGGATCTTCCTCCTCCCCAGCAGCTCTTTGAGCAGCGGTGGGAAGGAACGAAACCCTTGAGGGGTCGCCCGCGTTCGAGGTCCGTTTACGAAAATTCCCAGAGCCCATCATTCCTCCCCATGGCGCTCCAGGCCATGGGAGAGGAGGAAGGAGGAGCTTCGATGGCACGCACAGCGGAGCGGGTGCGTTATTTCACGGAATCCGTGATCCGGGAGATGACCCGATGGGCGCATCAATTTGGGGCGATCAACCTGGCCCAGGGGTTCCCGGATTTCCCGGCCCCGGAGCCGCTGAAAGAAGCGGCGGTCCGCGCGATCCGAGAGGACTATAACCAGTACGCGATCACATGGGGAAGCCCGCGGTTGCGGGCGGCGATCGCCGAGAAGTATCGCCGCTTTTACGGAATGGAGATCGACCCGGAGCGCCACATCACCGTGTGCTGCGGGGCCACCGAATGCATGATCGCTACCTTGCTCGCCTTGTTGAATCCCGGCGATGAGGTCATCATCTTCGAGCCGTTCTATGAAAATTACGGCCCCGACACATGGATCAGCGGGGCGAAGCCGATCTACGTCCCCCTACGGCCGCCGGAGTGGACCTTCGATCCGGACGAGCTACGGCAGGCCTTCTCGGATCGAACCCGGGCGATCATCCTCAACACCCCCCATAACCCGACCGGCCACGTGTTTTCCGAAACGGAGCTCCGCTGGATCGCCGAGTTATGTCAACGCTATGACGCCTACGTGATCACCGATGAAATCTACGAACATATCCTCTACGATGGCCATCGCCACATCCCCATCGCCACCATGCCCGGGATGTGGGAACGAACGGTCACCATCAGCGGGATGTCGAAGTCCTACGCGGTGACCGGATGGCGCATCGGATGGTGCATCGCCCCCGAGGATCTCACGAACGCCATTCGTAAAGTCCACGATTTCTTGACCGTCGGTGCCCCCGCCCCGCTTCAAGAGGCGGGGGTGGTGGCCCTGCAACTTCCCCCAACCTATTACACGCAAATGCAGGCGGATTACGACCGACGCCGGCGTCTGTTGGTGGAGGCCTTGGAGGAATTGGGGTTCGAAGTATGGTGGCCGCAAGGGGCGTATTACGTGATGACCGATTTCCGGGCGTTTGGGATGGAAGACGACATGGCCTTCGCGATGCACCTGGTGCGAGAGATCGGGGTGGCCGTGGTTCCCGGATCCAGCTTCTATGCTCATCCAGAACGCGGGCGCACCCAGGTCCGGTTCGCTTTTTGCAAGCGAGAGGAGACCCTCCGGGAGGCGGTGGCCCGCCTCCAGCGGTTGCGGGCGTAGCAATGGAGCGCTTCATGGAACGATTCGGCGTGGTCCCACTCGGTTCGAAGCTCTCGTGAAAAGGCAGAAAGGGCCCCACCCCCCTTCATCCCCCCTC
>DATMAC010000164.1:0-6079 GCA_035573655.1 Thermoflexus sp.
CGCAGGCCCGCCGCACAGCCCGGGAGATCACGCTGATGGCCTCGTCCTGCCCCACAATGCGCTTCTTCAGCTCCTCCTCCATGTGGAGCAGGCGCTGGGATTCATCCCCGGCGATCCGGCTCACCGGGATGCCGGTCCACATCGAGACGACCTCGGCGATGTCCTCAGCAGTGACCTTCGGCCCTTCATCGATCTCGCTGCGCATGCGCAACTGCTGGAGCTGCGATTGGAGCTCCTCTTCCCGCGCTTTAAGGTCCGTTACGTCCTCATAACGGCGTTCAGCCAGGGCTTCCTCACGCTCGCGCTGCACCATGCGCAGCTCGTTATAGACCTTCTGAAGGCTGGGCCAGCGGGCGGCCTTATACATCCGCACGCGGGCCGCGGCCTCATCGATCAGATCGATGGCCTTATCCGGAAGATAGCGCTCGGGGATATAGCGGGCCGATAGCCGGGCGGCCGCCTCAAGGGCTTCGTCGGTGATGGTAAGTTTATGATGCTCCTCGTAGCGATGGCGGATGCCCCGTAGGATCTCAATGGTCTCCTCGATCGTGGGCTCCTCCACCACCACCGGCTGGAAGCGGCGTTCCAGGGCCGCGTCGCTCTCAATGTACTTCCGGTACTCATCGAAGGTGGTGGCCCCGATGCACTGGATCTCACCCCGGGCCAGGGCCGGCTTCAGGATGTTGGCCGCGTCCACCGCGCTGCCGGCCGCGCCGGCCCCCACCAGCATGTGCATCTCATCGATGAACAGGATGCAGTCGGCGCTCTTCAATTCCTCCAACACCCGCTTCAACCGCTCCTCGAACTGGCCCCGATACATCGTCCCTGCCACCAGGGAGGCCACGTCCAGCTGCAGGACCCGTTTGTTGAGGAGCGGCTCAGGGATCTCCCCGGCTACGATGCGTTGGGCCAGCCCCTCCACGATGGCGGTCTTGCCCACTCCAGGCTCCCCGATCAAAGCGGGGTTGTTCTTGGTCCGACGGGAGAGGATCTGGATCACCCGCTCGATCTCCTGCTCCCGCCCGATAACCGGGTCCAATTTCCCTTCCTCGGCCAGGGCCGTTAGGTCAATGGCCAGCTGGTCCAGCAAGGGGGTCTTGGGGCGCTCCCGTCGAGGCCGGGCCGCCGCTGTGGCTTCCTGGATCGCTCGATTCGTCTCCCGGCGGATTTGCTCCAGGGACACCCCGAGGCTCTTCAGGATATCCACAGCCATCCCGTCACCCAAACGGACCAGTCCCAGAAGGAGATGCTCGGTGCCGATGTAATGATGCCCGATCCGCCGGGCCTCATCGACAGCCAACTCGATCACCCGACGAATCCGCGGCGTTAAGTCGGGCTTGCTGTTCGGTGGGCGACGGCCGGGCCCCGACATGCGGAGGACCATCTCCTCCACCTTTTGAGGGGTCACCCCCAGGCGTCGGAGCACCTGGCCGGCGATGCCGTTCTCTTCCTTCACTAGGCCCAGGAGCAGGTGTTCGGTGCCAATGTAGGTGTGGTTCAGGCGTTCAGCTTCCTCCTGAGCCAACGCCAGCACCCGCCTGGCCCGTTGGGTAAACCGATCCAACTTGCTGGACACAGCGTCCTCCTTCCAACCGACTGCAAGATTTCCAGGAGCAGCCGCACAGCCGGTCCTGATTTCAGTATAACACGCTGTTTCCATTCCGGTTAGTTTTACTGGTCACCGAATCCGGGGGCACCTCTCGGCCGCCCCCTGGGTCTCCCACCGTGTCCCTACGGACGAGGGGAGGAGGCGGGCCCCGCCGGTGCCCGGCTCTCGATCGGATTCGGCCATGAACAGGAGTTACGCCGTAGGTTTTCTCGTGGGGGCTGGGGGGCGGAGCCCGGTTTCCCTTGCGGGCCCCGAACAGCGTAACTCCTGAGGGATTTCAAGAGGGCTTCTCTGGACTTGTCTCCTCGCTGGCCTGAAGACGGGCTTGGGCCATCTCCCAGTCCAGCATGGCATATTCTGGGGAAGCGACCCGGCGCAGGCTGAGCGCCAGCCGCCGGTTCTCCCGATCGATGCGGATTAATCGCACCACCAGTTCTTCCCCCTCCCGGACCACCTCTTTCGGATGGTGCACTCGGTGTTCCGCCAGCTCCGAGACATGGATCAAGCCTTCTACGCCAGGGAACTCCTTCAGGGCAGCAAAGGCCCCGAAGTTCGTGAGCCGGGTGATCACCACCTCCACCAGTTGTCCTTCTCGCAACTGAGCGACCGCCTGCTGCCAAGGATCCGGCTCCACCCGCTTGCGGCTCAGGGCGATGCGCTTCCGCTCCCGATCCACGCTGATGACCTCTACTTCGATCTCCTGGCCCACCGAGAGCACCTCGCGAGGATGATTCACCCGATGCCAGGAGAGCTCACTGATATGGATGAGGCCATCCGCCCCGCCCAGGTCCACAAACGCTCCGAAATCCGCCAGGCTGATCACTCGCCCCTTCAGCCGCATGCCTGGCTCCAGGTGGGCCAGGAGCTCCTCCTTCTGACGTCGCCGGAGCTCCTGCTGGGCCACCCGCTCCGAGAGGATCAAGCGGTTGGCCTCCGGATCCGCCTCGATAATGCACGCGAGGATCTTCTGGCCAACCCGACGTTTCATCCGTTGCTCCACGGGCAGCTTCTCCTCCCCTGCCTCCTGAGGGACCACGTGGGAAGCGGGGATGAACCCCCGGAGCCGGCCGACCTTCACCACGAGCCCACCTTTGTTATAACCGCTCACCATGAGCTCCAAGATCTCTCCGGCTTCCATCAACCGACGGGCTTGCTGCCAGTCCTCTTCCATCAAGGCTCGCTGGAGCGAAAGCAAGATATTCCCACTGCGATCCTCAGGGTTCACCACCTGCACCTGAATCACGTCCCCCTCGCGCAGGACCTCGCGGATCTCCTTCGGCATGCGCTCCAGCTCACGGCCGGTGATCACCCCCTCCGCCTTCATGCCGATATCCACCAGGATCTCCGTCGGGGTGATCCGAACGATCGTCCCCTGCACGATGTCCCCACGCCGAAGCGAGGAGGGGGACATCTCCAGCCACTCGCCCATCTCAGACATCGCGTTGGTGTGTTCTGGGCGTTCCTCTCGGGTCTCTTCGTTCATCCTGGGTTTGCTCCTGATTACGAGTTCAAACCATTCGCCCTGCTTCGGTTCTGGCGAGGAGCTTTCCACAATTATAGCCACTCGGGCGAGATTCGGCAAAGGTTAAGGCAATGCCGATGTGTTCCAGCTTCGTAGGGAAAAGTCAAAGAGGGCACCCTACGCCAAAAATTCAAAGGCATCATGCGCTGAGGGCATCGCCCTACTTCCTTAATCTTCCCCGAGATGCGAGGCGTGCGGAGTGCTCAGGGTGCTCTAACAATGAACAAACCCTCTCTCACCAGCGTAGGGAGACTTCGCCCACCCGGAAGTATTCCCGGCGACCATCAGGAAGGCGTAACCAGAGCCCGCCCTCGGCGCTGACGGATTCTGCGACCCCTTCCCACATCTCCCCCGCGGCATAAACTCGAACCCGTTGGCCCAGCATCATCAGGCGAGCCGCCCAGCGCTCCAGCACGCTCGCTCCCTCCGTCCATTCGGCATATAAGCGCGCGAAGGATCGCAACAGCTCCTCCAGCACGGCAAGCCGCGAGACGGTCCGTCCTAAGGTCTGGTGGATGCTGCCCAGGGTTTCTGCGAGCTCGGGGGGTGCCGCCTCCAACGGGGTGTTCACATTCACTCCGATCCCAACCACCGCGAAGGCGGGGGGCGTGGACTCCACCAGGACCCCACCGGCTTTCCGCCAGGCTGCTGCCGGCGTTTCCTGCTCTAGGCTCGGGGGGATCATAATGTCGTTCGGCCACTTCAGGCCGGCGGGACATCCAACGGCTTCGATCCCTTCCAAGGCGGCCAGTGAAGCGATCATCGTCAGCTGGGGCCAATCGGCTGGAGGCCGGCGCGGGCGAACCAGGATCGAGACCGCCAGGGCCACCCCCGGCGGGGTCCACCAGGAGCGCCCGCCCCGCCCCCGCCCAGCTGTCTGGGCATCCGCCAGCACCACAATCCCCTCCGGAGCTCCCATCTCTCCTAGATCCCGCGCGATATCGTTGGTGGAACCCACCTCGGGGTAAAGATAAAGGTCCCGGATCCAGGGAATCTTCTCCGTTATCCGAAGCACCTCCACGGGATCCCAGTTCATCGCGCTCCTTTCCTCTTTCCCTCTGCTTGGATAGCGCTTTGCACCCAGGTCCTCCCGTGCAGCAGGTATCATGCGAGCGCTGCACTAAGAAGGGAAAACCGCTCTCCGGATGCCCGGTATCCTCCTTGCTCGGCGGTCGGGAGGAGAAGATAATGGGGGTAAAGGCCTCGTTCCAGCGATCCAGGGCTTTTCCTCTGTGAGGGGTGGGCCGCTTACGCGGCCCACCCCTCACAGAAATTCCGCGAATCGGAAGCCCAACACTGTGGGTGGGAATGACCGCCGTTGCTGTTTGCAACAGAGCAATTTAGGGTTTTCAGGGGCTGGGACGATCGTTCAGAACGGGCGCTAAAGCCCCCGACTCCAAACGGCCCACGGCCCAGTCCCCGAAAAAATCTTTCTCTCCCCTCCCCGCGGCCCTTCGGGCCGCGGGGAGGGGAGAGAAAAGCGAGAGAGAAAAGCGAGGAGGAGCCATCTCCTCCCTCACGGTTATGCCGTCTTTATTCGAACTCTGATAGCGATCATTATCTTCCTTATTTCGTTTAATTCAAAGGGCTGCTTGCCGTTGTCAAGTCCCAGATTTTACATATGGGGGAAATCGATGGGCTTGAAAGAGCAACTCCAGGAGGACCTGAAGACCGCGATGCGCGCAGGGGATGAGCCTCGCAAGTCGGCCATTCGGATGGCCTTGCTGGCGATCCGTATGGCGGAAGTGGAGGCCGCGCGATCGCTCAGCGAGGATGAGATCCTGCGGGTGCTTCAGAACGAGGTCAAGCGGCGCCGTGAGACGCTGGAGGAGCTGGAGAAGGCGAACCGGCCGGATCGACTGGCGGCGGAACGAGCGGAGCTGGAGGTCCTGCTCTCGTATCTTCCAAAGCCGTTAACCCGAGAGGAAATCGAGGCCCTGGCCCGAGAGGTGATCGCTGAGATCGGCGCCGCCTCCCCCGCCCAGCTGGGGGAAGTCATGAAGCGGTTGATGCCTAAAGTCCGCGGCCGGGCGGATGGCCGGGAGGTCCAGGAGATTGTGCGTCGCCTCCTCTCCGGATCCGCCCCATAAGCCCAAGGGGAGAGAGGCTGAGAAACTTTTGGGGGCGAGCGGGGCGCCAACGGTACTCCGCTCGCCCCCAAACCTCCATAAGGAAGCCAACGGCTGAGGATCGGGACGGACGTCGAAGGGGTTGGTCCGTTCCCTAAAATTTTAAGGAAAGGAAGCCCCATGGAGCTCCTGGACGCGTTAAAAGAAATCCGATCCCCGCAGGGCCTGCTGAGCTGGCTGGATGTCTTCAATGCATGGGCCCGGACTCGGGCTGCTGGCCCCGAAGGGCCTTCCGTCCAGGCCGCGGCGGAGGCTGCGTTGAGCTATCTGGAGGAGAGCGCTCCGCAGCCTTCGTACGAGGCGATTCGGCTCCTGGCCCGGGCGATCCTGGGCTGGTGGTCGCTGGCCGTGGATGCGGTGGGGGTCGGCGAGGAGGCCGCCGGTCTGCGGGTCCGGGCGCTGGCCCTCGCCCGGCAATTAGATGAGGTCACCGAACGGCGCTGGGCGTTGGCGGACTGGTTGGAAGCTCAGGAGAGGAAATAAGAGGCAGCTTTCCTAAAATAAAACCCCGCCATGCCGTGGGCCGCCGGGCTTATGCACCCTCTCGCTCAGGTGGGGGCCTCCTGCCGGTTGCCGCCTTGACGTGCCCCGCGCGCAGGCCGTCTAACGCGTCCCCGAGCCAGAGTCCAGCCCCCTCTTAAAGGGTGTTGGCGCAAGCCGCTGAGCACGACCTCACGCACATGGCCGGGCTACCCTTATTTTAAATCAAAGCTTCAGGGACAGGCAAGTACCCTCGAAGGCCCGTTCGGCCCCTCTCAAGGATGCAGAAAGGGACGCAAAATGTTTTGGGGCCGAGCCGCGCGCCGAAGGCGCGCGGCT
>DATMAC010000165.1:0-2169 GCA_035573655.1 Thermoflexus sp.
TTCGACCCGCCGACCTCTCGGGCGATGGCCTCGACTTCCATCAGGGAGAGCGCATCCGGTGCCTGGGCGGGAGAGCGATAGGCTGTCCACGTGGCGGTGCCGTAGAAGCGGATGCGCCCCATGGCGGCCGCTTCTTCCAACGCGGCGAAGGCAGCCCGCAGACGCCTCCGGAATTCTTCCCTTGAGACCGCTGCGAGCTGTTCCTCCGGATTGTGGATGAAATACACATCGATGGTCTCTAAGCCGAGGTTGTGCCGGCTCCGATCCAGTTGGTGGAGGAGGTAAGTGGGGGCGAGGCAATGGCCGTTCACGAAATCCTCTCGGCGGGCGATCCCGGTCCGCAGGAAATGCTCCTCAATGTAACGCCAGGGATCCTCCGGCCAGTCCCCTTCATATGGGACATAGCCTCCTTTTGTGGCGATGATGAGCTCCTCACGCCGGAAGCCCTGAGCGAGGAGGCGACGAAGCGCCTCGCCGACGCAGCGCTCGCTGCGCTGGAAGCGATAATTGATCGCCGTGTCGATCACGTTGCAACCCATCGCGACGGCGCGCTGGATCGCCTCCACGTAGCGAGCGTCTGTTTCCGGATCCGGGTGTCCCAGATACGTGCCGATACCGATGGAGGACAGCCATAGACCCTGGGCGGACCGGAAATGACGGGGGTCCGCCATGCCCTGAAAGCGTGCTGTGTAAGCCTGGGTTCCCTCCGGCGTCGCCCATCCGGGGATCATAGCCGTCCGGATCGCTATCCTTCCAAAGCGCGCCGCAGCTCCGCGGCGTGGTCCCGCTCGTGGTTCCCCAGATGATAAAACATCTGTTCCACCGTCATCATCGCCCCGATGGCGTGCTGCCCCTCGATATCCAGCTGCTCCTCGGTCAAGGAATCCAGGAGGCTGAGCAACGCCTGGCGGGAAGCCTCCAGATCCTTCAGGATGTCCTCGACCTTTTGGTTTTCCCGCTTCTGAACCTGCCGCTCGTTCCAAAAATCCAAGTTAAAACCTTCAGGCATATATCGTTCCCCGGCCAGGACTCGCTGGATGCGGGACATCTGGCCGACCTCCGCGGCGGCCAAGTGGGCGAGCACCTGACGGGCGGTCCACTTCCCGTGCTCGCCTTGGACAGGTTTCTCCCAGTCGGCTTCCCGGAGCTGGGAAGCCACCGCCAGCACCTCCGCACGGGTCTGCTCCAGATGGGCCCGGATCGCTGCCTTGCGATCGCTCATCGTTTCCTCCTTAATTTGTGGAATTTGCGTGATGGACAGGCCGCTTATGCGGCCTGTCCCTCAGGATTTATAACAGATGATGTCCGCCGTCCACGATCAAGACGGCCCCTGTGACGTAATCGGCCTCCATCAGATAGCGCACGGCGTGCGCCACTTCCTCCGGCGTACCGGCGCGGCCGATGGGCACTCGACGGAGCAGGCGGGTCCACCGCTCCTCCTCCCAATGAACCGGTTTGAGGATCGGGCCGGGGATCACCGCGTTCACCCGGATGCGAGGGGCCAGGGCGAGGGCCAGGGCCCGGGTGAGGGCCACCAGGCCGGATTTCGAGACGGTATGAGCCAGGTAATCCGGCCACGGCTTAAGGGCCGAACCATCCGCAATGTTGATGATCACTCCAGCTTCCATGTGGCGGGCCGCGGCCTGGGCGCAGAACATCGGCGCTCGCAGGTTCAGTGCCAGGATCTCATCCCATTGCTCCGGCGTCAGCTCATGCCAACGCGTGACCCGCATCACCGCCGCGGCGTTCACCAGCGCGTCCAGCCGTCCGAACCGACGGATCACGGCTTCCATCATGGAAGGGATCTGGGAGGGATCCCGCAGGTCGGCGGGGAACGCCTCCGCATCCACCCCCAGCGCTTGGATCTGGCGTACCGCCTCTTGGGCTTCCTCGGCGGCGGTGTGAAAGTGAACGGCGATGTGGGCACCAGCCCGAGCTAAGTTCAAGGCGATCGCCCGCCCCAACCGATGCCCCGCGCCGGTCACCAGCACCACCCGTCCCCGGGCCTCCATCTCGGATCACCTCCCCCAAACGCGGAGATCCCGCCTTTCCCTGGGAAAGTGTCTGAAAACTTGCTCCGGGTAACTACCTGAGTGAGGAAGGGCCCCACCCCCCTTCTCCCCCTCCCCACGGCCCAAAGGGCCGTGGGGAGGGGGGAGAAAAAAAATC
>DATMAC010000166.1:0-11288 GCA_035573655.1 Thermoflexus sp.
ACCCCACCCGCTCGATATCTCAACTCGCGTCCCAACTTCAGGTGCGACTGCATTGAAATACGCTCCCCAACCTGCTGGATGCGGAGAAACAGCGTAGGGCCATGGGTGAAAAAAATCACCCGCTCGATGACCCCCAAAATCCCCCACCTCGGGGGACCCCATCTCCCCCCTGTTTCCCAGTAATTTGATAGCGGAGACAGTGAGAGATCAGGCATAACCTGCCTACTGCTGGATCCCCATCCAGGTGCACGGGGCTGGAATCCATAAGGAGGCCGTGATGCGAGGAACCGGGCTTCTGGCGGGTGGGATCGGTTTGCTGAGCCTCCTGGTCCCTGTCGTAGGCATCGCTGCAGGCATCGTTCCGACCAGGGCGACTGTCGTTCGGGAAGTGGAATTGATGAGCCAAGCCTTCCATTACGATCCGCTTCAGCCTGGGGAAGCGCATATCCGTCACGCTCCGGAAGGACGGCTTGAGGTCAACTGGGGCGAACGGGTGGTCCTCCACTTGCAAGCTGTTGATGTCGCTCACGGTTTCTACCTGGATGGCTACGGCATCAACCAGGTTGTGCAACCCGGTCAGGAGGTCACCATCGAGTTTATCGCCACCAAGCCGGGGAAATTCCGCTTCCGTTGCTCCGAGACCTGTGGCCCCCTGCATCCGTTTATGATCGGCGAGTTGGTGGTGAAACCGAACATCCCCTTCTATAGCGCGACCCTGGGCACCGTGTTCCTCGCCCTGGCAACGGTGGGCCGCCTCTGGTTGCCCGAAAGGAGGAAGTAGATGGCTGCTCGAGGCATGGTTCGAGAATTCGTCCATCCACGGCTGGAGCTCACCCGCTGGGCGCCCCTGCAGCGGATCATGAAGCATCGGGCCTTCCAGTTCATGCTGATCCTGCCGAACCTGGCCGTCTTCGTTCTGGTGCTGGTCGCGGCCTTCTTCGGCACCCCGGTCGGAAACCGCAACTTCGCGATCATCTTCGTCTGGATCGTCTGGTGGGCAGCCCTGATCACCCTCCTGATCCCCCTGGCCGGCCGCATCTGGTGCGCGATGTGCCCGATCCCGGCTCCCGGGGAGTGGCTCCAACGGCTGGCCGTTATCGCCCGGCGTCCGGGACGACCGTTCACCCTGGGCTTATCCTGGCCCAAGGCCCTCCGAAACATCTGGCTCCAGAACGGAACCTTCCTCGCCGTTGCCCTCTTCAGCGCCATCATCCTGACCCGCCCGTTGGCGACGGGGATCGTATTGACCGTCTTCATCGGGCTCGCCCTCCTCCTCTCCCTCCTGTTCGAGCGACGGGTCTTCTGCCGTTACGTGTGTCCGGTGGGCGGTTTTATCGGACTCTATGCAATGGTCGCGCCGCTGGAACTGCGGGTGAAGGATCCTCAGATCTGCGTCACCCACAAAGAGAAAGACTGCATTCGGGGCAATGCCAACGGTTACCCATGCCCTTGGCTGAGCTATCCAGGGAACCTGTGGCGGAACATCGACTGCGGCCTGTGCACGGAATGCCTAAAGGCTTGCCCGAAAGAGAATGTGGGGCTCTTCCTGCGGCCCTTCGGACAGGATCTGTTGCTCGCGCGAGCCCCGGGCTGGAAGGGGCGGAGCCTGGATGAGGCGTATAAAGCCTTCATTATGCTGAGCTGCGCCCTGATCTACTCAGCGGTCTACATTGGCCCCTGGGGGTTCCTGAAGGAGTGGGCCAACCTGAGCGATCCGGCCGGCTTTGCGCTTTACGCCGCGGGCTTCCTTGGGCTGAACCTCATCGGCCTCCCGGGCCTGTTCCTCATCGCCGTAGCGGCTGCCCGGTGGATCGCACGCGCCGACGTCCCGCTTCGACGTCTCTTCACCGAGCTCGCCTATGCGCTGGTCCCGTTGGGGTTGGCCGGCTGGATCGCCTTCACGCTCTCGTTCGTCCTGATCAACATCTCTTATGCGATTCCATTGTTCTCCGACCCGCTGGGGCGGGGTTGGGATCTGCTGGGCACAGCGTCTTATCCATGGACCCCCTATATGCCGGAGCTGGTTCCTTTCCTTCAGCTCCCCTTCCTGTGGGTAGGTCTGATCGCTTCCATCGTGCTGGCTTTCCGGATCGCCCAGCAGAACTTCGGGGATGGGCAGGCGGCCCGTCGAGCGCTCCTGCCGATCGCGGGCTTCATCACCCTAATTGTGCTGCTTTTCCAGAGGCTTTACCTAGGATGAGGGAGCGATCATGTCCGCCATTAAACGGTGGGAATGGATGGCTCGCAGTTTGGTCCTGATCATCCTCGTAGGGCTGCCAGTTGGTGTATGGGGGGTGGACCGCCTTTGGAACCGTTCCACCCGTTGGTTAGTTGCCCGCGTCCCTGAATCCGGCGGCTGGCAGCCCCAAACGCTGGAGGTCCAAGCGGGGGAAACGGTCCGTTTACGGGTCACCAGCGCGGACGTCGTTCACGGCCTGAGCATCCCCGGCTTAGGGATCTCCGTCACCGTGGAGCCCGGGAAGGTTCGGGAGATCCTGCTCCGCCCGGAGCGGCCCGGGCGCTATCGGGTGCTCTGCACGGTGATCTGCAGCCCACGCCATCCGGATATGATCGGGGAGTTGATCGTGCGACCTCCGGGCGGGGGGGCCGTTCCGGAGGTCGAGGCGGCCCCGGATGGCGCTTTTCTGTTCCAGACCTACTGTGCGGCCTGCCACGGGCCGCAGGGGGAGGGAGGCGTTGGCCCCGCCCTGAACGCGAGGGGCCGGGTCCCTCAAATGGATGAGGCGACCCTCCGGGAGATCATCCGGCAGGGACGGCCCGGGACGGCCATGCCCGCTTGGGGAGGGCGTCTCTCCGAGGAAGAGATCGAAGCCCTGATCCGTTTCCTTCACGAGCTCAGCCGAGAGCCACCGCGCCCTTAACGGAATTACCCAACATTCATTGATTAAGGAGGAAAGCTCCCATGCGTGCTGCGATGCGTTTCCTAATCCTTCTGAGCGGATTCGCCCTGGCGCTCAGCGCGTGCGCCGCTCCCGCTGCCTCGACGAACTCCACGATCACCGTGGAGTTAGGGGACTTCTACTTCAAGCCGACCCGCCTGGAGCTCCCCGCCGGGCAGACCGTGACCCTCCAGCTGGTCAACCAGGGCAAGGTGGAACATGAATTCATGGTCGGCCAAGAGGTTGAGCAACACAAAGGAAAGCCGGAAGGCTTTGAACACGACTTCTTCGCCGGGGTGAAGGTGACCTATACGGTGGAAAAGGGGAAGGTCGAGCAAGAGGAGGAGCACGGGTTCGAGGTGGAGCTGGAGCCCGGCGGGAAGGCGACGTTGACGTTCACGGTTCCGGCGGATCGTAAAGGGGAATGGGAGATCGGTTGCTTCGTCCCCGGCCATTATGAGGCAGGAATGAAAGGCACCCTGATCATCCGGTAACGCGTCGCCGTTCGCCCACGAAACCAGGCGGCCGCCGCCCCCTCGATCATCCTCCTCCCCGTGGCCCGTTGGGCCACGGGGAGGGGAGCAAGGGGGAACTGCTCGCAGGACACTTCCTGACGCCGCTCCCGGCTCCGTGGCCGCTTGCACTCTCTGAGGTTCCCGATTCTGATTCAGGGCGCGGGGCGGATCACCACCATATGGACGTGGGTCATCTCCTCGATGGCGTAGCGCACCCCTTCCCGCCCCAGGCCGCTTCCCTTCACCCCGCCGTAGGGCATGTGATCCGCCCGGAAGGTCGGGGTGTCGTTGATGATGATCCCTCCGAAGTTCAGCTTGCGGATCGCCTGGAGGGCCCGGTTGATGTCCCGGGTGAACACGGCGACCTGCAGGCCGTACTCCGTAGCGTTGGCCGCCGCCAGCGCCTCCTCAAAATCTCCTGCCTCCAGCACAGAGGCCACAGGCCCGAACACCTCCTCCCGCACCACCCGCATCTCCGGCCGCGCTCGGATCAGCACCGTCGGCCACATCACCGGCCCCTCCCGCCGGCCGCCGGTCACCACCTCCGCGCCCCCGCTCACGGCCTCCTGGACCCATCCTTCCACCCGCAGCGCCTCCCGCTCGTCGATCAGCGGCCCCACATCCACCCGCTCGTCCAGGGGATCGCCCACCACCATCTCCTGGGCTGCCCCGGCGAAAGCCTCCACCAGCGGCTCGTAGATCCTCCGCGTCCCGTAGATCCGTTGCACGGAGATGCACACTTGCCCGGAGTTATAAAACGCCCCGATCGCCAGCCGCCGGGCCACCCATCCCAGGTCCGTCACATCGTCCGCCACCACCACCGGGGTGGTGTTCCCCAACTCCAAGGTCAGCTTCTTGATCCCCACCACCCGGGTCAATCGATCCCCGACCGCCCGGCTGCCGGTGAAGCTGACCTTGCTCACCCCAGGATGGGCCGCCAGCCACTCTCCCACCGTCCCGCCAGGCCCGAAGATCAGGTTGAACCCGCCCGGCGGCACGCCCGCCGCTTCCAGAACCTGAGCGAGCTTCACCGCCGTCAGGGGCGTCGCGCTGGCCGGCTTCAACACCACCGCGTTCCCCGCCGCCAGGGCGGGCGCCACTTTATGGGCTACGAGGTTCAAGGGGAAATTGAACGGCGAGATGGCGGCCACCACCCCCACCGGCCGTCGGATGTAGAACCCAAAATATCCCTCACCGGCCGGTACCGCATCCAGGGGGATCACCTCGCCACCGATCCGCCGGGCCTCCTCGGCGGCGATCGTGAACGTCCAGATCGCCCGTTCCACCTCCGCGCGCGCCCACTTCAAGGCCTTCCCGGCCTCCGCAGCGATCAACCGGGCGAACTCCTCCTTCTGTTCCCGGATCAGCTCCGCCGCCCGCCGCAGGATCTCCGCCCGCCGCCAGGCCGGCATGGCTTCCATCGCCTTCGCCCCTTCCTGGGCCGCCGCCACCGCGGCCTCCACATCCTCACGCCGAGCCTCGGGAACCGTCCCGATCACCTCCCCGGTGTACTTATCGCGCACTAGGATCGGGGTCCCACCATCGACCCACTGGCCCCCGATGAACAGCTTCGCCTCCCCGAACCGCACACGCTCCTGAACGGCCATGGCGCTGCCTCCTGAATGGAAATGAAATAGGAGGTGCAAATCAACCCTCTTCTATTTTCCCTTCTCGTTGATCTCCACTCAAACGCAGCGGCGACAGCTCGCCTTTCCGATTCCTCCAGACCGCTTTCCTCACCATCGTATGTCCCCAAAAAGCAGATAAAACGCCAGATTGCAAATTCTTAACCTTCACATAATCGCCGGATAAACGTTCCGCCTTAAGATCCCCTGCGGAATTGGCGGGGGTGGAACGAGGGATCCTCCCGATTTCCCTTCCGCCAAATTTTGAGGAAGGAGGCTGCGATGCGCTGGCGATGGTGGTTCGTTCCCCTGCTTCTTCTGGCCCTGCTCGTCGGCGCCTTCGGGTTGGGCGCCTTGGGGCGGGCCCAAGCCGCCACCGGAGCGACGCCCCTCGGAGGGTTCCTGGGCCATCGGGGATGGGGGTTCGGCCGCGGCCTGTGCGGCCAGGCCGGTCTGGAGGCCGCCGCCAAGGCCCTCAACATGACCCCCGAGGAGCTCTCCACCCAGCTGTGGGGCGGCCGCACCCTGGCGGAGCTCGCCGACAAAGCCGGCGTGGACCTCCAGAAGGTCCGGGACGCGGTGAACCAGGCCTGCATCCAGGCCCTCAAGGACGCCATTGAACAGGCGGTTCAGAGCGGCCAGTTGACCCGCGAGCAAGCCGACTGGCTGCTCCAGGGGCTGGATCGCGGCTACTGGGGTCCGGGGGCAGGCTGGTGGGGCTTCCGAGGCTTCTGGGGCCGCGGCTGGTGGGCGCCGAAGGCACCGGCCACACCGACGCCGGGCGGCACCAGCTTCCCGCGCCCTCGATTCACCTGGCCCGGCCGCTCCGCATAGTCCCTTCCGACATCAGATCCGAGAAGATGGGCAGCGGAATCGCTGCCCATCTTCTCATGGACAAGGGAATCCCACAAGGGTGCAGGAGGATTCGGAGGGTGGAAGCCAGCTGGCCCGTTGCTTCCACCCCCCGAATCCTTGAGCTGACGATCCCTGCAGCCCGTGTTCAGGCGACTCGATCCCTTTCGAACCCGCTTTGCCGCACATGACTTCGCGTAATCAGAGCTATGGAGGCGTCGATGAGGATTTCACGTTGGATTCGCGGATTCACCTTCGCGCTCTTGATCTCGCTCACCGCATGTCAAGCCGCTTCGACTTCGGCCATATCGCCGCGGGCGTCGACGTCGGTTCCGGAGACCCGCTCGTCGGCTCCAGCGATGGCCGGGGGAACACCCCTGCTGGCTGCCTTGCAAACCAACAGTTCTCTGGAAGCGTTAGAGGGACAACTGGAAGCCATCTATCAGCAAGTGAATCCTTCCGTGGTCCATATCCGCGTCCGCAGCGATCAGGGCGTGCGCTCGCGTGAGAGCACCGGATCCGGCTTTGTGTACGACCGGGAGGGCCACATCGTCACCAACCACCACGTGGTGGAAGGGGCCGCCTCCATCGTGGTCACCTTCTCCGACGGCACGGAGGCGCCCGCCCGGGTGGTAGGAACCGATCCCGACACCGACCTCGCGGTCCTTCGGGTGGACGTTCCCGCGGCGCAGTTGCGCCCGGCGGTCCTGGGAGACTCTGGGGCGGTACAGCCGGGGCAGCTGGCCATCGCCATCGGCAACCCCTTCGGGCTGGAGGGGACGATGACCCTGGGCATCGTCAGCGCCGTGGGGCGGGTGATCCGGCCGGGCGCCCAGCCCTTCAGCATCCCCAACATGATCCAGACCGACGCGCCGATCAACCCGGGGAACTCCGGCGGTCCGCTGTTAGATAGCCAGGGGCGTGTGATCGGGGTGAACACGCTGATCTTCTCTTCGAGCGGGACCTCCTCGGGGGTTGGATTCGCGATTCCGGTGAACACCGTCAAGCGGGTGGTGCCGGCCCTGATCGCCCGAGGCCGCTACGAGCACCCGTGGCTGGGCATCTCCGGCTTCTCCGTCACGCCTCTGGCCGCCCAAGCGCTGGGGTTGCCGGCCGAGCGCGGGGCGCTGATCCTTGAGGTCGCGCCGGGGAGCCCGGCCGCCCAGGCCGGCCTGCGGGGCGGCACCCGCCCCGTCACCTATGAAGGGCAGACCCTCTCCCTGGGCGGCGACCTTATCACCGCCATCGATGGCCGCACGGTGCGGAGTATGGAGGATCTCATCACATACCTGGAGGAAGAGCGGAAGCCAGGGGACGAAGTGACGCTTTCGATCCTCCGGGATGGGAAACCCCAGGAGGTCCGAGTGCGCCTGGCCCCTCGGCCTTCTTCCTCCTCGTGACGCGAAGCGGAGGGCGAGTTCCCCGGAGGCCCTTTAGGGGCTTGAGGGGAACCCCGCCCTCCCACGGAGGCCCCTGAACCAATAGTCTGAAGGGATTCTGCCGGCGCTCTATCGGTGACGGCAACGACTATGCCTTCCTTAGCAGCTTATGGCGCTTCCGGGTTGAGCACCGATAATCCCTCCATCCGGGCAACAACACACAGATCAGCATCCGCAGAGATCAAGCGATCAAGGAGCCCTTGAGAACGCAAGTCCAAGGCCACAGCCAGCTGGATCGCATCCAGTGCCCGCAGTGGATAAGTTGGACCATATTTCACCAATAGGCGAATGGCTATCCACTGATGATTGCGTGACCACCAGACAACACGAATTCGTCCCAGGCGTAATTGGGCGTAAAGGTGAGCGCGCATTCGCTTAAACTCCGAGTCAGTCAGCTCACCCATACGCACCCGTCGAGCTAAAGCAGAATGCACTTCGATCAGGGTTAGCCAAGAGATGAAGTTTCTGTTTGTGGGATCGTCCATCAGGGCGATGACCTGATCGCTTCCCGCCTCCAACTGGTAATACTTGACGAAGGCGCTTGATTCCAGCAGGTGGTTGGCCATTATCGCTCGCCCCTCTCCGCGATGATATCAGCTGCCAAAGACCCCTTCAGTTTGGATAACAGCTGGCGTACTTCTTCTATGTTCACATGGTCGTCAGCTTCCGCTATGATCATCCGTCCCAATTCGCTGCCCCAGAATTCCCCATGGGGATCGTTTACCACAAGGGGTAACGTCGGCGGCGCACTTTGCAGTCGCTCCTCTGCCTTTTGTTTCACGACCATGAGATCTTCCGGTGGCAACTGGCAGATAATGTCTATCAATGTCTCTAAGGGCAGCCAAATCAGAGCGCGCTTATCAGGCCGGACCATGGCTGAACACCTCCACACGGAATCTTCTTCCCTTGCCTATCTTTACCTGATTATTGATCTTCGTGAATTAAACGGAGCACCTCTAAAGCTTCAGTGGATTTTGGCCCCGTGGGGGTTTTGAGGTGTGCCGGGCGCCGAAGGCGCCCGGCACACCTCAAAATATCTTGGCTCATGTCGGGTTTAAGGTAAAATGGGCACCGGCGATGCCCTCCAGGAGCCAGCGGTCCCCTATGCTCAGAGATTCACCTCACAACCTGAAACTTCTTCTTAGGAGCACTCAAAATAGGCTGAGAAAGTTTTGTAGCCCTCTAAAAGCTGTTCATTACCTTGACAAATGATATTTGTGGCGCTTTGCGGCCTTTCTATACGCTCAAAACCCATAAATAAGGTTAGGCTATATCGGATCCCTCTTTGAATCGGAAGGATTCGAAGGGAGGGGGTCCCAAGGCGCCGGATCTCGCCCTTTCACCTTAAAGCCGATATGAGCCAATATCTTTTATCCCCCCTCCCCACCGCCCTTTGGGCGGTGGGGAGGGGGGATCCAGGGGGGTGGGGCCGTTGGCCCGCACCATCCTGGATCCCACACGCTTGATCCTTTCGCAACACGAGGGTCAATAGATGACATTGATGACATTAACGAGTTTAATTTGCTTTGTTGCGAAGATAAAATTTCTGTGAGGGGTGGGCCGCGTAAGCGACCCACCCCTCACAGAAATTCCACAAATCGAAAGCTCGTCACTATGGGTTGGGATGACCTCCTCTGTTGTTTGCAACAGAGCAAGTTTAATTCGTCCCGCGGTATATGATGAGCACGGGTGCAACATGGCCGAGCGCCTGGCGGTCGAGCTGCGGATGACGGGGTGGTGAAGCACGGGCAAGACAACGCTCGCCGTTGAGACGGCGAACCGCCTGTTTTTGCAGTCCTATCTCGCCCTGCTTCCAGGCTGGAAGAAGTTCGGATCTCTTCACTGGGATAGGATCAAGCTCCCTCTTGCCGTTGCCGCTCCACAAGCGCCCGGGTAAGCGCCCGGATGTCGTCTCGGATATCGGCCCAGGCGTCGTAGATTCGAAAGGCCAGGATGAGCAGCTCAGCATAGATTCTCGAAAGGAGGACCCCTAGGATCACCACCACCGGGCTCAGGCAGATGGCAGTCAGAACGGCCACTGCTCTATCTTCCTGACGCCCGGCGATCCCTGCCCCGGTGATCCCGCTGAACAGGATCGCACACCCAGCCGCCACGCTGACGACGACGCCGATCCAGAACAAGGCCTGAATGAGATAAGGGGTAATCATCCGACGGAAGGTGAGGAAATCCCTCCAATTCATGGCATCCCTCCTGATGAAGCTCTTCGATCGGGTGCTGAGCTCAGCGAGGACAGAGAATCTTTCACAATTCTATGCGTGTAAAGTCTATACGTACAAACCGTTAAAGTAATCGATCAACAGAGCATCCGCCACCGGATCCGGCAGGACATCCAAAATCTCGTGAATAAGCGCTAGCTCCTTGGGCAACTGGTTCCCCTTAATGCCCACTATTTCCATTAATTGCTGGAATGCCTCATGGGGATTCGGGCTTCGGAGCGCCCCGTCGACCATCGCGCGGACATTTTCCGTATCGATGGGGGTCTCTCGCTTTACCTCCTCCACGGCCTCCTGGAGATCGCGGAGCAGCGCGTCCACCCGGTGGGCGTTCCCATAGTTCACCGAAATATGCAGGCTGCGCGGAGTGAACGGTGTGGAGGGCTGAGCTTGAATATACCATCCCCGACGGGCCATCGCGTCCGCCAGTTGAAAGACATGGATATGATCAGACGTAAAGGAGAAGAGGCTCATCGCCGGCTTTCCGAGAACGCGCAGCTCAGGGATCGCATTGATGCCGTGGATCAGCCGCTCCGTCGCCTCCTGGACCGTTCGGACGATGCGGAGGAACCCTTCCTCACCTAAATAGTTCAGCGCCGCCCAGGCCCCGGCGATCGGGCCGCCGGACCTGCTGCTCAGGATCGTTGAGTTCACGAAGGCGTAAGCGGTCGTCTCGACGCAGGCGAAGATCTGGTAGCGGCGAAGCTCCCTGCTCCGGTAGAGAATGACGGAAGCACCCTTGGCCGCATATCCATATTTGTGCAGGTCGGCGGAGATGGAGGTGACCCCTGGCACGGCGAAATCGAAATCGGGGACCGGGTAGCCGATCCGGCGCAGAAAAGGAAGGTACAAGCCACCCACGCAGGCGTCCACATGGAACAGCACGTTGTTCTCCTGGGCAATCTCGGCGATCTCCGAAATGGGGTCGATGACCCCATGGGACCAGTTGGGAGCGGAGGCGACCACAAGGATGGTGTTGGGCGTGATGGCCGCCCGCACGGCCTCCGGTTCTACCTGAAACGTATGGGGGTTAACCCCCACGACGACGGGCTTAACGCAAAGATAATGAGCCGCCTTATGAAAAGAGGCGTGGGCAGTGATAGGAAGCACCATCTCCGGCTGGGTGATCTCGGGGCGATGGGCTCGTGCCCAATCCCGTGCCGTCTTCACGGCCAGCATATTGCTCTCCGTTCCCCCCGTAGTCAGGTGGCCGACGACGTTCTCATCGCCATGGAGAAGGCTGGCGACCATGCGCACCACCTCGGTCTCTAACCGCAGCAAGCTGGGGAAAACGGTGGGGTCCAGGGCATTCTCGGCCAGAAACATCGTATAGGCTCGGTGGATCACCTCGCGGATCTCGTCGCCCGGGTCGTAGACGTAAGCCCATACCCGCCCGGATCGCCAGTCTAGATCGTGAGCCTTGAAGCTTGCCAGCTCGGCAAAGATCTCCTCCTTCGGACGACCTTTCTCCGGAATGCGCATCCGCTCCTCCGATGAAGTTGGGATACCACTATTCAGCCCAGTTCCATCTCGCTCGGAGTTCTCGTGAGGAGGTGGAAGGACCCCACCCCCCTTTATCCCCCCTCCCCACGGCCCTTTAGGCCGTGGGGAGGGGGGATGAAAACATTTTTTGGGCCGAGCCGCGCGCCTTCGGCGCGCGGCTCGGCCCCTAAAGCCCCCAGGAGGAAGCTACTTAACCCGTATTGGCGTTGCGTGAGAACGG
>DATMAC010000167.1:0-3972 GCA_035573655.1 Thermoflexus sp.
CAGCGGCGTGCCCCGCTCCGCCGCCACCTGACGCAGCACCGCCATGGCCTCCTCGGCCTGAGGGGCGGTGATGGCAGGGACCCCCGGCTTCAGAATGCCCGCCTTCTCGAACGCGATGTGCGCGAGCGTTGGGCCCAGGACCTCCGTATGATCCAAACTGAGGGAGGTGATCAGGGAAACATTCGGGGAGACGACGTTCGTGGAATCCAGACGTCCCCCCAAGCCCACCTCCACCACCGCGATCTCCACCCCGGACTCCGCGAAGGCGAGGAACCCCATCGCCGTCAGGATGTCGAAGACGGTGAGCTCGGGATCCGCTTCGATCATCGGGCGCAGCCGTTCGAAGAGATCCACCACCGCTGCCCGGGAGAGCAGCTCCCCATGGATGCGAATCCGCTCTCGCAAGGTATGAAGATGGGGGGAAGTGTAGAGGCCGGTCCGATATCCAGCCGCCCGGAGGATCGCCTCGGCCATGGCGGCGGTGGAACCCTTGCCCTTGGTACCGGCGATGTGGACCACCGCATAGCGGTGATGCGGGTTCCCAAGCCGCTCCAACAGACGCCGGATGGGATCCAGGCGGAACGCCTCCGGCGTGCGGGGCCGACGGGTCTCGAAATTCGCCCGCCCAAACAGGCTGGACAGGGCGGCCAGATACGCGCTCTCCTCGCTCATTGCGATCTCTCCCTTATAGATCGAACACTCTGATTTTATCCCAGTTGAGTGCCTGAAAATACCCCAAAATTTGCATCCGCACTAAAATCCCTGTGGATCTTTCTCTCCTTCCCACGGAACCAGTGGGGTCGCCAAGACGTCTTTTCTGGAGGGAAAAGGCTGAGCGCCCTCGGCGCCGGTCGATCCCCTGGATTCCATCGGCAAGGATGAACCGCGTGGATTCCCGAAAGGAGGCTTCGATGCGTTGGCACGCGAAGGTGGCCGGATGGATCTTGCTGGGCCTGGCCGCGCTGGCCTTCGCCCTCTCCCCGGCTCTGCGAGCCGCTGCTCACGATTTCCTCCAAGGGTTCCGCCTCCGACGCCTCTTGGTCGTTCCGTACACGTTCTCGATGCCTACCGCCGCCGGCGAGGCCCTTTCCCGGATCCTCGGCGACGACCTGGTGTTCGAGCCCGTCGAACCCCGCATGGTCCAGAGCCTCTCCGAGGCGGAAGCTTTGCTGGGCTTCCCCGTCCGCTCGCCAGCGAGGGTCGGGGAATTCATTACCTTGCAGGTGATGCCCGCTGCCTCCGCCCGCTGGACCGTCGATGTCGGCCATCTGCGGGAGGCCCTGCGCGTGGCTGGGGCGGAGGATTTGGCGATCCCGGACGCGCTCCACGGGACCGTTCTGACAGTGACCGTGGGGCCGATCCTGCTGGCCACCTTCGAGGCAGAAGGGAACCCTTACGGATGGGCGCAGGCGCCTCTCCCGGTCTACACGATGCATCCGGAGGGCGACGTGCAACCCCTGGCTGAAGCGGCCCTGCGGCTGATGGGGATGCCCGCGGAGGAGGCACGCCGTTTGGCTCGGACCGTGAACTGGCAGACGACGCTCCTGCTCCCGATCCCGATGGCCCCTGGAATGACCGTGGAGGTGGAGCCGATCCCGGCTGCCGGTCCGGACGCGACGCTTTTCACATTCCCCCAGGCAGTTCATACGCCGAGTGGGGAGGCTCTGCCGGTTCGCTTCCTGCTTTGGCATGATGAGGAGTTCCTCTATCTGCTCGGCGGGCCGGGCGCGGAGCCGGCCCAGCTGATCGCGTGGGCGCGCGAGATGGGACGCTAATCCAGTTAGGAGTTACGCGGTTGATTTCCTTGTGGGGTTTTGGGGGGGCCCTTCCGCTTCCCCTTGCGGGCCCCGAATGGCGTCACTCCGAACCGTTGGATGGCCGCTCGGCAGCAACCGTGTCTCCGCCGAGCGTCCCCGAAACCCAAGCGGATCCAGCACGACCCGATGAGCAGCGGCTGGGCCATTGAGACGGAAGGCTTGCGGAAGGTGTTCGGCAACCGGGTGGCAGTGGCCGACCTCACGCTCCGGGTGGCCGAAGGGGAGGTCTTCGGCTTCCTGGGCCCCAACGGGGCCGGCAAAACTACCGCGGTCAAGATGCTCCTCGGCTTGATCCACCCCACAGCCGGGAGGGGATGGGTCCTGGGGCGGCCGTTGGGCGACCGCCACGCCCGGCGGGAGATCGGTTTCCTCCCAGAGGGCTTTGCCTTCCCCGACTGGCTCACCGCCGAGGAGATCCTGTGGTTCCACGGCCGCCTGGCAGGCGTGGAACCCGATCGCCTGCGGCGGCGCATCCCGGAGCTGCTGGAGCGCGTTGGCCTCGCCGCGGACGCGCGGCGCCCTTTTCGCACGTTCTCCAAAGGGATGCGGCAGCGCCTGGGGTTAGCCCAGGCCTTCGTCCATGAGCCCCGCTTGGTCTTCCTGGATGAGCCGACCTCCGGCCTGGACCCCGCCGGGCGGATCCTGGTGCGGGATTTCCTGCGAGCCCAGAAGGCCCAGGGGGTCACGATCTTCCTGAACTCCCACCTGCTCAGCGAGGTGGAGCGGATCTGTGACCGGGTCGCCTTCATTAAGGGAGGTGTGGTGGTGGAGACGATGGACCTCCAGGCCGGAGCGGCGACCACGCTGGCCCTGCAGCTGGGGCACATCCCGGCAGGCCTGGAAGCCGCGTTGCGCGCCTGGGGGGAGGTGCTCGCGGTCACCGACAACCGCCTCACCCTCCGCCTGGCCCCGGATCGCCGCCCGGCCGACCTGGCTCGCTGGCTCGTCGGTCAAGGGCTGGATCTGGAGGCCATGATCCCCCAATCCTTCTCCCTGGAGGAAGTGTTCATCCGGGTGGTCGGGATGGAGACCGGGTAGGCAGGGGCGCACCGCGCGCCTTATCCCTGAACGGGAGGGCGGCCCAGCTGCTCCCGAAGCCATTCCTCAATCGCCCCCACATCCGTCTGACTGATGTCGAACCACCGAATGCGGGGATCGCTCAAGCGGAACCAGTTATATTGATGGTGCACGAAATCCCGGGTGGCGGATCGGATCTGACGGATCGCCTCCTCCAGCGAGATCTCGCCCCGCAGGTAGGCCCCGATCTGCCGATAGCCCAGACCGGTCATCGCCGGGAGGTCCCACGGGTAACGCTCCGCCAGCCGCTTCACCTCCTCCACCAGCCCCTGGGCGATCATGCGGTCGATCCGCTCATCGATCCGCCGGTAGAGCTCCGCCCGGGGGCGGGTCAGGCCGATGAGGAGCGTTCGGTAAGGCGGAGGGTTCTTGCGTCGCTGGGTCGAGAACGGCTTCCCGGTTTGATAGCAAACCTCCAAGGCGCGGATCACCCGGCGGATATTCCGGGGATCGATGAACGAGGCCGCCTCGGGATCCAGCCGCAGCAATTCCTCATAGAGCGCCTGGGGGCCTTCGCGTTGCGCCCGCTCTTCCAATGCGCGGCGCAGCTCCGGATCCGGCGGCGCCGGGGGGATCTGCCATCCCTCCACCACCGCCCACACGTAGAGGCCGGTTCCGCCGACCAGAAACGGCAACCGCCCCCGGCGGTGGATCTCATCGATGGCCGCATACGCCATGCGCTGGTATTCCGCCAGGGTCAGCGGGCGATCCGGGTCGGTGGCATCGATCAAGTGATGGGGAACGCGGGCGCGCTCCTCGGGGGTCGGCTTCGCCGTGCCGATGTCCATGCCTCGGTAAATCTGGCGGGAGTCCGCAGAGACGATCTCCCCATCGAAACGTTCCGCCAACTCCAAGGCGACCTCGCTTTTGCCGACAGCGGTCGGCCCCACAATGGCCACCAGCGGTCGTTCCAAAGAAGAACGCTCAGCCATCAGGCGGATGCTTGGTCCATGAATTTGGGGTTTTCCCGAAAAACTTCTTTCCCTTCAGAGAGTATCTGAGATATACAGGAAGCCACGGCCCGATTCCGCCCTTCTCACGCGATATCAACCCGGGTATCCGGGGTTTCCGTCGGGGG